>CAIKFU010000078.1 GCA_903826775.1 uncultured beta proteobacterium | reverse complement strand
TTCAGGATGACGGCCTAGCGGCTAAGGCGGGGAATTCATTTTCATGAGTCTGAACGACATTATTTTGCTGCTGTTATGTGGTAGCGCCTCAGGATTTCTTGCGGGTCTTTTAGGTTTAGGGGGCGGCATGATTCTAGTTCCCTTCATGATTTTGGTTTTTAAGCATCAAAACTTTAATCCAAGCTTAATTGTGCATATGGCTATCGCCACCGGCATGGCTACCATTTTATTTACTACAACATCGGCGGTTAGGGCTCACCAAAAACACAACTCTATAGACTGGAAGCTGGTTGCCGTTCTGAGTCCTGGAATGATTGTTGGGGGTTTAATTGGTGGAAGTAAATTATTTGAGTCATTAAAAACTGAATGGCTTTCACTCTTTTTTTCTTTTTTTATTATCTACAGCTCGATACAAATGCTGATTAATAAAAAACCCAAACCTGGAAGAGAGTTACCAGGACGCATCGGACTATTTTCTTTCGGAGTCTTTGCAGGCGGCCTAGCAAGTCTAGTTGGTGCTGGAGGTGCGTTTATTACTGTACCCTTCATGATTTGGTGCAACGTAAAACCCCATATCGCCATGGCAACTTCATCTGGATTGGGATTTCCTGTTGCCTTAGCTGCAACTATTGGATACATGTATGGTAGTTGGCACAACCCTGACCTACCACCGGGAGCATTGGGATATGTATATCTCCCTGCCGTAGCTTGTATTGTGACCGTAAGTATTTTTACCGCTCCATTTGGCGCAAGGATGGCTCGAAAACTAAACGTGACTCAATTGAAAAGAATCTTCGGAGTAATCCTATTTTTTATGGCCGCCTTTATGTTTAACGAAAGTCGTAAAGCCTTTGGATACTAAAAAGCAGTGGCTAAGGTTAGGTAACCTCAAGCCTTACTGCTATTTGTTTCCACATACTGCTGTCGCAAAACATTTTTTTGTACTTTACCCATTGCATTTCTAGGAAGGCTTAAAGTTATTTCAATTTGCTTTGGCACTTTGAAGTTGGCAATTTGGCTTTTTAATGTGTTGATCATCTTCTGGACATCTAATTTAACACCGTCCTTTGGAACAACAACGGCCATTACCGCTTCGCCAAAATCAGGGTGAGGAATGCCAATTACGGCACTTTCGTCTACCCCATCCATATCATCTATAAAACTCTCTATCTCCTTGGGATATACGTTGTAACCACCAGAAATTATTAGGTCTTTACTCCGACCTACGATACAAAGATAGTTCTTTGGAACTCTGCCGCTATTGGTAACGCCGCCCCAACGACCAACATCACCAGTTTTAAACCAACCATCCCTAGTAAATTCTTCAGCCGTTTTTTCCGGCATCTGCCAATATCCCTTAAAAATATTTGGGCCTTTTACTTGAATATCACCAATCTCATTAATGTCACAAGTCTTGTTGTTTTCATTCACAACCCGTACTTTTACGCCCGGCAAAGGAACTCCAACTGACCCGCCAACGCGGTCACCCTTATAAGGATTGGAAACCAGCATGATTGTTTCACTCATGCCATAACGCTCCAAAATCACCTGACCTGTTAATTTTTTAAATTGAGTAAATGTCTCGGTTAACAAAGGTGCAGATCCAGAAATGAACAAGCGCATATTTTTACAAACTTCTTTGGTGAATCTTTTGTCAGCTAATAAACGAACATAAAATGTGGGTACGCCCATCATGATCGTGGATTGAGGCATGTGTTGAATTAATTGAGCGGTATCTAAGCGAGGCAGCCAAATCATCTTACTGCCGTTAATTAGAGCGCCGTGTGCCGCCACAAATAATCCATGCACGTGGAAAATGGGTAAAGCATGCAGTAAAACATCGCCTTTTTTCCACCCCCAGAATTTTTTCAAAACAAGGGCGTTACTGCCCAAGTTTCGATGCGTCAACATAGCGCCCTTGCTCCTACCAGTAGTTCCAGATGTATACAAAATAGCGGCTAAATCATCATCGTCACGCGGGACGGCTTTAAACTTATCGCCAAAAAAAACCGAACGATCCAATAAAGTCCCTTTACGATTGTCGTCCAATGTAAAAACATGGCTGGTATTTGCCTTAAAGGCAATTTTCGATACCCAAGAAAAATTTTTACTACTGCAGACCACAACATCCGGATTGGCATTCTCAATAAAATATTCGATTTCAGATGCCTGATAAGCGGTATTTAGTGGCAGATAAACAAAACCCGCCTTCAGTGTAGCCAAGTACAAAAATAATGCTTCGGGAGATTTTTCTACCTGAACCGCTATTCGAGAGCCAATAGGCAGTTGAAGGTCTTTCAACAAATTCGCCATCATGTTGGTTGCTCGCTCTAAATCACCCCAAGAGTAATAAAGGCCATCATGGGTCTCAATCGCGCAAGACTTCTTATCTTTTGGAAAACCTTTTTCTAACAACGAATACAAATTCATGAAAAACCCTTAGGAAATATTAATACTCAAACGATCTTAGGACCCATAACTAAATCCGATAATCCAGTCGATATTTCTGGGAAAACACAGAGAATCACGACAGAAAAAAGCATAATTGCGACAAATGGCAAAACCCCATAAATAATGTCGTGCAAGGAAATATCAGGGGCTATGTTCTTAATCACAAAAATATTTAACCCAACCGGAGGATGAATTAATCCTGTCTCCATAACAATTGTCATTACCACGCCAAACCAAACTAAATCAAATCCTGCCGCTCGAAGTGGCGGCAATAGTATCGGGGCAGTCATTAAGATAATTGAAACCGGAGGCAAGAAAAAACCAAGAACAATAACCATCAGCAATATTGCTGCCAACAAAACCCAGCGTGAGGCATTAAGATCAACAATAGCTTGAGCTGCAGACTGGCTCAAGTGCAAATAACTCATCACATTTGCAAATAATAGGGACATCCCAATGATGAACATTAGCATTGCAGATTCTCTAATAGTCACATCAAGAAGCGGATATAAATCCTTAAAACGCCACATTCGATAAATAACAGCAATCAATATAAAAGCAAAAACAGCTCCAAGACCTGCAGTCTCAGCAGGGGTTGCATACCCTCCATACAGTGCAACCATGACCCCTATCAATAAAACTAGGAATGGTAGCACTCTGGGCAAAGCGCTAATTTTCTGCTGCATGGTGTAGTTATGCCGCTCTAAAATCGGTGAAGATGGCGCGCCAGCACTATACGCATCGTGCGCCTTCTGATACTCACTGCGAAAGCGAATGATCGTATAAATTGAAAATAAAATCACCAATAAAACACCTGGCCCTATAGCGGCTAGAAATAGCCTGCCCAATGACTGTTCTGCTGCAACCGAATACAAAATCATCGTTATGGAAGGTGGCAACAAAATCCCCAGGGTTCCACCAGCAGCAATAATTCCTGCAGCAAAGCCTGCTGAGTAGCCACGCTTGCGCATTTCAGGAATTCCAGCACTACCGATTGCAGAACAAGTCGCAGGACTAGACCCCGCCATCGCTGCAAATAAAGCGCAGGCAAAAACATTCGCAACGCCTAGGCCGCCAGGAATTTTACCAAGCCATACATGCAAGGCGTCATAAAGGTCCTTACCTGCCCTTGATCTACCAATCGCGGCTCCCTTCAGAATAAATAGGGGAATCGACATTAAGGTGATGCTAGACATCTCTTCATATACATTTTGAGCAACAGTATCTAATGAGGATGCCGGCATAAAAAAATACATAAAAATTATTGCAACAATGCCTAAAGCAAAAGCAATCGATATGCCCGAAAACATTATGATTAGAGTAACAATTCCAAAAATAATTCCAATACTTAATACGGACATAATTAGTGACCCCCGCTTACTACATCACGCTCAAAGGTTTTCCTCACAAATATTTGCAAAAAAATCTGAAACGCCAACAAAGCCGTTCCCACAAACATCATTGAATAAGGAATCCATAATGACGGGGCCCATGTTGAATTCGTAACTTGCCCATCAACCCAAGCCTCTTTAGTAAGATCCCATGCTTTAATTGAAAAGAATATGAAGAATATGCAAGAAATAATGTCAATCACAATAGCTCGTACCTTATTCACACCATGAGGTAACAATGACTCAATTGCTGAAATGCCAATATGTCCTCGCCTTTCTTGAACGTAAGAGCTACATAAAAATGTAACTCCCACTAAGCAGAATAATGCCGCCTCATCTTGCCAATCATTAGCCTCATGAAATATCCCACGCGAAATGACGCTATAACTTAAAATAATCGCAGCAGACATCAACGCAATAGAGCCAAAAAAAACAATTATGTGATTTAACGCAGACATCAACTTATCTGCTTTTCTAAGTAGCATTAGCATATTTAGGAAATCTTTTCAGCTGAGCGCATCATTGCTGCACAAGTTTCGTTACGCTCTGAAAATTCCTTCCAAGCTGACTTTTGCGCAACGGCTTTCCATTTATCCACGGCTGAGGAATCCAATTCAAATACCTTGTTACTTGCTTTTGCAAATGCAATAGATGCATCAATATCATCCAATTTAGCTTGTTCTGTGCCAAACTTTTCCATATCGCTACCTACCGCCATAATGATGTCACGTTGATTCTTGGGTAAAGAATCAAAAATGGACTTGGACATCATTAATGGTTCCAACATATACCAATATGATTTATTTTTAGCACTAGTGAAGTTCTTACTTAATTCGGCCAATTTAAATGACATTAAACTTGCGGAAGATGTGTAGGCGGCCTCAATCGACCCAGTTTGCATAGCCTGATATACCTCGTTTGACGGAATGGATGTCATTACCGACCCTCCAGCAGCCTTCAACATGGCATCAAACTCTCGACTTCCTCCTCGAACCTTTACTCCCTTGATGTCGTCAGGAAGGATAATTGGCCCCGAGCGCGTTGCAACCCCGCCCGCTTGCCAAACCCAGCTAACCATTATGATTCCCTTTTCCTCAAGCACTTTGGTCAAAAGCTTTCCTACTTCTGCATTCTTCCATCGAGCTCCCTGATCATAGCTGCTTACCAAAGCTGGCATAAGGCCAATATTCGCTTCTACAACCTCACCGCCTGCATATGGCAAAGGATAAAAACTAAGATCCAACGCCCCTTTTCGCAGCGCACTAAACTGCGCATTGGTTTTCATTAAAGATGACTGGGGGTAGACTTCAAAAGTCAACTCGCCTTGAGATCGCTTTTTCACCTCTTCTCCAAATTTCTTACAGAGACGATCTCGAAAATCGGTTCCACTTGGAAATTGATGCGAGATCTTTAACCCTCTTGGACTTGCAAGGGCTAAAGATGAGAAGTTATAAGATGAGACAGAGGTAACTGCTGCACCCAATAAAAGCTGACGACGCAACTGGCTAACTTTATTTGAATCTGACATTTGAATCTCCTATTGAACTAACTATTTTTAGTTATGACTTTATTTTTTCTACCGCTACTAATTAATTTTCAAAATCCCGTAATTTGCATATTTTTAATGCATTTTAATCTCATAACTTTTAAAACTTAACCACTCATTAGTTTTGCGACGGCCCGAGAGTACATTACCTCACCTCTTACAAAATTTTCGTGATTTACCTCGACGGATGATAGGTCATAAAGATAGTTCACCATAATTCCTGCAGATTGACGTAAACCCTTACGAGATAGGTCTCCAGCCCAATTAATTAGATGCAATCTAGCTCCATTCCCCAGATGGAATTTAGCCACCGGATTCCCATCCCTTCCTGCGGAGCCTAACGCCAAATATATTGCGGCTAACGATAAGAGTGCTTCCTTTTCCTTTTCCGGAGCCTGCTCAGGATGCCATCCAGAATTAATGCGCTCCGGCCATGAACGAGTTACCAGATCCAAGGAGAGAACCGCCTGATCGCGTACTGTTTTTAATGTTGTCTTAAATCGCTCAGATGGGACGCCATCACCTAAATGGGCTCCAGCTGCCACCCAGTCGATAAACCCTGGTATTGGGGATAATGTCACAAATGTTTTTAAGCTCGAGAATTCAGCCTGCAATTTCTCAGCGACACGTTTAATTAAAAAATTGCCCATCGATACGCCTCGCAACCCTGGCTCGCAATTGCTAATGGAATAAAATGCCGCAACCTTAAACTGATGTGTCGAATTTACCGTTTCCGCCTTTTTATCCACTAAGGGAGTAATAACTCTAGGAATCTCTGGAAGCAATGCTACCTCTACAAAAATTAATGGCTCATTTGGTAATTGGGGATGAAAAAAGGCAAAACAACGACGATCGGGTTGTAAGCGCCTTCGCAAGTCATCCCAACCATCAATTGCATGAACGGCTTCATGTTGAATAAGTTTTTCTAATACTTCAGCTGGCGACTTCCAATCAACCTGATGCATCTTTAAAAATCCAGGATTAAACCAGGAGGAAAGTAAATGGCGCATATCAAAATCTACAGCAGTCAATTCCGGCTTCTTATCTAGAAGCTGTAATAAATCTCGACGCATCTCGACAACGACTGCCGTTCCATTGCTGGCGCGATTTAATCGTCTCAATAATTCCTGACGCGGAGACTCTGACACCCGTTGTAAACGAATATAATTCCGGGCATTAGGATCGGCTGCATATGCCCTCGAAGCACCCATAACCTTAGCTGGATCGGGGTTTAATTTTTCAACTAACTCAGTAAAAAAACGAGCATGTTGATCTTTTGCCAATTTACGATAATTCTGAACAACTTCATCTGCCATGCTGACGGCATTTGATTCGCCGCGCTCTGAAATTAAGCGATTAACCGAACGGATGGCCCTAGAAAGGTATCGGGCTTTTGCAAGTTTTTCGAGCATGAAAATCTTTCACAATAAATTAACCAAAGAGTTCGGCACCAATCAAACTCTTAATACTCTACTAATCTAACCTCCTAGCATGTTGAAATCAATTAACGTTAAATTGAATTCATTAACCTAAAGTTAATACTAATGGCTAACCCTTACTCGCTTTTGCGTTTTCAACCAAGTGCAACATTCGGGCTTCGGCTGTCAAAGCCAATATATTTGGATTTCGCTCGTTATTTTTCAAAAACATAAAAGCAATCCGCTGCCTAACCTGGTATCGCTCAATCAAGGGCGTAAAGCGAATCGAATCCCCCATCAAATCCATCACCCGACCTGGTAGCAAACTATGCCCTATACCACCAGACACTAAATTCATTAAGGAAAAAATATCTCCTACCTTCATCACTATATTGGGCTTAATACCTGCCTTTAGAAAAGCCTCCTGAAAACCAGAGGAAGTTGCAAACCCATCAGTTAAGGTAACAAATTTTTCCATTTGAAACTCTTTTAAATCGATTTTTTTTCTCCGTTTATTCTTAAATCCTTTAGGAGAAGCTAACAAAAGATCGTCCTCAAACAAAGGAATCACCTGTATATCACTATCAATATTTTCTTTTGGAATAGCAATGACTATTGCATCTACACTTTGATCGAACAGCTTTTTCATTAAGTCTTCATTCGACCCTAAAACCAGATCTATATCTAAATCTGATCGTCGAATTTTAGTTCCCATAATTAACCTTGGAACAATATTGGCCGTCAAAGAATACATTGCCCCCAATCGAATTTGGCTACCACCATGACCGGCCTTTTCCCTAATCCGCTTGATTGTCCTACTTAAGTCTGCCATTAAGTCGGAAGCGGTTTCTGCCAAAGCGAGTGCAGCTGGCAAAGGTTTTAATTGTCGACCCTCCCGAATAAATAAAGGACAGCGCATCCCAATTTCAAGCGAGCGCAACGCTTTATGAATACTTACTGAGCTAAGGTTAAGTTCTTCTGCGGTTTTTACCAAGCTATTGGTAAAAACAAAAGATTGCAGTATCTCTAATTTACGGAGCGTAATCTCTTCATCAAGCATGAATTTGTCCGATGTATATTGAACAGGATTTTAGCTTTGTACTGTACTCCCTCTCCTGCAAAGGAGAAAGGCTCCCAAAAAAATCATTGGCAATGAAAGCCATTGCCCCATAGAAAGACCCAAGCCTAATAGACCAAGAAATGAATCAGGCTCGCGAGCAAATTCAGCTAAAAATCGACAAACCCCATAGCCAATTAAAAAAGCCCCAGAAACTTGACCTAAGCGGCGCTGTTGTCTTGAGTAAACCCAAAGGGCAATTCCAAGAAAAATGCCTTCCCCAAATAACTGATATATCTGCGAAGGATGTCGCGGTAAAGCATCCACTAAAGGAAAAACCATCCCCCAGGGTAAATCAGTTGACCTCCCCCATAATTCCCCATTAATAAAGTTTCCTAAACGACCAAAAGCCAAGCCAAAAGGAACCAAAGGAGCCACAAAATCACTCACAACCCAAAAGGAAATTTTTCGTTGGTACGCAAACCAAACAAGGGAAATGATTACCCCCAGCAACCCACCATGGAATGACATACCACCTTCCCATATTTTCAAAATACTCAATGGGTGGGAAAAATAATAGCTCGGAAGATAAAAAAGGGTGTACCCCAAACGACCACCAAGAACCACTCCTAGCACACCGCAAAACAATAAATCCTCTAGGTCCTTCATTGTCCAACCCAAAGCCTGGAATTGTGGGGCGCGAATCCGCATTCGCCCAAGCAAAAGAAATTGCGTAAATGCCATTAGGTACATTACTCCATACCAATGTATTGCAAAAGATCCCATTTGAATGGCTACGGGATTAAATTGAGGATGGGTCAACATAGGCTTATCGTAAAACTTGGGTTAACTCTTGGATTGATCAAAATTGTGCAGTTCATGGCCTAATTCTCGATACAGCTTATAACGCTCACGGCCAGCTAAACGCTCTTCTTCATTTGTTGATACCAATTCAATAATTCTAGGAAAACGTGCAACCAAGACAGGTATATCTTCTGGAAATCGCTTTCCCAAATGGATCAATACATTGGCATGGGGAATAGCATCAAAAGAAAAGTTCTCGCTAAGCACAATTGGTGTTTCAGCAGCCAACTCGTCATCTATAAAACAATGGGGTAAAAAATCAGTCTTATTAAAACTCCAAAGCAATTCATTTAATTTGTTTAAATCGGGTCTTTCGCCAACCATAACAATGTGTTGGACCGGATCTCCAGAAATAACTGTGCTCCAAATTTTACGAGCCAAACGGCACGCATAGCTAAGCTTATCATTTACGTTACTATGAAAATCTATGCGAGCCATTAGGAATACTTATGCTCAAGAAATTAAGAAATTAAACAATAGCGGCACCGGCCTTCCAGTCGAACCCTTGGCAGCACCACTCCTCCATGCTGTTCCAGCAATATCCAAATGAGCCCAATTATATTTTTCAGTAAATCGAGCAAGAAAACATGCAGCGGTAACACTACCGGCCGGACGTCCGCCGATGTTAGCCATATCAGCAAAATTTGACTTTAATTGTTCTTGATATGCGGCATCCAAAGGAAGCCGCCAAACCGTATCTAAAGACTGCTCTCCAGCCTGAGTTAGGGCATTCACTAGCTCTTCGTCATCGGAAAATATACCACTGTGAACATGACCCAGAGCAATAATGCAAGCCCCTGTTAAAGTTGCAACATCTATAACCACCTTTGGCTTAAATCTCTCTACATAGGTTAAAGCATCGCACAATATTAATCGTCCTTCAGCATCGGTATTTAAAATTTCAATGGTTTGGCCTGACATGCTTTTAACAATATCGCCAGGCCTAGTTGCGCCACCCGACGGCATATTTTCACAAGTTGGAACGATGCCGATCACATTTTTCTTTAATCCTAATAAGGCGATGGAATAGAGGGCACCAATAACGGATGCCGCTCCACACATATCATATTTCATCTCGTCCATTGAATCGCCTGGCTTGAGGGAGATACCTCCTGTATCAAAAGTAATCCCCTTCCCAACCAAAACTATTGGCGCTTCATTTGTTTTACCACCCTGATGTCGAATAATGATGAATTGCGGTGGTTTATCGGATCCCTTTGCAACAGAAAGAAAGGAGCCCATCCCCAGAGCCTCAATTTTCTTTTGACCAAGTACCTCAATCTTGAGGCTAGATTTTTTTCCTAAACTTATAGCAGTTTTTGCCAAATAGGAAGGCGTGCAAATATTTGGGGGTAAATTACCCAAATCCTTTGCAAGATTCATGCCCTCTACGAGAGCGTTACTTTGCACAACCGCAAGGTTTAACGGCTTAGAGCAACGCTCATTACCAACGAATACCAAGTGCTTAAAAGGATCGGCCAGTTCTTTTAATTTAAATTTCATTGTTGGCTGACGTACACCAAAGCGATAGGCCTGATCCCCCGCGATCTGTGCCGTTAACCGCACTAATTTAGGAATTTCCTCAGTTAAAACACTGCTATCACTAGTTAAAACAAAACTTGGAACAAACCACATTGCGGACTTAATTGCTCCTCCACTTAAGAATTTCAAAGCAACGCGAATAATCTTTGCATAAACGCTCAATGCAACGGTTTGCCCAAAAACGACCTCTCCCAAACCTATTAAAAGCACCCGTTTTGCCTGTACCCCATGATTTAACCAATTGCTTTCTGACCTTAATAAACAAATGGAGGCTTGCTTACCGTCTAAATCACCTGAAGTTTTGGCATTTTGAACAGAACCGCCAAGCAGTTGATCAAGTTCCCATAAAATACCCGATGGTTTCTTTTTATTTGCCTTGGAGGCATTTATTACTGAAAAATTAGCCAAATCCATCGCGGAATATGCCAACACTAGGCAATCGCTTGGCTGTGATGTTAGGGATTCCAATCCCGATTGAATCAATTTTGGGTTATTTAAGTCTGCTTTTGGGAAAATCTTCGTATTAAATTGGTTTGTCATCGTTCGTTGCAATAAGTTTAAGAAATTAAGTTAATCTATCCATTATCCTCCGACAATAAAACCCCTTTCTAGACTCAACAAAAACCAACCAAGGCGCATTACCTAAAACATGATTTTTAAACAAGCCCTCCGTCGTGAACTCAGTTTTACTACAGGAGGAGTTTTTTTAGTGCTCGTAACCATCATGATCACCACGTTGGTTATACGTATTTTGGGTTTTGCCGCTAATGGCTCAGTAAATCCCGAGGATGCTCTGGTATTAATAGCATTGGCGACCTTAGGTTATATGGCGGTTCTCCTGACGGTTTCCCTATTTGTCGCCGTTTTAATTGTCCTTGTGCGTTGGTACAAGGATTCCGAAATGATCGTCTGGTTTGCTAGTGGGCTTAGTGTGGTTAGCCTGATACGCCCCATACTTCAATTTGCAACCCCACTAATTATCATTATTGCAATACTTGCCTTGATTGTTTGGCCATGGGCTAATCGTGAATCCACACTAATTAGCCAACGATTTCAGCAGCGAGATGATGTATCAATGGCTACACCTGGGCAATTTCGCGAATCTGCAAAAGCCGATCGGGTATTTTTTATCGAAGAACTGGATGTGGAGAAAAGCGAAGTAAAAAATATCTTTGTGGCTGACTCTAGAAATCAGCGACTTAATATAGCCGTAGCATCGGTAGGATTTGTTCAAAACTCTGCAAATGGTGAAAAAACAATCATTCTGAACCATGGGCGCCGTTATGAGGGACAGCCTACACAACCAGACTTCCGAATCATAGAATTTGATGAGTATCAAACAAAAATTCGCAGCAAGGACGTCAAGGAACCCCCCGCCAGAGATAGAGAACGAACGGTTACTGAACTCATTACAGATCCCACGAATCCCAATTTGGGAGAATTACTATGGCGACTTGGTTTACCCCTAATGGCACTTGGGTTGGTATTAATTGCCATTCCTTTAGCGTATGTAAATCCACGCCTAGGAAACTACACAGCTATGTTCTACGCAGTTCTCATCTATTTAATTTATAGCAACCTTCTCAATCTCACACAAAACTTTGTCTCTCAAGGAAAATTGCATTTTGTAATTGGCATCTGGCCCATTCATCTTCTTGCGTTACTTATCGCCACAGCCCTCATCCGAAACCGAATTAATCCATCACTCAAATGGTGGCTAAGACAATTACCGGCTTTCTTGACTAAAAAATGAAATTGATCTTTCCATACATTTTTGAAAGGTACTTAGCCAAGCAAATTTATGCTGCTTTTGGGTTTATTCTTTTTGCCCTGGTTGCCCTATTTCTGTTTTTTGACATTCTCAGCGAACTTGGATCTGTGAACGCAAAATATACTTTGCTACTTGCTTTAGTGCATGTCCTTCTAAAAGCGCCCAGCAGAATAGCCGAAATTATTCCAATAGCTGGTCTCATTGGCAGTATTTATGTATTTGCAATGCTTGCCAGTCAATCTGAATTCACTATTTTGCGTATTGCTGGCTTAGATATTCGACGTGGATTAATAACCCTAATCAAAATTTCACTACCCTTAATTATTCTCACGATTGGCATGAGTGAATGGCTAGGACCTTATGCCGAATCCATTTCGGAACAAATTCGAATGCGGGCCCTAGGTGGAGCTACTGAAGCCCAATTTCGTTCTGGAATTTGGTTAAAGGATCGACTTCGCGACGCGGACGGAAGCGGACCAATACGCCCGGGAGTTCGTTATGTAAATGTGGGGAAAATTGAGAAGGATAATGAAATTCGCAATATTCGCATGTACGAATTCGATGATTCTTACCGGCTACTTTCGATTCGCCAAGCCATTTCTGGACGTTTTAATCATTCGGGAGCTTGGGAACTGGATAATGTCACAGAAACACGCTTTAAAGAAACCAAACAAATTGATCCCTTGGCACCCGTTTATTCAGCCCAGACATTTATCTACCCAACTTTGGCACTTGAATCTGAAGTAACTCCTCAAATTTTGGGTGTCTTATTAATTAGCCCTGAAAAAATGTCTATTCTCAGCTTGGCTAGATTCATTACTCATTTACAAGAAAATAAACAAGATATTCAACGGCACTCAATTGCTTTTTGGAAAAAAGTAGTTTATCCCTTCACCATCTTTGTAATGCTTACGTTGGCACTACCATTTGCATACCTTAAAGTTCGAGCAGGGAGTGTTGGCATCAAAGTATTTGGTGGAATCATGCTTGGTATGAGTTTTCAATTGTTTAATTCACTTTTTTCAAATGTTGGCCTATTGGGTTCCTGGCCCCCAATGCTAACTGCAATCACCCCTCCACTCCTCTACTTTTTGCTAGCTTTGGTCAGTCTTCGATGGGTATCTCGCGCTTAACATTACGCTCTCTAATTGTGGCAAAAGTAAAGTTTACAAAAATATGGCTCTTTATATCTAAAAATAATTTAGAATAATTTTTTATATCTTTTTAGATATTAGGACAAATATGAACCTGCATCAATTCCGTTTTGTGCGTGAAGCAGTTAGGCAAAATTTCAATCTAACTACCGCAGCCAAGGCTTTATTTACCTCACAACCAGGCGTCTCTAAGGCAATTATTGAACTGGAAGACGAACTGGGGGTTGAAATTTTTCGCCGACATGGTAAGCGCATTCGATCGCTTACGGAGCCGGGTAAACGAATTTTGATTTCAATCGAACGAATTCTTGATGAAGTGGAAACACTTAAACGCGTTGGTAAGGATTTTGCAAGTCAGGACCAAGGAAACTTTGTAATCGCCACAACCCATACCCAAGCACGCTACGCACTACCAAAGGTGTTGAGTGAATTTACCAAGCGATTTCCAAAAGTGCATGTCAGTATTCAGCAAGGCAGCCCAGGTCAAATCTCTGAGACACTATTGCATGATCGCGCAGACATAGCCATTGCGACTGAAGGGATTGCAAATACTCCGGGAGTTCTAGCTCTTCCTGGCTATCAATGGCAGCACGTTGTAATCGTACCCCTAAGTCATCCGCTTCTAAATCAGAAAAACCTCTCCCTAGAAGAGTTAATTAAATACCCAATTATTACCTACGACAGGGCATTTGCCGGAAGAACAAAAATTGACGCTGCTTTTGCTCAACGGAACTTGCAGCCGGATATTATTTTAGAGGCGATTGATGCCGACGTAATTAAAACTTATGTAGAAATTGGCATGGGGGTTGGGATTGTCGCGGGAGTTGCATTTGATCAAGAACGGGATCGAAACTTGAGAATTATTCCCGCCGGTCATTTATTTGGCAACAATATAACCCATCTCGGAGTTAAGCAGGGTGCCTACTTACGTTCTTTTGTATACACCTTCATAGAGCTTTTTTCACCAACTTTAACTCGTAAAATTGTCGAGCAAGCAATGTTGGGCGAATCCGATAACTATCAAATTTAAAATTTGGGCCCATGTTGATCCTTGCACAATCAACGTTTGGACCTATTTACTTTCGCGTCCAAAAAGCCATCTTAATGGCCATTCTCCATTTTGGAGCATTAATCATTTTCCCTAATCAGGGAAAATGATTAGAATTTCTCAATAAAATAGATTTAAGTTATATTTAATGCAAATAATTAAAGATGTTTAGCCACTTACTTAGGCAAAGGAGTGAAAATTGACAACATTATTTACTGTACTTGTCTCATTTACTATCGGCTTTATTGCCGGAAGATTGTATGAGGCTGTTGTAGAAAAAAAGGGTGATGGGAACGAATAAACGTTGTCTTAAATCCCATAATTTGACAGGATTACTCTTTAAAGCATGTTTTAAAGAGCATGGGTTACCAGTTTAAAATCCGGATCTTCTGGAAATTCCTTAATAGTGAAGCCAAGTCCACGCATTAATTTGAGCATGCTTGGGTTGTTTGCTAACACCAAACCATCAATTTCAGTCAATCCTTTGTCGCGAGCTACCTCCATAATGCTCAACATTAAGCGTGAACCCAAACCCTTGCCACTAAAGTCATCTGCGACCAACAAAGAAAATTCGCAACTTGCTCTGTCTGGATTCGTAATGTATCTCGAAACACCAACAATTCGATCTACCTCCACAACCTCACCGGCCTCGTTGGGTTTTTTCTCCTTCACTACCGCAACTAACGCCATTTCTCGATCGTAATCTATCAATGTAAAACGGGAAAGCATTGCTGGTGGTAATTCAGAAATGGTGGCAACAAACCGAAAATAACGACTTTCCGGCGATAGGCTTGATACCAAGTCTTGCAGCATTTGTGCGTCATCAGGATGAATTGGTCTCACCACATAATCCCCGCCACCCTTTAGAGGCCAAACTTGTTCATACCTTAATGGGTAAGGCAGTATAGCCAAATGGTTATAAATCTTTGATTGACCTTCTATTGGCTGTAGCGAATTATCTATCACAATTCGAGCATCTACTGCTATTGCGCCTGACTCATCAACAATGATGGGATTGATATCCATTTCACGAAGTTGAGGCAGTTCGCAGGCCATTTCAGAAACGCGCAACAATACATGTTCTAAAGCCTTGATATCAACAGCCGTAGCGCCCCTCCACTCACTGAGCGTTTCAGCAACTCGCGAACGCTCTATCATGCGGTGAGCAAGAAACTGGTTTAGTGGCGGCAACTCCATAGTACGATCATCTAACAATTCAATCATCGTCCCGCCAGCACCAAATGCCAATACTGGACCAAACGGTTGATCAGTAACAAGCCCAATATAAAGTTCTCGCCCTCGCTTGCTTCTGGCCATTCTTTGTACCGTCACGCCATTGATACGTGCCTTTGGTGCCAATTTACCTACCGATTGAATGATGCCGTTATAAACATCGCGCACGCCCACTGCATTCATTACATTTAAAGCCACTCCATCAACGTCTGATTTATGGCTTATGTCTGGCGAATCAATTTTCAAGGCAACGGGATAGCCCAATTGTGTTGCAATCATCATTGCATCGTTTGCACTACGCGCCAAAATAGTTTGCGTTACAGGAATGTGAAATGCGGACAATAACGCCTTAGACTCCATTTCGGTTAAGACTTTTCGACGTTCAGCAAGAACGTTTTCAATAAGCAATCTTGCACCCTCAACATCAGGCTGAGCTAGAGTCGAAAGCGGTGGCGGAGTCTGTTGCAAAAGTTGCTGATTTTGATAAAAACTCGCGATATTGCCAAAAGCACCAACCGCAGCCTCTGGCGTTCGAAAAGTTGGTATAGCTGAGTTAGCCAATAACTCCCTAGCACCAACCACTGTTGAATCTCCCATCCAGCAACTTAAAATAGGTTTACTAATATTGGATCTGGTCTCAATAATTGCACAAGCAATCGCTAGTCCATCTACACCAAATTTTGGCGAATAAATTACCAATAAACCATCAATGTTTTTATCGTTATTTGCAGTTTCGATTGCAGCCTGATACTGTTCTGGAGTTGCCTCCTCAGACAAATCTATTAAGTCACTTAAAGATGCCAGCGGTGCCAAAAGGGGTTTTAACTTATCAACCGCATCTTGGGATAGCTTACCAAGTTGAAGATGAATTTGAGCAATCCAATCTGCAGCCAATACCCCAGGACCACCCCCATTGGTGATGATTGCCAGGCGATTGCCGACTGGACGATATCGAGATGCCAAACACTTGGCTGCTGAAAATAATTCAACGAAAGACCTAACTCGAACTGCTCCGGCACGCCGTAAGGCAGCATCAAATACGTCGTCACTTCCAACAATCGCACCACTATGCGTCTGAGCGGCTCGATTCCCGGCTGCTTTACGACCAGCTTTTAATACAACAACCGGTTTCGCACGAGCCGCAGACCTCAGTGCGCTCATAAACCCTCGAGCATTTGAAATGCCTTCAAGATAAATAACAATACTATGAGTCTGAGCATCTGAAGCCAGATAATCCAGCACCTGTGCAATATCAACCGAGGTATTCGGCCCCAAAGAGATTACATTTGAAAATCCAACCTGATTTTGTTTTGCCCAATCCAATATTGAAGCAGTCAATGCTCCAGACTGGGATATGAGAGCCAATGGACCAGGCATTGCCAAATCACCAATTACGCTGGCATTTAAATCGCTTCGAGGGCGCTGAAAACCCAAACTATTAGGTCCGAGCAAATGCATGCCATGATGGCGCGCTAATTGATGCATATCTGCAGCAGACTTAGCATCGGCACCGCTCCCAATTACCAATGCAGCACGGCATTTTATACGCCCAGCCATATCCAGCGCGGCCAAAATTTCCTCGGGCGGCAAAGCAATGATTGCTAGATCAGCCTGCAATTTTCCCAACTCCACTAAGGTGCCCTTGGCGTGAATATCCAGATAAGTTATCGCACCTTTAAATTTATGAGCACTTATGGCTTCATGTAACGCTTTTGCATTATGAAATTGCTTGTCTTTATCATCAATATTATTGATAAATACAGCAATTGATTTGGGTTGAAAAAGAGGGGTGAGGTAATGTTTATCCATAGGATTTAAGTGCAAATAACTGCATTTTCTAAGTATCCTTGAACTTGAGGTTACTGTGTTTGATTTAAAACAATTTATTCTCGAAGGTTTGAATAAAAGCCACCTTTATAAAAATATTAGTAAACGTCTTTTTTTCCTATTTGGTGGAAATAATTTTTTTAACTATCCAAATATCACCTTAGGAAAAATATCCAACCTGATAATAAAAAATTGATTTCAAATCATTTCGTTAATTGTGAATTCTCGGAATCATTTATAAGCCCTAAATCACGTTTTTAAAAACATTAGGGGTTTTAGCCATAAATAAATGGTGCCTCGGGTCGGACTCGAACCGACACGCCTTGCGGCACCGGATTTTGAGTCCGGCACGTCTACCAATTCCATCACCGAGGCAGGTGTGCTTCCTGTAAAAAACCATAGGAAACCATGAAGAGGTGAAAGTTTAACAAAAATGAGGAGCTTATTCCCTGTTCTTGAAAACCTTCATCGATTAAATATGGGTTATTGTCCAATCTTGCCTAAAATCATCATTGGCTAGTTAATCATGATTTTGTTAAATTAAACGTTATTTATATGATTTTTGGCTTAAGCAACGATATTTTGCCTAAAATTAGGGTTTCGATCGAAACCAATCTAAAGGATCTATCTGCATGGCTGGCCATTCAAAATGGGCTAATATTCAACACCGTAAAGGTCGTCAAGACGAAAAACGCGGCAAGATTTGGACCAAACTAATTAAAGAAATCACCGTTGCCTCTAAGCTTGGAGGGGGGGATCTTGCTACCAATCCACGTCTTCGCCTTGCTGTAGATAAAGCAAAAGATGCGAATATGCCAAACGACAATGTCCAAAGGGCAATCCAAAGAGGGGCGGGATCCCTTGAGGGGGTCCATTACGAAGAGATTCGTTATGAGGGCTATGGCATTAATGGAGCAGCGATCATTGTCGATTGCATGACCGATAATCGCACCCGCACTGTTGCTGAAGTACGCCATGCCTTTACTAAGAATGGCGGGAATATGGGAGCCGAAGGTTCCGTGGCTTTCCTATTTAAGCATTGCGGTCAAATGCTATTTGCCCCGGGCACAAATGAAGATCGGATAATGGAAGTTGGCCTTGACGCTGGAGCGGAAGATGTCATAACGCATGAGGATGGAGCAATTGAGGTGCTAACGCCAGTTTCTGACTTCTCAAAAATACAAGATGCACTTAATAAAGCAGGATTTAAAGCAGAGCTTGCTACCATTGCAATGCGCCCAGAAAATGAAATTGCCCTAGAAGGAGGGCAAGCTGAAAGCATGCAAAAACTATTAGAAGCGCTGGAAAATTTAGACGATGTCCAAGATGTATTTACCAATGCAGTTTTTTAATCACTTATCAATAGGCCAGCTCAGAACCTAGTTATGAAAATACTATTAATCGGATCGGGCGGACGTGAGCATGCGTTAGCCTGGAAATTAGCCCAATCAGATCAAGTTCATAAAGTTTATGTAGCTCCTGGTAATGGCGGGACCGCGACAGCAAAGCAGCAATTAGGAGGAATTGAAAACCTACCAATCACCGATCTTTTTGAATTGGCTAATTTTGCAAAGCGAGAAAAAATTCATTTAACAGTCGTTGGTCCAGAGGCGCCACTGGCTGCAGGAATTGTTGATGTATTCCGCAATGAAGGCTTAAGAATTTTTGGGCCCACAAGGCTTGCAGCACAATTGGAATCCTCTAAGGATTTTTCCAAGGCTTTTATGAAACGTCACGGAATCCCCACTGCCGATTACAAAACCTTCTCAAATGCACAAGATGCCCACGCCTACCTTAACGAAAAAGGGGCGCCAATCGTCATTAAAGCTGATGGTCTTGCTGCCGGAAAAGGAGTTGTAGTTGCAATGGGACTTGATGAAGCTCATGCAGCAGTAGAAATGATGCTATCCGATAACAAATTTGGCGGTGCCGGAGCCAGAGTAGTAATTGAGGAATTTCTCTCCGGTGAAGAAGCTAGTTTTATCGTCTTAGTGGATGGAAAAAATGTCTTGGCGCTGGCTACCAGCCAAGACCACAAACGCTTACTCGATGCAGATCAGGGGCCAAATACAGGCGGGATGGGCGCTTACTCCCCCGCACCGGTTGTTACACCCGAAATTCATGCACGCGCATTAAGAGAGGTAATTATTCCTACCGTAAAAGGTATGGCCTCCGATGGAATTCCATATACGGGTTTTTTATATGCCGGATTAATGATTAGTCCAAACGGAACAATCAAGACGCTTGAATTTAACTGTCGTATGGGTGATCCTGAAACGCAACCGATTATGGCTCGACTACGCAGCGATTTAGTTTATGCTCTTGACTTTGCAGTTGATGGAAAATTAGACGAAATCAATCTTGAATGGGATCGTCGAACTGCACTTGGTGTTGTCTTGGCAGCATTTAACTATCCTGACCACCCCAGAACTGGAGATGAAATTACCGGTATGCCCATCGATACAGAAGACCAGCTCATTTTTCATGCTGGTACCCAATTTCAAAATGGCAAATTGGTAACTTCAGGAGGACGAGTCATGTGTGTTGTTGGACTTGCTGATACCGTTCGTGCAGCTCAGCAAAAAGCTTACGCCGCCATTGAAAATGTTCATTTTGATGGCATGCAATTTCGCAAAGACATCGGCTATCACGCTATTAAGTAAACCGAGTCCATCTTGGAACATACAACACCTTCAAAAACCCAGCCCTCAGAAAAAATTGACATACAAATTGTTAAGGAATATTTTTTAGCCTTACAAAATACTATCGTCTCAACTTTTAGCGCGCTAGATGGAAAATCTTTTGCTGTTGATGTTTGGGATAAACCCCCCGATAGCAAGCTACAAGGCTCTGGAAGAACCTGCATTCTAGAAGGTGGCAATATTCTTGAGAAAGGGGGTATTGGTTTTTCGCATGTTCGCGGACACGCAATGCCTGCATCTGCCACTCAAAACCGACCTGAAGTGGCTGGGCGAACATTTGAAGCCATGGGTGTCTCACTGGTATTTCATCCTCACAATCCCAAGGCTCCAACCACGCATATGAATGTTCGATGTTTCATTGCTCAGGCACCAAATAAAGACCCCATTTGGTGGTTTGGTGGCGGCTTTGATCTCACGCCCTACTATGGATACGACGAAGACTGTAGACACTTTCATCAAACCGCAAAGAATGCACTAGACGGCCATGGAGAGGATTTGTACCCTCGCTTTAAAAAGTGGTGCGATGAATATTTTTATTTAAAACACCGCAATGAGCCTCGTGGAATTGGCGGTATATTTTTCGATGATTTTAATGCACTTAGTTTTGAAGAATGCTTTAGCGTAGTCCGCTCTGTAGGCAATGCATTTATAGATGCTTATCTGCCTATTCTTGAGAGACGATATTTAGAAAAATTCACACCTGAAGAAAAATCATTTCAAGAATACCGACGTGGTCGATATGTTGAATACAATCTCATATTTGATAGGGGAACTATTTTTGGATTGCAGTCCGGAGGCAGATCGGAGTCCATTTTGATGTCAATGCCACCTGTTGTTACTTGGCGCTATAACTGGCACCCCGAGCCTGGTACTCCAGAGGCAAAACTGTACAACTATTACCTTAAGCCAAGAAACTGGTTGACCTAATTTGAACGATAAGCAGAAAATTGGAATATTAGGTGGAACTTTTGATCCCCCGCACTGGGGTCATATTCTGCTAGCAAGTTATTTTTCAAACTTATTTCAGTTGGATCAGCTCATTTGGATACCAACTGGTGACCCATGGCAAAAAAGTCCTCATATCACCCCAGCAAAAATTCGCTATCAATTAACTGAGGCAGCTTCTGAAGAATTGAAAGGACTTTTAATACAGAGTCATACAAGCACAAAAGTTCTTGTTGACGATACTGAAATCAAACGCACTGGATCTAGTTACACAATAGATACGGCAAAACTTTTACGTGAAAAACTCGGCCCAACAGCCAGCATAATTTGGCTTATGGGTGCTGACTCATTTTTAAACTTGCCAACCTGGCACGATTGGCGTGATTTATTGCATTTTATTAATCTTGCCGTTGCCAATCGTCCACAGCATACCCTTGATATCAACCCCGAATCGCCCATTGGAAAGCTATTGCTTCAAAAACAAACTGCGGATGCAAAAAAACTTGGGGAAACCCCAGCGGGATTAATCTATTTTGATAAAAGCTTATCAATTGACCTCTCATCCACCAAGTTAAGGCAAAGTTTTCTTCAATCAACCACTATTAACGAGGCAAATGGTAAAAATGAGGGCGTACCCCCAAAAGTATTTGAACTTATAAAAAATCTGGGCATATATAAATAATCCAGATAAGATCACCCTATATTCAACTGAGAAACCATGGAACTACGTAAATTACAACGCGTCATTATCGATGCACTAGAGGATGTTAAAGCACAAGATATTCGTGTTTATGACACCACCAAATTAAGCGAATTATTTGATCGAGTCATCATTGCAACAGGTTCAAGCAACCGACAAACTCGCTCCCTTGCCATGTCCGTTAAAGAAGATGTCTGTGCCAAAGGCGGGGAGATTATATCTGTTGAAGGTCTTGAAACTGGCGAATGGGTTTTAGTCGATTGTGGCGATATTGTTGTTCATATCTTACAACCCACTCTACGCTCCTATTACCAATTAGAAGGAATGTGGGGATCCAAACCCGTCCGCGTTAAACTTGCAAACACCAAAGGTTTGGTTAAAGCCAGCGAATCCGAAGACATTGATTACTAGGAAGATTGCACTCTGAAATGCGTCTCACGATTCTCTCGGTTGGACATCGGATGCCAGAATGGGTAACAACAGCAACTCGTGACTACATTAAGCGAATGCCTAATGACTGCACCATTGAAATTAAAGAAATAAAACCGGATTTAACCACTTCCAAAGAGGCAATAAAAATATCTGCCGCAATTCCAAAAGGAGCGCATGTTATTGCGCTTGACGAACATGGAAAAGACCAGACAACCCAAAATCTAGCAACCCAACTAACCAGTTGGAGACAAGAAGGTACTGATGTCGCCTTCCTAATTGGAGGAGCGGATGGGTTAGACTCAAACCTTAAGCGGAGCGCTCAAGAAATATGGCGCCTATCAAGCTTTACCCTACCCCATGCCATGGCACGAATTGTTTTAACTGAGCAACTATATAGGGCATGGACCATTTTGCAAGGACACCCCTATCATCGAGAATAACTCGTTAAAGCCTAAGCCCATGTACCCATTTATTTATCTTGCCTCCCAAAGCCCAAGACGCCAAGAACTCCTAAAACAAATCGGAATCCGATTTGAACTGCTAACTCCCGAATTTGGTGAAGACACCGAATCCCTTGAGACTCCACTAGAAAATGAAAAAGCCCAAACCTATGTGAAGCGAGTAACCTTAATCAAATGCGAGGCAGCAAAAAACCGCTGGAGGGAAAAGGGTGTTCCTTGGGCGCCAATTCTTAGCGCCGATACCACAGTTAGTCTGGGAGGCATCCCTTTCGCTGAAATCCTAGGCAAACCAATAGATGAAGGGGATGCATACCGAATGTTAAAAATATTGAGCGGAAAACGCCATCAGGTACTCACGTGCGTTGCCGTCCTTCACGACATACAAGAGACCCCAGTAGTTTTTATACAAACTTCAGAAGTCGAATTTGGCACTCTATCAGAACAACAAATTGCCTCTTATATTTCAAGCAAAGAACCTTTCGGCAAGGCGGGGGGATATGGAATTCAAGGGTTAGGTGGTGCCTTAATACGATCAATTCAAGGGAGTTATAGCGGTATCATGGGGCTTCCGCTTTACGAGACAAGTCAATTACTAATTAATCTAAATGTTGTTTGTCCATTATTGACCAATCCCTAAAATCTATTAAATCACCAATAATTACATATGCAAGAAGAAATACTGATTAATATCACCCCGCAAGAAACCCGAGTGGCGCTGATTCAACAAGGAGCAGTGCAGGAACTTCAAATTGAGCGAACCCGACAACGCGGCATCGTTGGCAACATCTATCTTGCTAAGGTAGTAAGAGTACTTCCTGGCATGCAGTCAGCATTTGTGGAAATTGGCCTTGAGCGCACGGCATTTATGCATGTTGCCGATATATCACAACAAAATCCACCGGCGCAAATTGAAAAACTGCTATTCGAAGGACAAACCCTACTAGTTCAAGTACTAAAAGACCCCTTGGGGACCAAAGGTGCTCGCCTAACTGCACAGTTAAGCATCGCTGGGCGCAACTTGGTTTACCTGCCCCAAATGAGCAGAGATTCAGGCCCTGAAAAACATATTGGCATTTCCCAAAGAATTGATAATCCGGAGGATAGGGAGTCCCTCAAAACCCGTTTAGCTAGCTTAATTCCCGAGGATGAAAAGGGTGGGATTATTGTTCGGACAAGCGCCCTAGATGCGAGCGATATTGAACTTCAGCACGATATGAGTTATCTAAGAACCACTTGGGGAAAAATTCTCTCTGCAGTCAACCACCAAGCCGCCCCCTTTTTACTATATCAAGACTTAAGTTTGGCTGAGCGCGTATTACGCGATCTTGCTGGTGAGGACACCACACAGATTCGCATTGATTCTGCTGAAAATTTTGAAAAACTCAAATTGTTTGCAGCAAACTATATGCCAAATTTGATTGACAAACTTTCGTTGCACCGTGGTGAACGAGCTTTGTTTGACTTATTCGATATTGATACGGAAATCAATAAAGCCCTTGGTCGGCGCGTGGATTTGAAATCGGGCGGATACCTGATGATCGATCAAACTGAATCAATGACCACCGTTGACGTAAATACAGGTAGCTTTGTAGGAGCAAGAAACCTAGATGACACCGTCTTCAAAACCAATCTGGAGGCGGCTCAATCAATCGCCCGCCAATTGCGTCTACGAAATCTCGGCGGAATCATCATTATTGATTTTATTGATATGCTCACAAACGAACATCAAGAAGCTGTAATGCATGAGTTAAAGCGCAATTTGGAAAGAGATCATGCAAGGACCACAGTCAATGCTTTCTCGAATCTTGGACTTGTCGAAATGACTCGTAAACGAACTCGTGAATCGTTAGCCCATATCACCTGCGAGCCCTGCCCAACATGCTCCGGCAAAGGTGAAGTTAAAACAGCCCAAACAATCTGCTATGAAATTTTGAGGGAAATTGTCAGAGAGCATCGTCAATTTAATCCTAAAGAATTTCGAATTGTGGCAGCCCCTGATGTTATCGATGTATTTCTTGAGGAAGAAAATCAGTTCTTGGCCATGCTTGGCGATTTCATTAATAAGCCGATTCGCCTTCAGGCTGAAGGATCTTTTCGTCAAGAACAATACGATATAGTTCTAAGTTAAATCAAGAAAAAATGGTAGCTCCAGAAAATTGAATGCGATGTAAATTTGCATACAATCCATTGTTCCTGATTAACTCATCATGAGAGCCGTTCTCCTCAACTCGTCCATTCTCAAGCACAACAATCCGATCGGCATGCTCAATAGTTGAAAGTCGATGAGCAATCACCAATGTCGTTCTACCGACCATTAAACGCTCTAATGCATCTTGTACTTGACGCTCGGATTCCGAATCCAAGGCCGATGTTGCCTCATCCAATATCAAGATTGGGGCATCTTTATAGATCGCTCGGGCTATAGCTAAACGCTGACGCTGACCCCCTGAAAGTCGATTGCCATTATCGCCAATCTGGGTATCAATTCCTTCAGGGAGCTCACGGATCAAAGCTCCAAGATGGGCTGCTTCCAGAGCTTCAATCACCCTTCCCCGATCAATTCCATCAATAGCAACCGCACCATAAGCCACATTTGCTGCAATGGAATCATTAAATAGAATTACCTCTTGACCTACAAAAGCAATTTGTCGTCGCACATCCGATAGCACAATTTCCTCAAGCGGAATTTCATCCAACAATATCCGACCAACCGTTGGCTTATAAAAACGCGGTAACAAACTAACCAAGGTTGTCTTACCTCCGCCAGATGGGCCCACAAACGCTACCACTTCACCAGGGCTTATGGATAAATTGATGTCCTTAAGTGCGTTTTCCCGACCCGCTTCCTGTTGGTAAGAAAAAGAAACATCCTCAAATCGAATGCCCCCTTTTGATTTTTTGAGGCTCTTTAGGCTAGCTATGTTTGACTCATCTTCTTCAGTTGGCTGATCCATTAAATTAAAAATCATTTCAGCTGCTGTCAACCCCCTTTGTAGGGGTTGGTTAATATCGGCAAGATGCTTAAGAGGTGAAATAACTAGCATCATTGCAGTAATAAAAGCTGCAAACCCCCCAACCGTCACTCCCTCAGAAGCAGACTGCAATAATGCAATAACCAAGACGACTGATAAAGCCATCGAGGCTATCAACTGCGTTATCGGCTGATTTAAACCGCCGGCAACCGCAGATTTAATGCCAAACTGACGAAGTCGCTCAGCCTTTTCCATAAAACGGCGCATTTCATAATTTTCTGCCCCGTGTACTTTAACTACCTTGTAACCGGCAGCAGACTCTTCAACTATATATGCGAGTTCTGTCGTTAAGCTTTGCTGATCACGATTTAACGAGCGCAAACGCCGATTTATCTTGTTCATAATGAAGGCTATAGCAGGAAAAATAACCAATACCACTAACGTCAAACGCCAATTCAGGTATATCAAATATCCAATCAAACCAACTACTGTAAGCGAGTCCCTTACCAAGCTAATCAGCATAGTCCCCATAATGGTTAGGACATTGTTAACCTCAAAAACTACCGCATTAATGAGGTTTGATGCTGAATTCTTTTGGAAAAATTGAGTTGTTGCGTGGAGAACACTATGAAACATTTCTTGACGCAGTTTCAGCAAAACTGCAGAAATCACACTAGTAAGTAGGTAATTTGATAAAAACTGGGCTAAGCTTCTAACCAATGCCAGTCCCACCAAGAAAACCGGAACCTGCCATAATTTGCCATTCAATTGCCCAGTAAAACCCCGATCCAGTAAAGGCTTCATTAAGGCAGGAATAGCAGTCTCGGCAGCAGCCACTAGAGCCATTGCCAACAAGGAACCAATAATTAAGCCAATATGGGGACGTAAATATTGAATTAAGCGGTTTAAAGCTATACGATCTTGAGCATTCATATAATGAATTATGCCCATCTTATCCGTCATACTCATAACTAAGAACGAAGAAGCCAATTTGCATGATTGTCTGGCTTCTTTGGAGGGTCTTGCCCAGCAAATCGTTATCGTAGACACGGCAAGCACCGATGGCACCCTAGAAATAGCCAAAACCTTCAATGCAACCATCATTCAGCCCCCAGATTGGCCCGGTTTTGGCCCCCAAAAGAACAGGGCTTTGGATCTTGCCACTGGCGAATGGGTCTTATCCCTTGATGCCGATGAAAGAATTACCCCTGCTTTGCGCTCGGAAATTGTTGCGGCCATAAACCACCCTGGGGAAACCAGCTGTTTCGCGATCCCCAGGCTATCCTGGTATTGCGGTCGATTTATCAGGCATTCCGGTTGGAATCCCGATTATGTTGATAGGTTATTTAAGCGTGGCACGGCTAAATTCTCTGAGGATATAGTCCATGAACGCTTGATCCCAACCGGATGCGTAGCAAGATTGAACAACCCGATGCTCCACTTTAGCTTCCTGAATTATTCACAGGTATTGCAAAAAATTGATCGCTATTCAAGTGCTTCAGCAGAACAGGCTTTTGCCCAAGGGAAAAAAAGCAGCATTACAAAAGCAATTCTTCATGGAGTCTGGTCGTTTATTAGAACTTATATTGTTCAGGCGGGATTTTTGGATGGGTCTCAAGGGTACACTCTGGCCATCTCGAATGCTCAGGGTACCTACTACCGCTACATCAAACTATGGCAATTGCACCAGCAGGCAAAAAATCAACAGAAAAAACCCAGCTGATGTTTTCAATTGTATTAGCCACTTACAACTGGCCGGAAGCACTCAAACTTTGCCTAGAGTCTCTTAGGGAACAGACCAACTTAAATTTTGAAATCATTATTGCTGATGATGGATCGACTCAACCTACAAAAGACATGATTGATGGAGTCAAAAATGCATTCCCGGTAAATATTACTCATCTATGGCAAGCGGATCAAGGATTTCGAAAAACCATCATCCTAAATAAGGCCATCGAAGCAGCTAAAGGGGACTACCTAATTTTTTTGGATGGCGACTGTATTGCGCAACCGGATTTTGTAGCGCGACATCGTGAACTTGCATCCGAAGGATGCCTTGTTACTGGCAGCAGAGTTCTACTCAACCAAACCCTAACAAACTCTCTTTTATCATGGTCCTGTTGGAGCTTTCCACGTTTTAATGCAAACTTATTAAGCTACCGTCTCCACGGCAAGATCAATAAATATTGGCCGCTGAAAATAAAACTTGGGGATGGGGCATGGCGCATATATAGAAAATTTGTCTGGCGGCGCATTAAGGGTTGCAATATGGCCTGCTGGAGAAAAAATGCTTTAGACATAGGCGGTTTTGATGAGTCCATCACCGGTTGGGGGCACGAAGACGCTGATTTTATTTTCAGACTGCAAAATAAAGGGGTCATTCGAAAATCTGGCTCTTGGTCTACTGAGGTTTTTCACCTGCATCACAAAATTAACAATCAGTCGCATGCAGAAGGAAATGCGCTTCTGGTAAGAAATAAAATTCTCGCAAAAAAAGGATGATGGAATTGATAAAAGCATCCCTACCTCAACCTAAGCGCATTCTATTTATCGCTACTCGACAGATCGGTGACGTGTTGGTTACCACGCCATTAATTCAGCAAGCACGCAAGATTTGGCCGCACGCTCAGTTTCATTTTTTAGGCTATCGCGGCAAACTGGACATGCTCAAAGGAAACCCTGACATTCAGGAATTTATTGAAACCTCAGATCATCCTGGTATGAGAGAGTACCTCTTCCTATTTAACCGTCTATTTCAACGTTATGATCTTGCTTTTATTACTCAGCCAAGCGATAGATCGTATATCTATGGTCTTCTAGCGGCCTTTCGAAAAGTAGGGGTAATTGGTGGCCCTCCTCAAGGTGGTCTAAATAGAAGTAAAAGCAATCGACAAAATGCCTGGAAAAAATGGATCTGCTTGCATACAGTTGAGATCGACTACTTCCAACAACACGTCATCATTGAAAAATTACGGTTGCTTGAACCCTTCGTTCAAGAACCATCAAATCTGTTTATTAATCCAATTAACGTTACCCCGCCAGCAGTTGAAAAAGTATCCCCCGAACTATGCAATCAACTACGCACTGATTACGTTGTCATACATCCCTGCCCATTAACTGCTTACAAACGCTGGCCTCTGACATATTGGCAAACGCTTATATCGTGGATTGCAAAGCAAGGCTATCAAGTTGTATTAAGTTGTTCACCAGCAATACAAGACTTGGAGTTAAATCTTGACATCATCTCCCTGTTGGACGAGGAAACACGCAACCATGTCATAAATACCGAAGGAAAGCTTAACCTTCCTCAAATTGGAACCTTAATAAGGCATGCCGCATTTTATGTGGGCGTTGATACGTCCACCACCCATCTGGCCGCCGCTTGCAACACAAAAACGGTTGCCCTATTCGGACCAACACCCCCTACCAATTTTGGCCCCTGGCCAAATGGATTTATCGGAAAAAGCCCATACTTATTAAGGGCACGAGTGCAGACCGTTGGTAATGTTACGATTTTGCAAGGTCCAGGAGACTGTGTGCCTTGCCGTAAAGCTGGCTGCGAAGATCGCATCGACAGCCGAAGTGAATGCTTGGATTTGCTTGATGCTCAACAGGTAATCGATGCAGTTAGAGGCCTGCTTGATACCTAAATCCAGCCCCAAACTATAGGTACTGGACGATAACTGGATTGGATTGCTTTGTAGACAGCAGTTGCTGCAAGCCATGTAAGCAATTGTCATCTGGATATAAGCGTAGTTCATCAGGAAATTGAACTAGGCAGGCACCTCCTTGTGCAGTAACGGCTGCAATAAGAGGTAATCCCTTTATAACCTCATCCCCATGGGCGCCATCACCAAAAGCCGCACCCGATATTCCAACCCCAGTCTTGGAGCCATTCACGCGATTAGAGATCAAAAAAGGGCCGATCTGATTTCGCAACATTTTCAGGTCTATTCCTGAATCGATGCACACATACACATTACGGGCAAAACGCATACGAGCACTAGTGATATCCATAATTTGTTCAGAAACAATACGCACGCCACCTGAAAATTTATCGGGGGTAACATTCACTCTAGCGACCAACAACTCTCCTTCCTTAAGCCAAGAGCGATTCGGCTCAAACACTTCACTATAAAGCGTGACTTCAATCGCTGCAGTACCATCATCGATGGTTGCAATCATCATTCGACCACGCTGACCAGTCAGCATACGGGCGGAAGCAATAATTCCTGTAATCAACTGATCCTTGCCCTCAACGATCTTAACCAATGGCTTTTTAACAAAATGACCGACCTCATCGCGATAAGCATCGAACAAATGCCCAGTCAAGCAAAGTCCCAATGCCACCTTTTCCTCTTGTAGGCGCTTTTTTTCAGACCATGTCGGTTCACGAACCAATTCCGGCAAGTGGCGATCAGTTTCACCAGCCACTTCAAATAGACTAACTTGATGAATTGACGCCTCAGCTTGTTCGGCAGCTTCAATTGCCCTTGCTAGGGAAGCTAGCAAAGTTGCGCGAATGTCATATAAATTTCCATTTTGACTAACCGAATCTCGATACAGACTATCAAACGCCCCAGCACGCATCAATGCTTCGATCGCACGGCGATTTACTTTTCGACGATCGACGCGTGCACAAAAGTCAAATAAATCCTTAAAAGGCCCACCCTCATCACGGGCCTTCACAATCAATCTAATCGCTTCTTCTCCAGTGCCTCTAATTGCCCCAAGTCCATAGCGAATATTGCTTATCTTTTGAGCCTCAGGTTCTTCAGCCAACTTTAAGGGAGTAAATTCATACACGCCGGTATTAATATCCGGCGAGAACACCCGTATCTGATTCGCAAGGCAGTCGTCATAAAGAATCTTAATCTTATCAGTATCGTCCATAGCTAAGGATAAGTTGGCCGACATGAATTCAGCAGCGTAGTGGGCCTTCAACCAGGCGGTTTGATAAGCCAAAAGGGCGTAAGCAGCGGCATGCGATTTATTAAATCCATAACCAGCAAATCGCTCCATCAAATCATAAATCTCGTTTGCTTTTCCCTCGCTAATCCCTCCTTTTTTGGCACCGTCGCTAAAAATTTTGCGATGTTGTGCCATCTCTTCAGGTTTTTTCTTTCCCATCGCCCGTCGCAATAAATCGGCTTCACCTAGTGAATATCCACCGATGGTTTGGGCCATCTGCATCACCTGTTCCTGATAGACCATAATTCCATAAGTTTCACGAAGCACCGGCTCAATTCGCGGGTCCGGATACTCTACTTTTTGGCGTCCATGCTTTCTCTCAATAAAATCAGGAATCAAATCCATAGGGCCGGGTCGATACAAAGCAACGAGTGCAATAATATCCTCGAAACGGTCTGGTTTTGCCTCGCGCAACATGCCTTGCATACCGCGACTTTCAAGCTGAAATACAGCTACTGTATTGGCTTTTTTTAATATCTCAAATGCAGCGTCATCGCCCAAAGGAATATCACCAACACTCCAGTTCCTACGATCTTCATGCAACACTCTAAGCCAGCGTTCTGCTGCTGCCAAAATCGTTAGCGTCGTCAGCCCCAGAAAGTCAAACTTCACCAAACCAATGGCTTCAACATCGTCTTTATCAAATTGACTGATCACGGAACTGCTATCTTGGTCTTTCGATTCTTGCGTATAAAGTGGGCAAAAATCGGTCAGCTTTCCAGGGGCAATTAAGACCCCTCCCGCATGCATTCCAACGTTTCGCGTTAAACCCTCAAGCTGTTGAGCCAATGAAAGCAATTGGCGAACCTCGTCTTCATTTTTCTCCCTTTCGGCAAGCTGCTTCTCTTCCTGTTTTGCTTTTTCAATGGTCATATCTGAGCCGGGTTTGTTGGGGATCAGTTTTGCAATACCATCTACAAATCCATAACCCTGCTCCAATACTCGCCCCACATCACGGATTGCAGCTCTTGCTGCCATTGTTCCAAACGTTGCTATCTGGCTAACTGCATCTTTACCGTAACGGTCTTTTACATATTGAATAACCCGATCACGCCCATGCTGACAAAAATCAATATCAAAATCGGGCATGGATACCCGATCAGGATTTAAAAACCGCTCAAACAGCAAGTTGTATCGCAGGGGATCTAGGTCCGTAATGCCTAATGAATACGCAACCAAAGAACCCGCACCGGATCCTCGACCAGGACCAACCGGTACGCCATTATTTTTTGCCCAGTTAATAAAATCCGCCACAATCAAAAAATAACCCGGAAAACCCATTTGACTAATCGTTTTGACTTCGAAAACCAACCGATCTCGATAACGCGCCTCTTCAGCAGATCGCACCGCTGGATCAGGGAAATTGCGTACTAAATGCTTGTTTAGCCCTATTTCGGCCTGCTGAAATAAAAAGTCATCCAACGTAATTCCTGGGGGGGTTGGAAACTCTGGAAGACGTGGCTGCCCTAATGTAAGTGATAAATTACAACGCTTTGCAATTTCAACCGAGTTTGCCAAGGCAACAGGTAAGTCAACAAACCGCCCTTCCATTTCTGCCTGTGTTAGAAAATATTGCTCAGCATTGAATTTCTTTTGACGTCTAGGGTTACCCAGCAATTCTCCTTCTGCAATACAAACACGCGCTTCATGGGCCGTAAAATCATCCCTCTTCATAAATTGCACGGGATGAGTTGCCACGACTGGAAGTTGTAGTTGGCTAGCTAAATGGCAAGCCAACTGGAGCTGTTTTTCATCATGTGGGTGCCCGCCACGTTGCACTTCTATATAAAACGATTGGGGAAATAATTTTGCCCAAGTCTTGGCAATTTCGATAGCTACATCCTCTTGACCAGCCAATAAAGCAGAGCCAATTTCTCCCATACGCGCGCCTGAAAGGGCAATCAAACCCTCCGACAAGGTTTTACCAGATGCTCGATCCTCAGCTTTCGCAGCCGGCTGTGTAAACCATGTTGGATCAACTTCAGCTCGACCACGGGTTTGATTATCTAAAGAAGCCCGACTTAAAAGTTGGCATAAATTTAAATAGCCAGAATGATTTTGAACTAGCAGCAAAAGACGGTAAGGCTGGTCAAAGTCCTGCACATTGGTAACCCAAACATCAGCGCCAGCAATCGGTTTTACACCTGCTGAGCGTGCTGCAGTATAAAAACGCACCAAACCAAATAAGTTACTAAGGTCAGTTAGGGCCAAAGCGCCCATGCCATCCTTTTGGGCTTCCAAAACGGCATCATTAATACGCACAACCCCATCCGTAATGGAAAACTCGGAATGAACACGTAAATGGATAAAACGGGGGCTAATCATGAGATGATTTTAGCTGTGTCTGTAATGAAAAACCTTACTTCCCCAATCTACGGCTATCGCGGGCGATTCGCCCCCTCCCCTACAGGCCCTCTTCATGCGGGTTCGCTTGTTTCAGCCCTCGGGAGTTGGTTGGATGCTAGGTCTTCGGGTGGGAAATGGCTGCTAAGAATTGAGGATCTAGATACACCGCGTTGTATCGCAGGCGCGGATCGCCATATACTGCAACAGCTTCAAGCCTGCGGATTGCATTGGGATGAGGAAGTTACTTGGCAGTCAAAGCATCAAGATCGATACAAAAAGGCTATCGAAATCCTTCAAACTCTTCATCAACTATATGCGTGCAACTGCTCTCGTAAGAAAGTAGCGAATGCATTGAGATTGTTGGGTATACCAACACATCGAGATCAGGGGCAAATTTATCCAGGGACATGTCGTCCTGATCCCTTTATCTCAAGATCTAGTCAAAACAATGCAATCAATCCGGATGGATCAACTTCACAGAAACGTAAAAGCGCCTGGCGTCTTGCGCTTCCTGAAAATTGCAACATAGAATTCAAAGACCGATTCTATGGAAATCAACATCAAAATCTAAACCAAGCAGTTGGGGATTTTGTTTTACTCAGGTCTGATGGGATATTTACTTATCAGCTAGCGGTAGTGGTGGATGACAACTATCAGAAAATCACGCATATTGTTCGTGGATCTGACCTACTCGACAACACACCAAGGCAAATCTATTTACAAAACATATTAGAATTTAAAAACCCTCAATACCTTCACCTACCTCTTGTAACCAATAGCGCTGGCGAAAAACTCAGCAAACAAACCCAAGCAGAAGGAATCAACATTACAAGTGAACGTCATGCGTTAACAGCGCTTGAACATGCAGCAAAGCATTTAGGATTAAATGGCCTTCCAAGTCGATATGGGATGAAAGTTTCTGACTGGCTCCTGGCCGCCACAAAAGCCTGGTCAGATATCCAGTCGGATCCTCAATAACGTCTATTTTTTCTTGCTGCCGCCAAGCAAAGCACCTACTGTCGGTTTAGCAGAGATGATGCCCGCCTTCTTCACACCATCCTGCCCACTCGGACCACTATCCAGCTTTGATGGACTATTGGATTGATAGGGCATATAAAAAAATGGATCTGAGGTTTGACCAGGCTTGACCTCTGGTAACGGCATCACTGGTAGCTTGCGTTTCATTAATTTTTCAATGTCGTCAAGCAGGCGTTTTTCGCTGTCATCCACCAAGGCAATCGCATCACCCGTACTGCCCGCCCTTCCAGTTCGACCAATACGATGAATAAAGTCTTCGGCGCTATAGGGAAGCTCATGATTAATTACGCAAGGCATTGCCGGGATATCCAATCCGCGAGCCGCCACATCCGTTGCCACCAGTACTTCAATCGCCCCAGATTTAAAAGCATCCAAGGTTAAGGTACGCTCGCCCTGACTCTTGTCGCCATGAATTGCGCCCGCTTTAATCCCATCCCGCTCCAAAGCTCGTGCCAGCCTTGCACAGCCCAAACGGCTGTTTGTAAAAATAATGCACTGCCGAGTTAGCCCAAGACGTGCTCGTGAATCTAGAATTTTAACAATGGCACTTTGCTTGTCGCCAGAAGAAACAAAGTGCACAACTTGACTAACCGTATCGGCCGCCGCATTTTGCCTAGCTACCTCAACCGTTACCGGATTAATCAAATAACTTTGAGCAAGTTTTTTAATTTCGGAGGAAAAGGTTGCGGAAAACAACAATGTTTGACGCTTCGCAGGTATGAGATTAATGATGCGTTGCAAATCTGGCAAAAAGCCCATATCTAGCATGCGATCAGCTTCATCCAATACCAAAATTTCAACCTGTGACAAATTCGCGGTTTTTGAACCAATATGATCGAGCAATCGTCCTGGCGTAGCAATCAAAATCTCAATCCCACCTCGCAATAACGATACTTGAGGCTGCATATCAACGCCACCAAAAACCACGGTTGAACGCAGATCAGTGTGCCTAGAATAGTTTGCAGCATTTTCCGAAACCTGAACAGCCAATTCGCGGGTGGGTGTCAAAACCAACGCTCTAATTGGATGACGTGCGGGAGAAGCGCTGCTGCTTGCAGATGGCAATAGCTTTTGAATAATTGGCAATACGAAAGCAGCGGTTTTGCCTGTACCGGTTTGTGCGGCCCCCATTAAATCTCGTCCAGCCAGCACATAGGGTATAGCTTGAGCCTGAATTGGAGTTGGGGTGTTGTAACCCTGCTCGGACACCGCCTTCAAAACCAGTGGGTCCAAACCAAAGTCAGCAAAAGTGATTGATGCTTGGGGATCCTGCGACCCCTCGGAATTATTTATTTCAGTAACAGTATTTATCAAGGTAACTTACAGAATGGCCGCAATGCCAGCCTTTGCAATGGCAGCATCCTCGGTCGATTTAACGCCGGAAACGCCGACTGCGCCGATGGTACAGCCATTTACATCGATATTTACCCCACCCTCCAACATACCCTGAAGGTGAGGGGCTGATAAAAATGAGGTACGGCCGTTATTGATAATCTCCTCATAAACACGACTTTCACGCCTACCCATTGCTGCCGTACGCGCCTTTTCCTGCGCGATATAAGCGGAAATCGGTGCACAACCGTCGCGGCGTATCAATCCCAACATATGGCCACCATCGTCGCAAACTGCGATGGTTACCGACCAATTATTTTTAACTGCATGCGCATTGGCTGCATCCAAAATTTTTTGTACATCAACTTGGGTTAAATAAGGCTTAGTAGCTAACATTTTTGCATTCTTTCTATATCAATTTAGATGCGGACATGGGTTATTTTAAATACTCCTGTGCGGCGACTACGCCGCTTGCTTTTATCTTGTAACCCATTCCCTGCAGACTCATTTCCACCCCACTTAAGGCAGCCATTAAGCTCAATTCATTACAGTCCCCCAAATGCCCTATGCGAAATGCCTGGCCCTTAATTTTGCCCAAACCTGTTCCAAGCGAAAGATTAAATTTGGATAAGGCATGCTTACGCAAAGTATCGGTATTCATGCCATCGGGACCAACAATACAAGTATTTACCGGTGAATATGCATTAATATCCAAACATTGATTTTCAAGCCCCCAAGCTTTGACCGCTAGTCGACAAGCCTCAGCCAGACGCTGATGACGTGCAAATATGGCATCTAAACCTTCGTTCATCATCATGTCTATAGCTTCGTGCAAGCCATATAGCAAATTGGTACTAGGAGTAGTTGGCCAATATCCGGTCTTATTCGACTCAAGTATTTCATCCCAGGCCAAGTAGGCTTTAGGGGTTTTGCTGGCCTTGCTTGCCTCAATCGCCTTTGGTGACAAAGCGTTAAAACCCAGACCCGGGGGAAGCATTAACCCTTTTTGAGATCCAGATATAGCAACATCGACCCCCCAATCATCATGGCGATAATCTGCTGCACCCAAACCCGAAACGGTATCCACCATCAATAAAGCGGGATGTTTGGCAGCATCAATTGCATTGCGAACTGCTTCGATATTGGAGGTAACTCCGGTAGCGGTCTCATTATGGACAACGCAAACTGCTTTAATCTGATGTTGGTGGTCCTTCCTTAAACGCTCCTCAATGACCGCAGCGTCAACCCCCCAACGCCATGTATCCTCGTCCGGTTTCGAAATCACTTCAGCATCAAACCCGAGTCGCTTGGCTAATGCAAACCAAAGATGGGCAAATTGACCTGTTTCATAAAAGAGCACCTTATCGCCGGGACTAAGTGTATTAACTAAAGCCCCTTCCCATGAACCCGTTCCAGAAGCAGAGTAGATAATCACTGGATACTGAGTTTTAAAAATTTGTTTTATTCCGCTTAGCACCTTCAAACCAAACTCGCCAAACTCCGGTCCACGATGATCTATAGTTTGGTAACTGATGGCTCGCAAAATACGGGATGGTACGGGACTTGGTCCTGGAATGTGTAAAAAGTGCCGTCCTGATGGATGGGAGTCTAACTTCAACATGAGGTCTCTTAAATTAGTTTTTAATGTGATTTATAGTCAAAATTGGTGCTTTAATACATTTTCCCATACCTTTAGCCATGCCGACCAATTCCACTCTACCGCCATCCGTTTACGAACGCCTGAAAAAAAACATCCGGGGAGAAGTATTTACCGATATTTCAAGTCGCGGCCGCTATGCAACTGATGCCTCGATTTATCAGCAATTTCCGATTGCAGTCGTTGTTCCTGAAGATCATGCCGATATTGAAGCAACCCTAAGTATTGCGCGAGAGAATGGCATACCAATCCTTCCCCGAGGCGGTGGTACTAGCCAATGCGGGCAAACCACCGGGGTTGCTTTGGTCATCGACAACAGCAAATCGTTTCGTAAACTGTTAAGTATTGACCCCATTAAGGGTATTGCCGAAGTGGAACCTGGAATGGTTCTCGACAACCTAAATACGGTACTTAAACCCCATGGTTTATGGTTTCCGGTAGATGTTTCAACCAGCGCACAAGCCACAATTGGCGGCATGGCTGGAAACAATTCCTGCGGAAGCCGCTCTATCGCCTATGGAAATATGGTCCACAACGTCTTGGGTATTGATGCTTGGCTAGCCGACGGTCAACTTGGCCAATTTGGGCCTTACCTCGATAGCTTAGGCATTGCAAAAAAGTTGGGGAAATTTGTAAAACGGCTTGCCAATGAATTGCATCCTGAAATTGAGCGTCAATTTCCTAAGGTCCTTCGGCGCGTCGGCGGTTATAACTTGGATATATTTCATCCGCAAAGCGAATTGCCCTACACGAGAGACGGCAGTGTCAACTTGGCACACCTTCTTGTCGGCAGCGAAGGAACTTTGGCGTATTTCAAGTCACTGCAACTTAAGTTATCCCCGCTTCCACAGAAAAAAGTACTAGGAATCGTCAATTTCACGAGCTTCTTTAAGGCAATGGATAGCGCACAGCACATTGTCCTGCTTGGCCCAACAGCGGTTGAACTTGTAGACCGCACCATGATTAACTTGGCCCGTCACAATCCCAGCTTTCAGAATACTATCGAGACCGCATTGATTGACCCAAGCAGCGATACGCCTGAAGCCATCCTTTTGGTTGAATTCTCTGGGGAAGACCAATCCCCGTTACTAGAAAAATTAAAATCCCTTCAAGAAACAATGGCAGAACTGGGTCTGCCTGACTCGGTTGTTTTAATGACTGACAGCGCATTACAAAAAAATCTCTGGGAAGTTCGTAAGGCGGGGCTCAATATCATGATGAGCTTAAAAGGTGACGGCAAGCCGGTAAGCTTCATTGAGGATTGTGCTGTACCCCTTGAATATCTCGCCGAATACACACAAGCCCTAACCGAAGTGTTTTCAAAACATGGTTCGCGTGGCACATGGTATGCACATGCCTCGGTAGGAACATTGCATGTTCGGCCAATTCTAGACATGCGGCGAGATGGGGCAAAAAAAATGCGGGCAATCGCCGAAGAAGCCTCTGAGTTAGTACGTCGGTATAAAGGCGCCTTTAGCGGCGAACACGGTGACGGGCTTTGTCGTGGAGAATGGATTTCCTGGCAATTTGGCCCTAGGATTACAAACGCACTAAAACAAATCAAACAAGAATTTGACCCAAAAAATTTACTGAATCCTGGGAAAATCATCGATCCACCCAAAATGGATGAAGCAAATTACTTTCGATATTCCCCCGAATACAAGGTTATTCCTTTAAAACCCGAAATGGATTGGTCCTCATGGAACGTCCAAAATAATCCAGTAACAGAGGTAATCGGGGCTGCAGGCAGTGGTGGAGATCCCGCTATGGGACTAGCAAAGGCCGTAGAGATGTGCAACAACAATGGTCATTGCCGAAAATTTGACGCTGAGACGATGTGCCCCAGCTATCGAATCACCCGCGATGAAAAACACCTTACTCGCGGCAGAGCGAATACATTGCGACTTGCACTCTCCAATCAACTTGGTCAAATTAATCAATCCATAAATCCTCTTGCAACTGAGCCAATTAAGGAGGCGATGGATCTTTGCGTAAGTTGCAAGGCTTGCCGGCGTGAATGTCCGACTGGCATAGACATGGCAAAGATGAAAATTGAATATCTGGGTGCCTATAAAAAGCATTACGGGCACACCTTGCGGGATCTACTTGTTGCGTACCTCCCAAAGTATGCAGCTGTTGTTACCCGTATTCCAGGTCTACCAAGACTTCTCAATCTTCGTAACCGAATATCGCTAATTGCAAGAGCACAAGAGAGGATTACAGGCATTTCTGCAAAAAGGTCTCTGCCAATTTGGAAAAAGGATACCTTCTGGAGTTCTGCAACTCATTTGCATCTTGAGCACACATTCACACCAGACCAATTGATCTCAGAAAACGGTAAAGGCGTGGTGTTATTAGCAGATACATTTAATGCTTATTTTGAAAATGAAAATCTGCAAGCCGCAATCAAAATACTTAAAATCGGGGGGTATCGAATTCATATACCCCAAGCAGATTCTCGGAATCCTCAGGGATCTTGTTCAAGTCAATTTTGTTGTGGTCGCACTTATCTTGCATCAGGCATGGTGGAGAAGGCAAAAGAAAGTCTTGGTGCCCTTGTAAATCACCTAGGACCTTATGCGGAAAAAGGGATTCCCATTGTCGGACTGGAGCCATCTTGTCTTTTTACCTTAAAAGATGAGGCTCTGGTTATGGGTTTTGGAGAAAAAGCACTTACCGTAAGCAAACAGGCTCAGCTTCTGGAAGAATTTTTAGCAATTGAATGCAAAATGGGAAAACTCAAGTTGAACTTAAAGCCGGCATCCCAGCCAATTTTATTTCACGGACATTGCCATCAAAAATCATTTTCTGCCGTATCCCCTGCAATGGACTTATTAAATCTCATCCCAAATGCAAACCCTCAATTGATCGAATCTTCATGTTGCGGCATGGCCGGTAGTTTTGGATACGAAGCCGAACATATAGAGTCCTCAAAACAAATGGCTGAGTTAAGTCTCCTACCCACAATTCGCAGGATGCCGAACAGCTCGATTGTGGCGGATGGCACCAGTTGCCGCCATCAAATCCACGATGGCACCAATCGAAACGCTGTGCATATTGCAAAAATTCTGGCTGAGCATCTCAATTAATACAACGCTCCGTATAAAATAAGCAAAAGGGTTCCGGTCAGAAGAGCGGGCACCAAACGATGAGTGGGTTTTGAAAGCATAACGCCAATACTCAACACGCAAATTAATATACGCACCCCCAATGGAATCGTGGCCAAGAGTCCAACTGGCAACACAATCAAACGAACCGTTAAGGCAGCAACCATTGCATAAGTAACCGCAGCCAACCAGCGGAAAATTTCACTGCTTTGATTTATTCGACCAGATAGCAATACGCCAATTGCTCGACAGACGTATGTACCGATACAAGCTGCGACCAACGCAATCCAAACCCCCCAACCCTGTACATAAAAATCCATGCTACCCACCCACAACTTTCTTCCGCAAATAGCATCGATCTATTAAATAAGCAACACTCCCGGCAACAATCCCAGTTATTAGTAGGCTGGTATCGCGATCCAGTTCGAAAAAAATTGGTCCTAGCAAGGAGCCTAAAAGAATGGCAACTCGATTAATCCAAGGTTTTACCTCGGTAAAAGTCAGTAAAAAAAATAATGGGTTAATAAATATTAACCCTAGCGTAATCGCCGAAGGAACCGAACCGGCCAATAAGTAACCCAAAATTGTTCCAGGCACACTAATCAACCAACATAGCAAACCAAGCCCAACAAAGAAACTTAAGCGATGTTTAGCCTCGATCGAGCAAAACTCCCGCATTGACACAGCCCATGCTGTCATTGCAAGCAAATGTACAGTCATGTATAGGCTGCGATTTCGATCCTGTTCATGCATCTGCGGAAACAAGGTCACCGTCATGGTTATAAACCTAGTTGAGGTCAACGTAACAGCTACAACAATGGCCAATAATGAAGATCCGCTAACGATCATCTCCAGCAACACTACCTGCCCTGGCAGGGCAAACATAAAAAAACTGCATAAAGTGGTAAACCAGACATCAAGGCTATTGGTTTTCCCCATCGCACCAAAACCAACCATCCCAGCAAATAAAACCATTGCCGGAGCTCCGCTTGCTTTCAGAACTCCACCCCAGAATGCTTCTGTTCGGCTTTCAAAGCGTTGTGTTCTACCCTCTCCTAAAGGAATCTCACTTGGGTCAATAAAAGGCTGATTAGGCTTGGAGGGCATTTTTTGTATTTTAAGAGTAATGCTGGAATTAAGTTAAAGCCCACTCGATATGCTCCTGGACCATTTCATTTGCGTCCTTCAAACCAAGCCGAAGGGCTTCACGGATTCTCTCTTTTTCCTGTAAGTCGGTTTTGGGTGAATTTACTGCATTCCCCATGCCCACAGCCAAATTGCGCCGCCAGCGTGAATAGCCTATGCGACGAATTGCACTGCCCTCATGCCGGCGTTCAAAATCGCTTTCTGACCATGACCAAAGCTCAAGCAAACTAGTCCCGCCCAATCCATGACGTTCAGCAAAGTCTGGCATTTCAGTACGCTTTGAATACTTATTCCACGGGCAAATTAACTGGCAGTCGTCACAACCATATATACGATTACCGATAGCACGACGAAATTCGATTGGAATAGCCTTAGGATTTTCGATTGTCAAGTATGAAATGCAACGTCTTGCATCAAGTTGATACGGCGCCAAAATAGCCTTTGTAGGGCAAATATCCACACAGGCTTGGCAACTACCACAGTGGTCTTCTGAGGGCACATCAATTTCTAAAGGAATATCTACCAAGATCTCCCCTAAAAAGAATGTTGAGCCAGATTCGCGATTCAGAAGCAATGTATGCTTTCCGCGCCAACCCAATCCCGCTTTGCGAGCCAATTCAACTTCCATAAGGGGAGCTGAGTCGGTAAAAACGCGGTATCCAAACTTTCCCAGTCGGCCTTCAATTGCATTGGCAAAATCCTGCAATCTTGTACGCAACACTTTGTGATAATCACGACCCCTCGCATACATCGAAACTACTGCTTGTGATGGATTTGCAATTTGTTGCCACTCATTTTCAAACTTAACAGTTGGAGGCAAATAATTGACCGAGACACAAATTACCCTGATCGCCCCTTCATGCAAGAGCCCTGGATCCGAACGCAAGCGGACATGGCGACTCATATAATCCATGTTTCCATGTCGGCCTTCATTTATCCATTTTTGCAAATGTTCGGCAGCCTGACCCAGATAAGTATCGCTAATTTGAACGCGATCAAAACCAAAGCAGTGAGCCTGCTCCTCCAGCCATGCACGAAACTCGGATGGATCCGAAATTGGATGAGTTACTTGTGAATGCATACTCTAATCGATAATAAATACGTAAATTGAATAAACTAGCAATGAATATTAACCAAATCGATCAAGACAACCAAACCCACCCCCCATTGGAACCATTAAGAAAACATTGTAGGCAAGAAGCGGATACGGCAAATATTGCCAGGTCTTTTGCCGACCTCATCAGCCAGCTCTTTCTTCATACTTCGCAAGAAGACCCCCCATCTAGACACATTAATGTAGCTCTAGAAGGAAATCTAGGGTCCGGAAAAACCACCTTTGCACGATATTTAATTCAAGCGTTGGGGCACGATGGAAGTGTAAAAAGTCCAACCTACAATCTTTGCGAGCCTTATCTTGTCATCAATAATGGCTTGGAAATTACAATACACCACTTTGATCTATACCGAATGCAAACCCCTCTAGAATGGGAAGAGGCAGGATTTGCTGAATACTTCGACTACCCTGGAGTTTGTCTAGTTGAATGGCCCGAAAAGGCAGAAGGCACACTTCCGGCATTTGATCTTTCCGTCCGCCTAGAAGCGATATCCCTTTTTAGCACAGATGATTCAGAGCGCGAAATCACTCTTAAGGCCAAATCTGCAAGCGGTGAATTCATTATTAGCAGGCTATAAAAAAATAATGGGACAAAATTTGGATCTTAAAAAACGTCGAGCAATCAAGGCTTCAGCAAAATTAATGGGATTTTTACTGCTTCTTGGTGAAGCAGAAATTGCATTTGGAGCCAAAATTTTTGGGGTACGAATCTGGCCATCTGAAGACTACACGCGAATTACTATTGAGTCGGACGCCCCCTTACCAATCACTCAACAAATTCTTACCAACCCTGACCGCCTGGTAGTTGATATTCAAGGCTTAGAACTAAATGCCACTCTGAAGGATTTAGTGTCCAAAGTAAAGCCAAACGATCCATACGTCTCCCAGATTCGCGTTGGGCAATTCCAGCCAAACATCGTGCGACTTGTATTCGACTTAAAAGAACCCATCAAACCACAGCTTTTCACACTTGATCCAGTCGCTGAATATCAATACCGCATGGTCTTTGACCTATACCCAACTACGCCGCCCGATCCTTTGATGGAGCTCGTGAAGAGCAGCTCCAAAAAAATACAGGCTCTTGAAAAATCAAATGAAGACATTGATCTTATTGCTCAATTTGCAAGCAAACCTGGACCCCCGATGGCTCAAGCTATTCCACAGGTTAAAGAAGTTCCTACACCCGCTCCTACCCCGCGCTATAAGAGGCTGATTACCATTGCCATCGATGCTGGACATGGAGGGGAAGACCCAGGGGCCATTGGCAGCATGGGTTCAAAAGAAAAACATGTGGTCCTTTCCATCGCAAGACGTCTACGTGACAAAGTTGAAAATCAAGTCTATATGCGACCCTATCTAACAAGGGATGGGGATTATTTTGTACCACTGCATATTCGAGTGCAAAAAGCGCGTCAGGTGGAGGCTGATTTATTCGTTTCCATTCATGCCGATGCTTTTATTCAATCAAATGCGAAAGGGGCATCAGTATTTGCCCTCTCTCAGCAAGGAGCTAGCAGCTCTACGGCGCGTTGGATGGCTAATAAAGAAAATGCTTCGGACCTTATTGGCGGTATAAATATCAAAACCAAAGATCAACAGGTAGCCCACCTGTTGCTAGACATGTCTACCACAGCACAGATTAAGGACTCCCTGCAAGTGGCAAATTCCATCCTTCGTCAAATTGGCGGTTTCGCTCAATTACATAAAGGCAAGGTAGAGCAAGCAAGTTTTGCAGTTCTCAAAGCCCCAGATATTCCGTCGATTCTTGTAGAAACGGCATTTATTAGCAACCCCCAAGAAGAAGCAAAATTGAACGATGAAGCATATCAAGACCGCATTGCAGAAGCTATTTTGGGAGGGATTAAGGATTACTTTTCGAAAAACCCCCCAGTATCAAGGCGCCTAAACTCCTAAACATCAAGCCCAGAAGGCCTAGCGCCATTAGAAGTGAAGTCAAACCCAAAACAGTTGTTATAATTTCCCTCTTTTCTGGGTCGGTAGCTCAGTCGGTAGAGCAGCGGACTTTTAATCCGTTGGTCGCGAGTTCGAATCTCGCCCGACCCACCAAGCTGTATAGCGAAGCGAGCGATGAGCTCGCTTTTGCTTTTCTACACACCTACTACACACTTCTTGCCCAATCT
>CAIKFU010000077.1 GCA_903826775.1 uncultured beta proteobacterium | reverse complement strand
TGGTAAATGCGAGCTCAATATTCAAGCCTCTAGCCGAAAAATTTCCCTTCTCTAAACCTACCCACATAGGCAAATTTTGCGCGCCCGGAAATGCTTTTACCCGAATCAAATCGTTTTGGGACATTGCAGGTGAAATGTTGGTCAATGTTCCGAGCGCTAAGGCGGAAGATTGAAGCATAAATCTGCGGCGTGGGTTTGTAGCCGGTTTCCCATTATTGGAATCTACATCCGCTTCGATTGCGTTGCGGAGGGTTTTGCCAGTCGACACTTTATTCATATATTCTCCTAATAATTTTTATGTGGTATTTCATATTTTATATTTCTAATGCTGCCATTAAACCGTTTTCTTTTGTATATTTTGCACTGCCCTTTAATCAATTAGACAACGGAAATCAAACCACTCCTAAAACCTCGCTTAAGGATTTTCCTTCATAGTTCGGCCTATTTCCAATTTCTTCGAAAGGATGGGACTGCCTGTTCACCCAAAAAACGTCAAATCCAAACCATGATGCCCCCAGGACATCCCATGCATTGCTAGAAACAAATAGAATTTCCTCTTTCCTAATTGCAAATTCCTTTATCAATAAATTGTAACTATGTGGGGAAGTTTTAAATACACGCGCTTCTTCTACAGTTACCAACCTATCTAAATATGGTTTTAAACCGTTTATTTCCACGACGGCAGATAACATCCGTTTATTTCCATTTGACAAAATAGCTGTGGCTATTCCTTTTTCTTTGATTTTTTTTAATACTGACAAGCTATCTTCAAACGCATGAAGTTGAGCATATTCCGCCATGAGACGATTTTCACTATCTCCATCTAATGGTAAATGCATTCTTTTACAAACATATCTTAAAGATAAAAGGGTTAAATCCCAAAATGGGAGATAGTATTTACTGCCATCTGCACTAGGGTCGCTTATTGTGACTAATCGCGTGTACTCTATCTGTCGATCGCGCCACATTAATGCCAAATCAAGCCCGCTACCTGGAAATATCTCATTGGCAAGCATGCCAACTGAATAAACATCAAATAGAGTTCCATAGGCATCAAATGCAATTAATTTATACATTGTGTTCGCTTTATTCTTATTCATAATGTTTGATATACATGCCTATAAAGCTTTATAAAAATTCGGCCTTCTCCAACAATAAAACCATCAGCTTGCCAACTACTTCACCATAAACCATCATCTATTTATCTTTTTTTCATCCGGTCTATTAGGTTACAAATTATTCGTATCGAGGTGCTCAAACGTCACAGAACTTTTGGCGAGGGAATTATTTATGATTTTATGGAAGTAAGTCCGGCGGATTCAAATTCACTAATTTCAGGAGCCACTACCGTCTTAGACTATTACATTGCTTCTCCATTAGTCCTTCTAACTAAAATCATAAATTTTATATTCTCTGGGCATAAGTACCTTGTGTTTTAAAGGCGCGCTACTCTTTTGGTGCTCCAGACAACTTTACAATTCCCTCATACCGCTTAATCTCAGACTGGGAAAACTTTGCAAATTCAGTAACCGAACCACCATCAATCTGGGCGCCAATTTCCTGTAGTCTCTTTTTTACTTCGGGATCCTTTAGCACCTTATTAAACGCAAGATTTAGCCTCTCGGCCACATCACTTGGGGCATTAGCCGGCAGCATTACGCCATACCACGCGTTTGCCACCATGGGTACACCAGACTCTTTCATGGTTGGAACGTTCGGCAACTCTGGAATTCGCTTATCCGATGCTACTGCCAGTGCCTTTAATTTCCCACCTTTTATGCTATTCAATGACCCTGTGTCCAACATCATATCGATATGTCCAGCCATTAAATCCACTGCGGCAGGACCACTTCCTTTATATGGAACATGCCGAATATCCAACCCGGTAACCGTCTTAAACTGGGCTCCTGCTAGATGTTGTGATGCGCCAATACCTGCTGATCCGTAAGTAAACTTATCGGGGTTCTTTTTGACATCCGTCATTAAATCCTTCATGCTATTCCATGGGGAAGAAGTCGGCACAACCATAATATTTGGAATTGTACAAACCAATATAACTGGCGTGAAATCTTTTGCTGGATCAAATCCTTGATTTGTAAATAGGTGCGGTCCTGCTGCATTAGTAGAACTTGTCGCCATCAACATTGAGTACCCATCAGCTTTATCTTGCAAAAATGATTGTGTGCCTATGTTTCCACCTGCACCGCCCTTATTTTCAACAAATACTGTAACTCCCAGTTCCTTCGTTAATGGCTGTACCAAAATGCGCGCAACTTGATCGGTTGCTCCTCCGGGCGGCCATGGAACTAAGAACTTTATTGACTTTTCAGGGTATGCGGCTTGAACGCCATTAGCCTGCAATAACAATGCAGTCAAAGTAAATAAGATTAACGCGAGTATTTTTCTAAGCATGGTTAGCGATCTTTTTTAAATAAATCATCATAACGACTTTTTATTTTTGATTATCTGCTTGCCCTCAGCATTAGTGAAGTTTAGCCCTTAATTTATTCATTTTAGTTTCTGGCCGTTGAATTACACTAATGCATTATGAATTCAATTGTTT
>CAIKFU010000076.1 GCA_903826775.1 uncultured beta proteobacterium | reverse complement strand
GTTCCAAATCCCAATCCTAAAAATAATTTGTAATTGCCTGTTAATCACTTATGCGCTTTTCGCAATGGGGAATGTATGCGATACCGGCCGGCTTCAGTCGCCCATAAACATCACCAAAACAAAACTACAAAATCTACCTTCTCTTCAATTTAAATACTCCCCTTCTACGCTAATCATCGCTAATGATGGGCATACATTAAGAGTTAGGATGAATAGTAATAGTCGGTTAAAAATTGGAAACCAAAGCTTTACCCTTTCGCAATTTCACTTTCACACCCCGGGAGGAGATCAAATAAATGGCGAAGAATTTCCCATGGCAGCACATTTTCTACACAAAAACCCTTCAGGGAAACTACTAGCTGTAGTCGTATTGTTTCGGATCGGAAACGAAAATCCAACTCTAAGGACATTACTCCCGCTAATTCCACCCCAAATAGATGGCAACCATACTTATCCGGATATCAAAATTGATGCGACTACCCTTGTGCCGAATAACAAGGGGTATTACCGGTATCTTGGCTCCCTTACAGCGCCTCCCTGTTCCGAAGGGGTTGAATGGATAGTTCTGAAAATGCCTATTGAACTTTCAGCCCCACAATTGGCCGCCTATCGCAAAAGATTCTTAGACAATGCGCGAATAGTACAACCATTAAATGAAAGACCGGTTTATGAAACGAAGTAGCTACTATGCACTTTATTCCCCTGTCAATTGTTTTAGATCAAATTCAACACAGTACAAACGAATAATAATTAACCAAGTGCTAACTACTTCTCCTTAAGGAATTTATGCAATTGTTACCAAATGTTGTTAATTCCAAATTAATAAAAGTTGCGGTTAAAAGCATATTCATAATCGCTTTGTGTCATCAAACAAGTAACGCACAAAATAAGCCCAATAAAACTCCTAACCCAAGCGGAATAGAAGTTCAGGTGACCACTGAAATGATGGGCGCTGGGGTTGTTTCAAGTGGCGCGGTATTGCCACCGATCCCACCCATTACAGGAAATCGTCAAAATCCAGTGGCGTCTTGGGGAAAGCCTTTACCGTTCCCGATTGTAATTGCCGACAGGAGAAATAATCGCCTCATTGAAATTGCTCCGAACAAGAAAATTATATGGGAATTTCCATCACCAAGCATCAAAGCATATCGAGGCAACGAGGATGTCAATTTTTCCCCCGACGGAAAACAATTGGCCGTAAGTGAAGAGGATAACTTTGATATACACATAGTTGATTATGAAAAGAAAACGCTTGCATGGACTTATGGAGTTCCTGACAGGCGAGGCAGTGGTCCTGGATTATTGAACTATCCGGATGATGCTCATATCCTAGCTGATGGCAAAGTAATTACTGCCGATATTCGAAATTGCCGCATCTTGATTATCGATCCAAAAGACAATTCAATTGCTACGCAATGGGGGACGACTGGCAAATGTAAGCACAACCCTCCATACGAATTGGCTCACCCCAATGGGGCTACCCCAATGGAGAATGGCGACATTTTAATAACAGAAATATCCGACGCCTGGATTACCCGGATCACTAGGGAAGGAAAAATTGTTTGGAGCGTAAAAGCCCCCAATATTAAATACCCATCTGACGCTTTTCCCACTGTCGATGGAAAGCAAGTAATTGTTGCTGATTTCTGGAAGCCAGGTCGTGTAGTGATTTTTGATCCTCTTACGAAAAAAATTAGCTGGGAATATGCGGTTAAAGATGGAGAAGGTGTTTTAGACCACTCATCCATAGCAAGAGAACTGCCTGATACTGGCGACATATTGATTGTGGATGATTTGCACGATCGAGTGATTGTGGTCGACCGTAAAACAAAGGAAATCATTTGGCAATACGGGGAGATGGGGAAAAAGGGGTATACCCAGGGATTCCTAAATTATCCAGATGGCGTAGATCTTGATGTATTTCGCGATTGGAAATCCGCGCTAACTAAGTAGCTGCATCAGTACTTTCTTAATTAAATTGCCTTTGAATACTCATACCTTCTTATGAAGAACCGCTTAGGCAATGTTTTGATTCTTCTGACTGATTTAGATATTTCTAAATAGACAACATTGAGCTATATGATTTTTTCTTTGATATAAAAATCAACTAAATGCTGATTAAAGATTTCCGCCTGCTCAATATTGGATATATGGGAAGCATTGGGTATGACATAAAACTCGGAGTGTTTGATTTGCTGATGAATCTTTAAGCCCATCTCGGGTGGAGTACCGTGATCATTCTCGCCAACCATTACCAACGTTGGACAAGCAATCTCCTTCAATTGATCGAAAGTGTCTACCCGGGATATTGCTTCGCAAGAGCCAATAAATCCTTCGACAGGTGTCGATTGAATATCACCTCCTATTTTCTTCATTACATCCAACGCTGTCTCTCTGAAATCTTTGGTAAACCATCTAGCAAGCGTGCTTTCAACCAAGGAATTCATTCCTTTTGATCTTGCCATCTCAATGCGTTCTCCCCACATTTTTAACGCGTTATCCGGTCGCTTACTTGTAGTATCAGCAAGAACAAGGGAAGAAATTAAGTTGGGATATGTCAAAGCCAGAGTTTGCCCAATCATCCCGCCCATAGAAAGACCAACCCAGTGACTGTTAGTTATACCCAACTCGCCATATAACTCATAAACATCATTGGCTAATTCCAACAGGGAATAAGGGCCTGGAGGGGATTTACTTTTACCATGGCCACGAGAATCAAATCTAAGTACGGTGAAATGGTTTTTTAAGAGGTCCATTTGCGGATCCCACATGCTGATGTTACAAGCTAAAGAGTGGGATAACGTAATCCAAGGACCATTTCCTTCAATCAAATAATTCAATCCATTATTACTGATGCATGTCATAGTTGGACAGTCGTTATTCAGCTTTGATCTTTGCCATCAAGGCAAGGCGTGTAAATTCAGAAATTTCAGAAGACAACATTTTATCAAAGGCTTCTGGAGTATCCGAAACAGGCTGTATCCCTAAACTGGCATAACGCTCTTTGATATCCGGAAGTTCATTGATCCGCTTAATCTCAAGAGCAAGTTTTTGCAGTATTGACTTTGGAGTTCTTACTGGCGCCAATAAACCATACCAAAACTCCCATTTATAACCTGAAACCGTTTCTGCTACAGAAGGCAAATTTGGAAAATCTTTAATTCGAGTGGTGCTAGTCACTGCAATTGCCTTGGCCCTACCATCTCGAACCATTGCAACAGCACTAGCATATGGGCTAATAAAAAAATCAACTCTCCCAGAAACCACCTCTGTTAATCCCTCTGGAATTCCCTTGGTAGGGACGTGTAGAAACTCTACGCCGGTTTTAACTCGCAACAACTCTGCCGCAAAATGAGAGCCGCTTCCTACGCCCGCCGAACTATACGTTAAGCCGCCTGGTTGTTTTTTTGCAAGGGCTATCAATTCTTCAACGTTATTCACCTTTAAATCGGGTGATATGATCAAAAATGCGGGGCCTGTTGCAGTCAGCGTTACGCCAGAAAAATCCTTTAACGCGTCAAATGGCAATTTTGAATATATTGCCGGTGAAATAGCAAATGCAGACGACACCGATAGTAGCGTATAACCATCAGGGGCAGCATTTGCAACAAACTGAGCTGCAATATTTGATCCGGCACCCAATTTATTTTCCACAATTACCCCCTGCTTCCAGCTTTCGGAAATTTTCTGTCCTAACGCTCTGGCGGTAATATCAGGGCCCCCTCCTGGAGAAAATCCAACCACAATTTTGATAGGTCTTGAGGGGTAGACATCCGCAAAGCAAGCGCTTGAACCCAAGAGCAAAGTTGTGAACAAGAAGGTTTTAATTTGGTTTTTCAGCATAACGATCTCCAATAGTGGAACAATTATGGCAGTAAAGATTGACCTCATAGCAATCGGCTAACAAAAATACCGTCGTATGACTACAATTCCATAAACAAGGAATGTTAAAAGCTATTTAAGACCAAGATGACTAAAAAATCCAAAATACCCAACGGCAAAATTTCTGAAGCCGGATTTCGCAAAGGACTCACCAGTTATGGAGATAAGGACTTTTCCCTATTCTTGCGGAAAGCCTTTATTAAAGGAGCTGGCTACACAAACAGTGCATTGGATAGGCCGGTTATTGGGATCATTAATACTGGTAGCGCCTACAACCCATGTCATGGGAACATGCCTCAACTTATCGAAGCCGTTAAACGGGGGATCCTGCTTGCGGGTGGGCTACCAATGGACTTTCCAACAATATCAATACACGAGAGTTTTGCAGCGCCAACCAGCATGTACCTTCGTAACCTCATGTCGATGGATACAGAAGAGATGCTTCGCGCTCAACCAATGGATGCGGTTGTCATGATAGGCGGCTGCGACAAGACGGTTCCAGCTCAACTTATGGGTGCGGCTTCTGCTAATCTGCCTGCCATTCAACTTATTACCGGATCAATGTTGACAGGGTCTCACAGAAGTGAACGCGTTGGAGCCTGCACAGACTGTCGCCGATATTGGGCAAAATTTCGTGCAGATGAAATTGATGAACAAGAAATAGATGAAGTCAATGACAAACTCGTTGCAAGTGTTGGAACCTGTTCGGTAATGGGTACCGCTAGCACGATGGCATGCATTGTCGAAGCATTGGGGATGACTGTACCTGGAGGGGCATCGCCTCCAGCGGTTACATCCGATCGCATGCGAATTGCTGAAGAAACAGGCGCAAGAGCCGTGCAAATGGCCAAAGATGGGTTAACGATTGACAAAATCCTTACTTCCGACGCTTTTGAAAATGCTATGCGCGTTCTACTTGCAATCGGCGGATCTACCAATGGGATAGTTCATCTAGCCGCAATTGCAGGTCGCATGGGTTTAGAAATTGATCTCAATGCATTAGATCAAATGGGAAATGAAACCCCCGTTTTATTAGATCTAAAGCCCTCAGGAGATCACTACATGGAGAACTTTCATGATGCTGGTGGCATGGCCACCCTATTCAGGGAATTAAAGCCATTGCTAAAACTTAATGCATTAACCGTTACTGGAAGAACTCTTGGCGAAGAAATTGAAGCTGCTGGTCCTGGTTTTAAGCAAGACGTCGTTCGCGAGTTTAATAATCCCATATACCCACGTGGAAGCATAGCCGTTCTTCATGGAAACCTTGCCCCCGGTGGCGCAATTATCAAACAATCGGCTGCCAATGAACGGCTTATGGAACACGAAGGACGGGCAGTTGTATTTGAGAACAGTGAAGACTTGATACAGCGAATCGACAGCCCAGATCTAGACGTAACGGCAGATGATATTTTAGTTCTTAAAAACATCGGCCCCAAGGGAGCTCCGGGAATGCCAGAGGCAGGCTACATTCCTATTCCAATGAAATTATCCCGTGCCGGAATAAAAGATATTGTGCGCGTCTCCGATGGTCGCATGAGTGGAACTGCATTTGGGACGATCGTGCTTCATGTAACCCCCGAATCTGCTATCGGCGGCCCCTTGGCGCATGTACGCAACGGCGATAGGATTCGCTTAAGTGTAAAAAACAGGGAAATTAGCCTGCTAATCTCCGACGAAGAGTTGATTAAACGTTCAAAGGAACATCCAATTAAAGAGCCATCTGCAGATCGCGGATATTTAAAATTATTTTTAGATACCGTCACACAAGCGGATCAAGGTGTTGATTTTGATTTTCTAAGGGCCGCGAAGATGATTGGCAAGACCCCGAAGAAATAGGGGTTGGCATTCAGTCTGGAGTGATGCAGCTATCGTAGGCAGCTGCATCAATGATTCTCATTTCCGCCTCGATCCAACCTTCAAGCTCATTCTGAATTTGATCTTCCGTCTTCCCTTCAGACGATATTACGGGCCCGATGGAAACAGTTATATGGAATGGTCTTTTTAATATTGAGTTACGAGCCCATGCCTGACCAGCATTATGAGCAACGGGAATAATATTAGCCCCCGCACCAATAGCCAGTCTGACTCCGCCTTTCCGATAAGGCTGCCGAGAGCCTGAATTCGTTCTCGTACCTTCAGGAAAGATCACCATCCACCTCCCCATTAATATTTGATTACGCCCTTGCTCGGCAACTGCGATCGAGGAACGAGCCCGATCACTGCGATTAATGTAAACCATCCTCATTGAAGCCAATGCCCATCCAAAAAAAGGAATCCATAAAAGCTCACGTTTACAAACAAAAGATAGCTGCCTTGGAAAAATGGATGGAAAAGCGATAGTTTCCCATGCAGATTGGTGCTTACTTAAAACAACTATTGGCTCATTTAATGCTGATAAAACATAACCAATCCCCAAAACAGAATAATCAATTCTGCAAAGTTTCCTTAGGACAATTAATACAAACTTACTCCAAAAAAGGGCAATGTTGTAGCGTTTATTGATGCTATAAAAAGGAGCAGAAAATAGACATGCTGCTGAACATATAAATGTAAATAAAAATAGGAAAATGCCAAAAAGGATTGATCTAAACCAAATCATTCTTTATTCCAAATATTGATAAAACTGTAAGCCTTTAAGATAAAGGGGCTTCAAGAATTTCTTCCAATTCGCGAAGAAAAAGATTTTCTCCAACATTAACATTCCTAGACCACTCATTTCCCGACTCTTCATTTGCATCGTCAGTTATAAATTTAAATGACCGCCAAGGTAATTTAAATTCATGTGCAACAGCTGCTATTGCGAATAATTCCATATCCACGATATCGACGGACTGCTCAATCAACCATGGATCATGAGCATTTACAAAACTGTCGCCAGAACCGCAAACGTATTGACCTTGGACAGAAAAATATTCATGGGGACGAGAACAAAATGGAACCCTTCCCCTTGGAGCTAAAGGTTCTGCATACATATCCCTTTGAATAACCCTATTAATTGAAACCAACCCCATTAGTGTTGAATTAATTTTTCCAGCCGTGCCAAAATTAAGCACTTGACTTGGTTTAAAGGAATTAATAGCCTGGATAGTAGCTAATGTAGCATTGATTTTTCCAACTCCAGAATAGATAATCTCTACTCCACTTGGGAGTTTTTGGGAACTCAGCTCCCGTTCCAAAGCAGTAATAATGACTAGTGGTTTTTTCATGGTGAAAATAAGATGAATTTATTAGATTATCTACCTAGCGTACAAAATTTTCCGAAACCGGGGATTTTATTCAGAGATATTTCTCCATTATTAGAAAATCCAGCCGCATTTTCAAAATCAATTGAAATACTAAACGACCTAGCAAGCAGACACAACTACACGCACCTGGTTGGGATCGAATCCAGAGGGTTTATTTTTGGATCTGCCCTTGCGCATTTTGCAAAAAAAGGGTTGGTATTAGCTAGAAAGCCTAATAAACTTCCGCTAGCCACTCATCGTGAATCTTATGGTTTGGAGTACGGAACAGATGCATTGGAAATTCAACAGTCAACATTGCCAGCAGCATCAAGAATTCTTTTAATTGATGATGTTCTAGCGACAGGTGGAACATTCGTTGCTGCAAACAAATTACTTCAGAATGCGGGATTTCATGTTTGCGGGGCTATATCATTGCTAGAAATCTCCGGTCTAGGAGGGCACCAATTACTTAAAAATAATAATATTCAATTTGATGCGGCAGTAAAAACCTAGTTATTTGCTTATTAAGAACATGGTTAGGCAATTGGAATTTAAATTAAATTTCTAACACCCTTAACAAATTTGACCGCACTAAAACCGGCCGTTATAAACCTACTTGCAATAGCAGGTTTATAGGCGGCAAACATTGCAAATGCCGTAGTCCATAAAACCGGATTGCGCTTCATGAAATGGACGCCATCTAGAATTCGATCGAACCATGAAAACACATTCTCAAACGTCTCAAATTGGCAAGCCAACTTGAGACGCTCCTCCGCAGTCTTAGACTTCAATGCCTGCTGTCGATTTAATAAGGATTTATATTTTGAATTCATCTATGAGAAGATAATAACTCCCGATCTTTAGAAAGCTCACTTAAGCTGGCTTCAAAAAATCGTGGCATTGTTTTAAATGATTGGTATACAACATAAGAAAGGATCGCTCCAATGAGCAAAAAGATGGCCGCAAGTAAGCCAATAACTAGAAGCTTATTACTTTCCCAGAATAAAACTACGATTAATATGGATAACAATACCAATCCCAGAAATAAGAAAAATATCGCACAAGCAATAAAAACCAAAAGTGAAATTAATCTTACCTGGGCAATCTGAATATCCGTGGAGAACAACTCTAGTCGCGTTTCAAAAATTTTAATTCCCGAAGAAATAACATTTTTAAGCGACGCTAATATGGTGTTTTGAGTCATTTTTAGATGCCTATCGACGGCCAACGAGTAGACCAATCAATAGGCCAATTCCAGCGGCAACGCCAATCGCTTCCCATGGTTTTTTATGAATATAATCGTCCGCGTTGTCGGCAATATCCTTAGCCTTTTCAACCAATTTTTCCTGAGCATCAGCCAAGTTAATCTTTGCAGAAGCAAGTGAATCGGCCGCCTGAGCACGGATTGACTTTACTGAATCATTGCCATTTCCTGCGGTAGCTTCAATCAAGGCCTCGGCATCGGCTATAAGGGCCCTAAAGTCAGAAATAAGTTGCTCTTTGCTATTTTCCATATTAGCCTCTTCGTGTTGGGTTTTAGGATGTGGCCTACTATTGGGCATTCAATTACTACAGAATGAACGATTCTTTTATTATTCTAAACATTTTGCACCTATTCAAGGCTTTAAAGATAAAAAGATAATTAAATAAATTTTGGGGGGAAAATAATGTCACCATCAAGCGAACGTAAATATCAAAGGCGTCAACTATTAAAATGGCTTTCAGCTAGTCCACTGCTAGGGGCACCTCTCAGTTCCGAATTGTTTGCGCAAGAATCCTCAAAGGAACTAATCAGAAACTCTTTAAAGCGTCCTGATCCAATGCTCTGGACACCAACTACACCTTTAGACCTAATTTCAAGCCCCAAAGAAGCCATTAATGTTTTTGATTTTGAACCAGTGGCATTTACCAAAGTCCCTCCTGCACATTTTGGCTACATGGCATCAGGCATAGACGATGAGGTTACATTAAGAGCAAATCGATCATCATTTTTAAAATACCAATTACGTCCACGACGACTAAGGGATGTCAGCACTATTGATATGTCAGTAACTTTATTTGGGACCAGCTGGAAAACCCCGATCATCATTGCTCCCACAGGAGGAAATCGTGCTTACGATCCAGAGGGTGAAATTGCAGTTGCTAAAGCTGCTCGTAACGGTAACTATTTAAATATTCTCTCTAATGCAGGCGGAACCACTATTGAAGATGCAATTGCTGCTAGGCAAGGAGAAGTATGGTTCCAACTTTATGCTACCTCAAGCCCAGAAGTAGCGAAACAAGTGGTTCGTCGCGTTGAAAGAGCAGGCGCCCCAGTACTTGAAATTACAGTAGATCGCAATGGTGGAAGAAACCAAGAAACATTTGCCAGATTGAGAAAATTGGATCCTAGAAATTGTGCAGGATGCCATGTTCATGGGATTGGTAGCGCACAAGAAAGACCCAATTACGATGGAATTGATATGTCGCAAGTTAAAAGCATGCAGTCTTCAAACATGACTTGGAATTTCATTCAACAAATTCGCGATACAACGAAGATGAAAATTATTATTAAAGGAATTCTTACCGAGGAAGATGCGAAGCTTTGCCTTAAATATGGTGTAGACGGCATTCATGTTTCCAATCATGGCGGTAGAAGCGAGGATGGTGGACGTGGATCAATCGAGTGCCTACCTGAGGTTGCCAATGTTGCTAAAGGCAAAGTACCGATTCTTTTTGATAGTGGTATTCGCCGCGGTAGCGATATATTCAAAGCATTGGCATTGGGCGCTAATGCAGTGTGTATCGGACGACCTTATCTTTGGGGTTTAGGCGCTTTTGGTCAGCCTGGGGTAGAACGAGTGATGGAAATCCTTCGTGCAGAACTTTATGGAACAATGCAACAAATGGGGTCAGTAAATATCGCCGCCATAACGCCTGCCATGGTAATTAAAAACTAAACTAAAATAGGCGATTAACCCTTAATTATTTAGGCAAATTTCATAATGATATTTTCACGTCGCACTGCTATTAAATCGATTTTAGCATCCCTTTCCTTACCTTCGATTGGATCCATTGAAAATGCTTTTGCACAATCCAATTCAAACACTTCTGAATGGGTTAGTTATGAAATCACTACTGAGATCTCCCTAGATACCCCGCAAGGCGCAGCTGAATCTTGGATTCCGCTACCGCTCGTTCTTGATACTGATTATTTCAAGACTGTATCAATCAAACCAGAAACCAATTTTGAGTCCAAATCGATTAGCAAAATTTATCAAACCCCTGATAGACAAGCGCGTATGTTGTGGACCCAATGGGATAACTCAAGCAACACTCATTCTGTAAAAGTGATTACTATAATCAGCACTCGAGAACGCCATTTAGACTTAGACAAACCCAATCCAGCATTAAAACTTTCGAAAATCGATCGTCAATTTTGGACTAAGGGAACCGCCCTTTTACCAACCAACGGCATCGTTCTTGCTAAGGCACTAGAAATCATTAACCCCCTCCCAAAGAATGCTAACGAACTTCAAAAAGCGAAGGCAGTATACGACTGGGTTGTTGATAACACCCATCGAGACCCAAAAACTCGTGGTTGCGGAGTAGGCGATGTAAAGCTCATGCTAGAAACCGATAATCTGGGTGGAAAATGCGCCGATATCAACGCAGTTTATGTTGCACTGGTCCGATCTATTGGAATACCCGCTCGCGATGTATACGGTATTCGAGTAGCGGATTCAGAACGAGGCTATAAAAGCCTAGGACGCTCAAATGATATTACCAAGGCTCAACATTGCAGAGCGGAATTCTATGCAAACGGCTATGGCTGGGTTCCCGTAGACCCTGCAGATGTACGAAAGGTTATCCTCGAGGAATCTGGCGGGTTGCCAGTAAACGATGTCAAGGTCGTTGCGATACGCGAATATTTATGGGGAAACTGGGAAATGAATTGGATGCCCTATAACTATGATCATGACATTATGCTGCCTGGGTCGAAACTTGGAAAATCGGGCGTCATTGGCTTTCTTATGTACCCACAAGCGGAAGCGCAAGAAGGCCGCTTTGATTCGCTTGACCCGGAAAATTTTAAGTACAAAATTACAAGTAGAAAAATTGGTTGAGCACTAATTTTAAAGCTCAATAACTTGAATAACCGCTTGAAAATATTCAAATTAAATTAAGCGATACTATCTTGATGGAGAACCTTAAGAGCGCAAGGCTATCTTGCCTGTTGATTATTTTTTTAGGGCTGAATTTCCAGGTCGCCCAAGCGCAATGGAAAGACGCAAGCAACCTCAAGTTTGTTTCTGCGCCTGAATTAAAACTGGCTAATTTAAGCGGTAAACAAATTAACATATCCGACTATAGAGGAAAGACTCTTTTAGTAAATTTTTGGGCCACTTGGTGCGAACCATGCACCGAGGAATTTGAAGAGTTAATTTACCTACAGGATAAGTATGCCCCTAAGGGATTAGTAGTATTAGCAGTGAATTTGGCAGAAATGAAACCCAGAATTCAACAATTTTTAAAAAACAACTTAATCAAAGAAAATGCGATTGAAATTCTCCAAGATCGAAATAGCATTGTCTATAAATCATGGAAGGCCAGAGGTATCCCAACAACCTTTTTAATTGATAAGAACGGCATTATTGTAGGAAGTTGGATCGGAACAATCGCTAATGCTGATAGTGCGGAATTTAAAAATAAGGTGGAATCTTTGCTAAATAAAAATTAGCGTAACAACGACTGCCTCATCAGAAGTAGTGTTATCCCCTTATTACCCCCCTTAAAATATTGCATGTAATCTTTTAGCCCTATTCGGCGACTTGATACATCACCCCAAACAATGCCGCCGAAAGGAACTTCTTCGCCGTAATAATATTCATCAACCCTATCTGTAAAGATATTGCCTTCCAATGCTTCATGTAAAGCATATTTAATCCTTCCGCCTTTTCCGCTTGATCCATAACCATGGATCAGAATTATGGCTTTAACATTTGCATCAAATGCGCTTCGCACATATTCCGTGATCAATCTAATAGCCTCCTCTGCGGATGGCAATCCCCTTTCCAAATTAAGCAAAACCGTATCGCTCATTGCATTCGGAGGATTTTTACTGCCGCAATGAATACAAACCCCTAGGAGAGGCCTGGTATTTCCGCATTCAAGACATTCAAATGGATGGTTATAAAATTTCAAGTAAGAATTCAGTATGGATTAAATCAAGAAAAATAGTTGATTTGAAATTATGCAACTAGCTTAAGCCCCACCAAAAATAAGACAGAGGCTAATGCGCCTCAAGTATATTTTTCTGGCAAGCTTTTATCCATTTTTGCGCTAATCCAAATAGTAGGGACCGAACCCATTATTAGGCCTATTAGAGAGTCAAAATGTACGTTACCTAACCACCAATGACCTAAGCTGGGGAAATACATCAAATTGATTTTCTAAAATTCAATTAATTAGCTTTTATCAGCACCATATTTTTTATAAACGCGATCAATTAAGATTTCAGCCCGAGATCTAAAAATTAATTCGAATTTATGCTGAAATTTTTTTCGATGAATATATGCAACACTAAGGAGGGCAATACCCAAAACCAAGCAGGCTTCGCTAAAAGTTTCCCCTAAATAATTTTTCAGAAAAAACCCAAATGATGTTGGAATAATAAACAATAAAGCCAATAAACCAACGTCCGCCACAACAACTAGCATTTCATAAAAAACATAAATAGCAAAACAAGTTGCCTTAAGGGTTCTTTTATTCACAAATATCTGAGACTAGCCCAATACCTCCATAATTCGGTGGTCTAAGCCGCCTTCTAACGTCTAGCTAAGAGACATTAGTGGCGGAGACGAGAGGATTCGAACCTCCGATCAGAGTTTTAGCCCCGATGCTCCCTTAGCAGGGGAGTGCCTTCGACCAGCTCGGCCACGTCTCCGTACAAACAACCATTTAAAACAACCCACAGTTTAACGGAAGCGCCGTTATAGTGCGGAAAAAATGTAGATTTTACTGCTGATCAAGCTCAAATGCCTTATGCAACGCTCGAACTGCTAATTCCATATATTTCTCATCAATAACCACGGAAATTTTAATTTCACTGGTAGATATCATGAGTATATTGATACCCTCTTCAGATAAGGTCCGAAACATCTTACTGGCAATCCCAACATGCGAACGCATTCCAACGCCCACCACAGAAACCTTTGAAACCCTCGGATCACCGCAAATTTGCTTTGCTTCGATATGTGATTGGACTGTATTTTTTAGCAAATCCAATGCTTTTTGATAATCGGGTCGTGGAACCGTAAAAGTGAAGTCGGTTTTACCCTCGTTGGATTGATTTTGGATAATCATATCAACATCGATATTTGCATCCGCTATTGGACCCAAAATTTGATATGCAATACCGGGTCGGTCAGGAACCCCAATGACGGTAATCTTGGCCTCATCCCTTGCAAATGCAATTCCAGATATAACTGCCGCTTCCATATTACTATCCTCTTCAAATGTAATCAAAGTACCCGACTTCATCTCTATATCTAGCGGTATCAATGGGTCCGTCAAAGATGACAGGACCCGTGTTTTGACTTTATATTTACCCGCAAACTCAACGGATCGAATTTGCAAAACCTTAGATCCCAAGCTGGCCATTTCAAGCATTTCTTCAAACGTAATTTTTTCCAGCCGACGCGCGTCTTCGCACACACGAGGGTCGGTTGTATAAACCCCATCAACATCGGTGTAAATCAAGCATTCATCTGCCTTTAAAGCTGCGGCCATTGCAACCGCGGATGTATCTGAGCCACCTCGACCTAGGGTTGTAATATTTCCATTTGGATCAACACCCTGGAAACCAGTAATAACGACTGCGCGGCCAGAGTTTAAGTCGGCAAGAATTTTTTGATCATCAATGCCCAAAATACGCGCTTTGGTAAATGCGGAATCGGTATGAATAGTCACTTGCCAACCTGCATAACTAACTGCATCAACCCCTTCTCGAAGCAACGCAACTGCCAATAAACCTGAACTCACCTGCTCACCTGTTGAGGCGATTTGGTCAAGCTCTCGCGGATTCGCATTTGGATCAATTTCTTTTGCTAGCCCAAGTAGGCGATTAGTCTCGCCCGACATCGCAGAAGGCACAACCACCACCTGATGACCTGCACGCATCCACTTGGCAACACGTTTAGCCACATTTTGAATGCGCTCTACCGAGCCCATTGATGTACCGCCATATTTATGAACAATGAGAGCCATAAAGCTACCTAAATCCAATAATTGGAAAAGGGCTTATTTTACAGGGTTTTGAATCCCGGCAGGATCGACAGACCACTCCGGCCATACCCTTTTACCTGTTCTTGCCAAGTGCGGGTAACTAACCCCTACACCAGCAACCGCAATTAACTCATTATTTATGTATAAAAGAGGGGCTTGCCTTTGCCAAGGCGGCACATCATTTTCCTGGAAAAGATTCTTAATGCTTTTACGGGGACCGTTCTCGCTGCATTGCATACGCTCTAGGCCTTTACGAGTGCGAAATTCAATATTTTGAACATTAGAAACCAAGCCTAGAGGCAAACCTAGACGCCCATCCTCGGAAGAGATTGGGGTAAAAATCCATTTCCAAGAGGAAGGTAAGCAATTTTGAATTAAGGGCTCATCATCAATGCGAAGGCAACCTCGCCATAAACGAATACGGCGTTCATCATGCCTCCACTCCAAGCGAGCATCGACACGAACCTTTATTAAGTCTTGCCACCACGAACTCAAGCGCTCTTTTGATGGCATTGCGATCCCCTGCACCCTTAGCCAATAACGCAAAAGATTGTTTGCTGAAGCCTCATCATTGTTGTGCAATGCCAACAATGATTTAACTCTTAGCCTTAATTCATCATCGCATTCCTCAAAGATGTTTACTCCATCGATAACCGCGAGACGATCAAGCAATTTCTGTGCATCTGCAAAAAGTTCAGCGCTACGAGCCATATTAGTAATTGCGGATGGCTGTATTTCAGCCAGCTTAGGCAAGATCAACTTACGAACAGCATTGCGTCGAAAGCTGCAATCGGCATTGCTTGGATCCTCTATCCAACGAAGTCCATAAACCCGAGCGTACGCCTCTAAATCGGCACGACTAAGGCTTAATAATGGGCGCCAAACGGCAACTCGTCCACCATTTGCGCTATTAAGAAATTTCTGAATAGGCATTCCAGAAAGCCCGGCAATGCCAGCCCCCCTCAGCAATTGCAGCAATACGGTTTCAGCTTGATCATTTTGATGGTGAGCCACCAGCAAATCCTCTATGCCATGGATATTGCATAAATCAACTAAAGCTTCATAACGAGCATTTCGCGCACGCTCCTCGATATTGCCAATCGACTTTAATGTGCTTGAAGCATCTTTACTAGAACCCTCTTCCAGATTAGCCAATTTCAAAAGTCGATAATCAAACAAAGAACCGCAATTCTTAGTAACTTTTGCACAAAAATCCAACCAGTTATCTGCAGAATTGTGCAATCCATGATGTATATGGAATGCCCAAACTTCCAATTCGACCTGATTTTCCCCAATCAAACTCGAGCCAATCTTACAAACGGCATCGAGCAAGACAATCGAATCAAGACCACCACTTAAGGCAACCCCAACTCGCATCTTAGTCCTAGGACTTTTTATCGATTTCCTTGAACTTACCATAGCTCATTAAACGCTCATGACGACGCTCAAGCAAAGCCTCCTCAGTCATTGACTGAAAAGTCTTTAAGGATTCGGTGAGCGCCTTACGCATATTGCTCATCATGGCTTCATAATCTCGATGGGCCCCACCGGTTGGCTCGGTCACGATCCTATCTATTAGACCTAAGGTCTTTAACCTTTGTGCAGTTAAACCCAGCTGTTCCGCTGCTTCAGGTGCTTTTTCAGCCGTTTTCCATAAAATGGAAGCGCAACCTTCTGGCGAAATAACGGAATAGGTAGAATTTTGCAGCATTAAAACAATATCCCCCATGGCGATTGCCAACGCCCCACCAGAACCACCCTCACCGATGATCGTAGCAATAATCGGTACTTTTAGCTCCGCCTGAACGTATAAATTTCGGCCAATTGCTTCAGATTGATTTCGCTCTTCAGCATCAATGCCAGGAAAAGCCCCTGGAGTATCAACAAAAGTGAAAACGGGTAAATTAAATTTCTCAGCCAATCTCATTAATCGCATGGCCTTCCGATACCCTTCTGGTCGGCTCATCCCAAAATTACGCAAAGCACGCTCTTTAGTATCACGACCTTTTTGATGGCCAATTACCATGCAGGGTACGCTATTGAACCGTGCAAGGCCGCCAATAATCGATTGGTCATCAGCAAAACTACGATCGCCGTGCAGCTCATGAAAATCAGTAAATAATGACGTAACGTAATCTAATGTGTAGGGTCTTTGTGGATGCCTCGCTACTTGAGATACTTGCCAAGGAGTGAGGTTCGAATAAACATCTTTGGTTAGTTGCTGACTTTTTTCAGTTAGCGTTTTAATCTCGTCAGAGATGTCTACAGATGATTCATCCTGTACAAAACGCAACTCCTCAATCTTCGATTCTAGTTCGGCGATTGATTGTTCAAAATCTAGAAAGGTCGTCTTCATAGCTTGATTTTAGTATTCAACAGGAATCGGGTCGATACTGCGCCACATATACCAAGTTGCAACCGTCCTCCAGGGGGCCCAATTAGCGGCTACTTCTCGGGCCTCATGACGGGTAACAGGTTCACCGCTAAAGTAATTTAAAGAAATACCTCGAATTAAACCAACATCATCCAGAGGGAGGATATCAGGGCGAACCATATTGAAAATCAGAAACATTTCAGCGGTCCAGCGACCTATACCGCGTATAGAACTTAGTTCACGAATGACGCTTTCATCATCCATATTCTTCCATTGGTCAGCATGAAGACGGCCGGCATCAAAGTGATCTGCAAGATCCCGAATGTATTCGACTTTTCTGCTTGACAAACCAACCCCACGTAAATCTTCTATAGGAAGACTCAAGATACTTTTTGGGCTAACCTTCTTTTTTACAACCACCAAAAGCCTATTCCAAATAGCCTGCGCAGAGGCAACTGAAATCTGCTGCCCAACAATAGCCCGCGCTAAAGTTGTAAATGCATCTCCACGCGTAATTAAGAAGCCGGAACCGAATTTAGGAATAATTTTTTTCATAATTCGATCTTGCTTCATAAGCTCAGTACATGCCTGACCCCAGTAATTTGGTGCCACCTCTTGAATCACCGAAGTTTTAGTTGAGTTCATATTTAATTAAACTCTTCGCCATTCAGTAACACCACCAGGCTTATCCTCAAGAACTACACCCTGTTCCAATAATGTCTTACGAATAATATCCGCCCATAAAAAATCTTTGACTTGCTTTGCAGTAGTGCGAGCAGCTATTTGCATTTCAATCGCCTCGGTACTCAAGCTATCCCCAACACTAGATTGAAGAAAATTTACTGGATTGCGCTGCAAAATGCCAATCATGCCTGCCAATACACGCATTACCCTAGCAAGATTTAGCCGCAATTCGCCTTGAGAGCGATTTACCTCACTAGCAAGTTCGAATAATACCGATAGGGCTTCAGGAGTATTGAAGTCATCATCCATTGCATTTTTGAAACGATTAATCCAGTCGTTTACCCCCGCCAACTCCATAACATTCTTTAAGTCATCACCAAGAAGTTCCAACTCTGGGGTTTGAACCAATGATGTATACAAACGAACCAAGCCCGATCGAGCCTCTTCAAGTTGCAGATCGCTAAAATTGACGGGACTCCTGTAATGAGCTCTAAGTATGAAAAAACGCAACACCTCTGGATCAAAGCTTTTCAGCACATCTCGAATTAGGAAAAAATTGCCCAATGATTTTGACATTTTTTCTTCATTAACTCGTATATGGCCATTGTGCATCCAATAATTTACAAAGGGTTTTTCGTCAGGATTGCGACTTTTCCCATAAAAAGCCCCCTCACTTTGAGCAATTTCATTTTCATGATGGGGAAACTGCAAATCGGCGCCGCCTCCATGAATATCAAAGTTTTGACCTAATATATTGCAAGACATCGCCGAACATTCTATATGCCAACCGGGTCTACCCTCGCCCCATGGGGATTGCCAACGACTATCAGAGGGTTCCTCTGCCTTTGCCTTTTTCCAAAGAACAAAATCCAATGGGTCTCGCTTACCGCTACCGATTGCAACACGCTCCCCTGCATTCAGTTCATCAAGGGATTTGCCCGATAAACGGCCGTAGGACGGAAACAAGCGAACAGCAAAATTTACATCCCCATCTTCTCCTTGATATGCCAGCTTATTTTCTATTAGCCTGCCAATCATGTCTTGCATTTGGCCAATAAAATCGGTTGCGCACGGTTCAAGATCTGGTCGCATAAGATCGAGCTGATCTGAGTCAGCATGCATTGCATCGATAAAACGCTTGGTTAGTTCTGATATTGACTCGCCGTTCTCAACAGCACGATGGATGATTTTATCGTCTATATCGGTAATATTGCGTACATAGGTGACTGAGTAGCCGCTTGCCCTTAGCCATCTAACGACCATATCAAAAACAATCATTACCCGGGCATGACCGATATGGCAATAATCGTAGACCGTCATTCCACAAACGTAAATCTTTACCCTACCGGGCTCGATAGGGATAAAAGTTTGTTTAGAGCGACTGAGCGTGTTATAGATTTGCAGCATGCTTACTGTAAAAATTGATCAAGGTGGTGCCAATTTGTTAGACTGAGCGGTGAGTATATCGAATGAGCCAGTTTTACACCCCCTTCTTTAGAACTATTTTTGACTCCAAACAACGTTGGTTTGTTGCTGGATGGGTGTTTTTTGCTCTTTTTTTTAATTTGCCTACTATTGCGCAAACCCAAATACCTGAAAATAATCAAGTAATTACCCAAACAAGCCCTACAAACTCTAGCCTTCAACCGTTTTTGGGTGGCTATGGAGCAATAGATCCGCCACGACTGTCTACAAATGCTGGGTATGACCCCCTTAACCCACAAATATCTGACTCCCTGGCCGCACCTTTTTTGTCATTTCTGATAATCGAACCAGACCCATCTATAAAAAATGGTATTCCATCGGAAATTGAAAAGTCGCTTAAGGCAAAAAAATATATCGAGGCCATCGGTCAAATTGACGCTCAATTGAAAAAAACACCACAAAATATTCAACTTCGATTTATTAAAGCTCGAATTCAAATTGAATTACGCCAATTTGAAATGGCTAAAAAAACTTTATTAGAGATTACACAACAATTTCCAGAGCTTGCCGAGCCTTACAATAATTTGGCCGCACTGGCAGCAAATAAAAATCAATGGATTGAAGCTCGAGATTACCTAGAAATGGCTTTAAAATTAAAGCCAACTTACGCCGTTGCATTAGCCAATTTGGGTGAAGTTTATATACGTCTCGGCATACAAACCTATGAAGAGGCTGCAAAAGTACAAACCAATCAACGTCAGTATTCCATTCGAGCTAAAGCCCTGCAAGATATATTAAAGCCGCCCCCTAAAGCGGCGCGTGCCACCCCCACAATCTCTTTACCAAAACCTTAAGAAAGAAAAACGCTATGGCAAAAGTACTACTTAAAACCAACAAAGGCGATATCACCCTTAGCCTTGATTCTGCTAAAGCGCCTAAAAGTGTCGCTAATTTTCTAGAGTATGTAAAAAATGGGCATTACGACGGCACTATCTTTCATCGTGTAATTGATAATTTCATGATTCAGGGCGGTGGAATGACTTCTGGAATGAAGCAAAAACCTACAGGATCCGAAATTGAAAACGAAGCTAATAACGGCTTAAAGAATATGCGCGGTACTGTTGCAATGGCTCGAACCAACGATCCCCATTCTGCAACCGCTCAATTTTTCATTAACTTGAATGACAATGATTTTTTAAATCACACCGCCCCAAACTCACAGGGATGGGGTTATGCTGTTTTCGGAGCGGTTTCTGATGGTATGAATGTGGTTGATGAGATTCGCAAAGTTAAAACTGGTAGCACTGGATTTCATCAAGATGTGCCTACAGATGACGTAACCATTGAAAAAGCGTCCGTACTAGAAGAATGATTCCTCAGCATTCCAGCGCTCTATTCATTTCAGACTTACACCTGACACCTTCGATGCCCTTAACGGCGCAGCGTTTCTTTGATTTTTGCGAAAAAGAAGCATCGAATGTTGAGGCAGTATTTATTCTTGGAGACCTTTTTGAGTATTGGGTTGGGGATGACGCCAATGTCAATTCCCCTTTTCAGCAAGAGGTTAAACGCACACTTCTCGCCCTATCCAGCCGTGTAAAAACTTACTATTTACATGGGAACCGAGATTTTTTAATCGGCGCTGATTTTTTATTGAGGACTGGAATGACTCTCATACCGGATCCAAGCAAAATTCTAATTTGCGGTGACGAATTTGTATTAAGTCATGGCGATATGCTGTGTACGGCCGATGTTGGGTATCAGATTTTTCGTTCCTGGGTGCACAAACCTTGGCTGCAAACAGTATTTTTAAAAATGCCTGTAAAGTGGCGACGCAACATTGCCAATAATCTTCGGAGTAACAGCACAGCAAAATACCAGCGAGCATCACGCTATACACCTGACATTGCAAGAATTAGAACCAATGTGACGCAAAATGCTTGTGCCGCCCTAATGAAGGATCAAGCAGCAACCAAATTGATTCATGGACACACGCACATGCCAGCACGACATCATGAAAGCCAAGGAGAATATGATTGGCAGCGATGGGTTTTATCGGATTGGGATTTAGATCATCCCGAAAGCATCTTACCAAAAGCAAGCGCTCTTCAAATTGATGAAAACGGTATTCGGTACCTTGACTTAGTTAAATCCTAGGACTTTGAGTGCTTTGAAAGACTTTGGACCATTTGAGCAAAAATACGCGGGTTTGCACACATCACTTCACCGCTTTGCAAGTAACCTTCCTCGCCACGATAATTGCCAATCAAGCCACCGGATTCAGTCACCAATAATGCACCAGCGGCCATATCCCAAGGCTTAAGGTCGCTTTCAAAAAAGCCATCATAACGCCCTGCTGCAACATAAGCTAAATCTAAAGCGGCAGCTCCTGGTCGACGCAAACCCGCACATTGGCGAGTCATTTCAGAAAAAATTGTTAAATAAGCGTCAAGATCCTGATCCTCGCGATATGGAAAACCCGTGCCCAGAAGTGCATTCATCAATCTTGGCTCAGCTGCAACCCGCAGGCGGCGGCGATCTAGGTAGGCGCCACTCCCTCTTGTTGCCGTAAACAACTCATCACGATTTGGGTCATAAACAACAGCCTGCTGCGTAACACCATTGACAGCTAAGGCTATAGAAATAGCATAGTGAGGAAATCCATGAATAAAGTTTGTTGTTCCGTCAAGTGGATCGATAATCCAGATATTATCTGCACCCTCGTTATGAGAGCCAGTCTCTTCTGCTAAAAACCCATGTAAAGGATAAGCTTCACTTAAGGTCTCAATAATGGCTGCTTCTGCAGCTTTGTCCACTTCGGTAACAAAATCATTATGCTGCTTACGATCAACTTGCAATCGCTCCAAATTTAATGAGGCTCGGTTGATAATATTTCCGGCACGGCGCGCAGCCTTAACGGCCACATTTAACATGGGGTGCATAGTTTTAATGGACAAATTAAATAAGAACATACCCAAAAAGGCTGCAAAAGACCAAAACTGCAGCACAATATTGAGCTAACAGAATGATTCTAAACGATCGCAACACTATTTTATAAATCACCTTGCCAAATTCACACCCCAATTCAAACGCCAATCCTTATGATTTAGTTCGCTGGGCTCTTGTAAAGACCAGTCATCCAGGAAATGTAGGATCTTCTGCCAGAGCCCTAAAAACCATGGGATTCAGTAAATTACACCTAATTAACCCTAAAAAAGTCGAAATTGCAAACGATCCTGAAGCAATAGCCTTATCCAGTGGAGCCTTTGATGTCTTGCAGAATAGCAAGGAGGAAAAATCGCTAGATGGAGCTGTAAAAGACTGCTCCCTTGTCTTGGGGCTAACTAGCAGAGATCGAGAATTTGGCCCTCCTCCCTTGACATGGAAAGAAGCAAAAATACGTATTGGAAAGAGCCTAAGCAAGAATCAGCCTGTTGCAATCGTATTTGGACCAGAAAGAACGGGCCTAAGCAACCAGGATCTTGCAATGTGCACTCATCGCGTTTGGCTTGATGCCAACCCTGAATATCCGTCCCTCAATCTATCCCAAGCCGTCATGGTTTGCGCATTTGCCATAAGAGAGTATTTAAATGAGGAGGCTAATTTAATGCCAAGGGTGGTGACCCCAATAGGGAAAAGGGGAAATTCTGTAGAGCTAGCGGATCCAGCCGCGTTGGTATCCATGCTTGAGCATTGGCAACTTGGTTTAGAGGCGATTAAGTACCTTGACCCCTACAAACCAAAAAAATTGATGGAGCGTCTACAAGCCCTATTTTCACGCAGCTCACTTCATAAAGAAGAAATAGACCTTTTACGGGGAATTGCCAAACAAATGCTCATCGTAGGAAAGGTTGTAAATTCCATAGAGACAAATTCGCCTGTAAAAAAATCAACATCCCATTAAAATCAATTTATGTTTAATGCACTCTTCGATGAAGTCGACTCCATTATTGCCCGCGACCCTGCAGCAAGGAATCGTCTTGAGGTAATCACCTGCTACCCGGGATTGCATGCGGTCTGGCTTCATCGTTTCGCCCATTTTCTATGGTGCATTGGATTAAAGTGGGTTGCCCGGCTTTGGTCAATGTTATCTCGATGGGTTACCGGTATTGAAATTCATCCCGGAGCCAAAATCGGCCGCCGTGTATTTCTTGATCATGGCCTAGGCATTGTTATTGGAGAAACCACAGAAATTGGCGATGATTGCACCATCTATCAAGGGGTTACTCTTGGTGGCACGTCCCTCTATAAAGGCGTCAAACGACACCCAACCTTAGGCAAGGGCGTAGTTGTAAGTGCTGGAGCTAAGGTTTTAGGCGGCTTCCTTGTAGGTGATGGCGCCAGGATTGGCTCAAATGCGGTTGTCTTAAAAGAAATACCCGCAGGCGCAACAGCTGTTGGGGTGCCTGCAAGAATTCTTCACCCTGATCTACCGCAAAACGGCAATACTGAAACCAAAGCCTATTTTTCCGCCTATGGCATTACACCAAATGCTGATGATCCTGTATCAATGGCGCTCAAAGGTTTAATTGACATAACTATAGAACAAGAGGCAAAAATTAAGGTCCTAGAAGAAGTCTTAATTAAACTTGGCAGCCTTACAAGTGACACCCCTCAGATAAACAAAGGCGAAACTCGACTCGAACTTGACACGATCAAGGAATGGCTCAAAGAGTAACCATACTCAAAAATCAAATTTCCTTGCGCTTTAGTGCAAAATACGCGGGACAGAAATACCTTGGTTAGCAGCACCAATTAGCTCATCCAAGTCCTCGTCATCGTCATCATTGGGCATCCCAAATGTAAAACTCTCAACCCCATAAGGATGGCGATTATCAATCTCATCCTCGGTTGCAGCCCGTACTTCTTGAACTTGTATCCAAAAACGCAAAGCCATTCCAGCTAAAGGATGATTCCCATCTAGGACGACTTGATTATCAGCAACATCGGTAACCGTATAAATTAAAGGCAAATCATTATCACCATCATCATCAAACTCCTCATGATTATCGGATTCGGCCTCCAAACCCTTCAGTTCATGCTCACCTGAATTGCTTTCAGGAACCCCCTCAAACTGCATTCCAACCTCTAGGGGCTCAGGAAACCGCGTTCTAGGTTCGATTTTCAACAATTCGGGGTCGTACTCTCCAAATGCCTCGCTTGGCTCAAGCTGAACAGTAGTTTCAAAACCCACATCCTGGCCATCCAATAAAGTTTCGATTTTTGGAAAAGTGCCTTCATAACCGCCATGGAGGTATACCATCGGGGAATCGGGTTCCTCGATTACATTATTTTGAGCATCGGTCAATTTATACCGGAGGGATACGATGGTATTTTTTTCAATCTTCATACGTAATTCGTTAAACCTTAGTTTTACTATGTTCCTTATATGAGCACATTTTACTTTAGCAAACCATATCAACCACCCGAAGCACCAAATTCGCTACCAATCAATCTCCCATGGGCCTTATTTGGAGGAAGAAGCCCAAAAGACTTTATGCGCGAATATTGGCACAAAAAACCCCTCCTCGTCAAAAAAGCAATACCAGCCTTTGATATGGCATCAACAAACGGACAGGTTCTTGGAAGCCCGATTTCACATGAAGAACTATTTGCCATGGCTAATGATGCCGATGAGCAAAATCGTATCATTAAGTCCAAACCCTGGGGGTATTGCAATGGGCCTTTTAAGAAAAAGGATATTCCATCGATCCACTCTCCAAACTGGACCTTGCTTTTGCAGGGAATGGAAGCCAGGCACTCGAGCGCAGCTAAAGTTCTCTCCTGGTTTAGGTTTATTCCGGATGCGCGCCTTGACGACCTAATGATTAGCGTAGCTGGTCCGGGAGGGGGTGTTGGACCCCACTTCGATTCGTATGATGTGTTTCTCATCCAAATGTCTGGTCGTCGCCTTTGGCGAATTTCAGAACAAGCCGATCTCAGCTTAAATCCGAAACTCCCCCTAAAAATACTCAAAAACTTCCAACCTGAGCAAGAATGGGTCCTAGAACCAGGGGACATGCTCTACCTTCCACCACATGTAGCACATGATGGGATTTCTTTAGATGCTGGTTGTCAAACTTGGTCTGTTGGGTTTCGTGCAACATCCTACAAAGAGCTGCTCCAGGAAGGGTTATGGCACCTAGCGGAAATGCTTGAGGGAATGCCAGAATTAGAGAAACACTATGCCGATCCAATGCAAAAAGCCATTCGACAGCCAGAAAATTTACCGAATGAATTGATTTTACAGTTAGAAAATCACCTCAAAAAACTCAAACTTAATACCGGCAAACTGTTACTTCCCGGAATAGCTGCCTATCTTACTGAACCGAAGCCGCAAGCCTTTTTTACAGGGCCTGAAAAACCTCTCACATTAGCTCAATTCAATAAAACAATTCAAAAATTACACCTTATT
>CAIKFU010000075.1 GCA_903826775.1 uncultured beta proteobacterium | reverse complement strand
GATGATCCGGTTGCCAAAAGCAGTCTATCGTAGCGCACTTTGGTGCCGTCATCGGCGGTTACGGATCTTTCTTTGCGGTCAATTTTTGTAACCGTTTTACCAATATGCAGATGAATTCCGTTAGTCTTGTACCACTCCAAGTCATTGAGAATAATCTGCTCAATAGTTTGTTCGCCTGCTAGAACGGGTGAAAGTAGGATTCTGTTGTAATTTGGATGGGGCTCGGAACCAAAAATTGTGATGTCATAAAGATTTGGATCAAGTTTTAGCAACTCCTCAATGGTCCTGACACCGGCCATCCCATTACCAATCATGACAAGTTTTTGCTTGTTCATGCTTTTATCTTAAAACTATCGGCATATGCTTGGGGGTTTGAGCCATTCCAAACAACACCATCAAAAAGTTTACTAGAGCGCATTTCACTTTTTGGAACAGGAGTCTTGGTTGCATCGGCAGCTTGTTTGTAGATCGCTATATTATTCACTTTTTTAGCGACTGCCAAATAGTCAGGATGTTCTTTTAACAACCCCCAGCGCTTGTGTTGTGTCATGAACCACATTCCATCCGATAGGTATGGGAAGGTTGCGAGTCCTTCGTTATAGAACTTCATTGCATGTGGATCATCCCAAGTTTTTCCAATTCCATTGTTATAGCGGCCCATCATGCGGTCTTGGATTACGTTGACGTCTGTGTTGACAAAAGATGCTGCTGATACCACTTCAGCAGTTTCGTGCTTATTTGTTGTTGAGGCATCAATGTACTTTCCAGCTTCTAAAATTGCTGATGTAACTGCACGACAGGTGTTGGGGTATTTCTTTGCAAATTCGGCAGTTGTGCCTAGCGCTTTTTCGGGATGGTCTTGCCAGATTGCCTGAGTGGTTGTTGCTGTGAAGCCTATACCATCAATAATTGCGCGTGCGTTCCAAGGTTCACCAACGCAGTATCCATCCATGTTTCCACTGCGCATATTGGCAACCATTTGTGGCGGGGGAACGGTAATGATTTTGGCATCCTTAAAGGGATTGATACCGTAATAAGCCAGCCAATAGTAGATCCACATGGCATGGGTCCCAGTGGGAAATGTCTGAGCAAATGTGTAGTCCCTTTTTTCCTTATCCATTAGGGCTTTCAAGCTAGCGCCATCGGTTACGCCTTTTTGATAAAGCGCTTTAGATAATGTAATTGCTTGCCCATTATTATTGAGTGACATAAGGATAGACATGTCTTTTTGTTGTCCACCGATTCCCATTTGCAGACCATATACAAGCCCATAAAGAATGTGGGAAAAGTCGTTTTCGCCGTTTACCAACTTATCGCGAATAGCTGGCCATGAAGCTTCCTTGATTGGTGTGATTTTGATGCCATATTTTTTATCTAAACCCAGATGACTAGCCATTACAACGGATGAGCAATCAGTTAATGCAATAAAGCTAATCTTGACGTCGGTTTTTTCTGGAGCATCGGAGCCGGCTGCCCAGGCGCCTGCTTTTATTAGCGGATCAATAAGCGATAAGATGCTTGCGGATCCAATGGATTGGATGATTTTGCGGCGTGATGAATTTGGCTGACAGTCAGTAGTGTTGGAATGGTCATCCAAAGGAATGGCGCTCTCGTTGATTGTTTCCATGCAAATTCTCCTTTAATCGATAGTTAACGATAAGGAAGCTATAAATCGGAAAATAAAATATGTTATTTAAATTGGTGCATGAAATCTGCATCCTAAATTTTTTGGTGCATAGCCTACTTTTAGAACCATTTGTTACTGGTAAAAATAAGGCATGGAATCAAATACAGATCTTTCTCTCAGATATACAAAGGCTTCTACTGTAAAGCCCGGAGTGTATCTAATTGGTGCAGGGCCGGGCGCCGAAGATCTAATAACCGTCCGTGGCGCCCATCTTTTGGGTAAGGCTGACATTGTTTTTTATGATGCGTTGATTAATCCCACGATGTTGGATTGGTGTACAAGCACCAATCTTGTGCAAGTTGGAAAGCGTTGCGGGAGTCACTCCACCTCTCAGCGTTTCATTAATAAGCAACTAGTTGATGCGGCACTGAAATATAAAGTGGTTGTCAGACTAAAAGGCGGCGATCCACTAGTTTTTGGTCGTGCGCAAGAGGAAATTGATGCTTTAGATGAAGCGGGGGTCTATTTCGAGGTGGTTCCGGGTATCACTACTGCTTTGGCAGCTTCGGCAGAACTAAAGCAACCGCCCACCTCTAGAGAGATTAGTCGCACCCTCACTTTGACAACCATGCCAAGTCGCTGCGCATACCCGGATAGTCCTACTTCAATATATTACATGGGTCGAGACCAGTTAACTATGATCGCAAATACTCTTTTGATTCAGGGGTATTCCATGGATACACCCGTGTGTTTGGTGGAGTCCGTTAGCTTACCGACGCAACGATTTTTTTCTTGTGATTTAGGCGGGCTTCTCGACGGGGATGCCCATCATCACTTTTCTGATAAGAGTCCCGTGATTGTGATGGTTGGGGAAGTATACAGAAAGGTGGCAAAAAAATTAAACCGCTTAAATACAACTGATAGAGTCACGACGTTTTTAAAACACGCAACTGCAATGTAATTATTTAAGGAAAAATCATGAATACATTTCGCCCATTTGATCTTGATAGGCCATTATTTAGAAACCGTTGTAGTTGTGGTCAACATACTTCGGATGATGAGCATGTGCAAGATCGAGAGTTTAAGGTTAATGAAGAAAAAATTAGCGCTGATTTTGTAGAGGCAAGTCTTGTAAAAGCATTATTTCCCGAAGAAAGTCGCCGAAGAGCTTTTTTAAAGGCAGTAGGCGCTGGTGGGGCAATGAGTGCGATTTCTGGGATGCTTCCAGTCGGGTCGTTGCAGGCTATGGCACAAGAAAAGTCGCCACTTGAAAAACCGGATTTAAAAATTGGATTTATTGCGATAACTTGCGCAACCCCACTTATCATGGCCGATCCGTTAGGGTTTTATAAAAAACAAGGCCTAAATGTAACCTTAAATAAAACTGCAGGATGGGCATTGATTAGGGACAAGATGCTAAATAAAGAGCATGATGCATCCCATTTCCTTTCGCCAATGCCAATATCAATGTCAATGGGTCTGGGGTCAGATCCAACACCTATGAAAGTGGCAACCATTCAAAATGTAAACGGTCAGGCAATTACCCTGGCTAATAAACATAAAGATAAGCGGGACCCCAAATTATGGAAGGGTATGAAATTTGCTGTTCCATTTGAATACTCGATGCATAATTTTTTACTTCGTTATTATGTTGCTCAATCGGGGTTGGATCCGGATAAGGATATCCAAATTCGCGTGACGCCTCCACCAGAAATGGTTGCCAATTTAAGGGCTGGGAATATTGATGGGTTTTTAGGCCCCGATCCATTTAACCAACGCGCCGTATATGATGAAGTCGGTTTTATACATATATTGACCAAGGAAATTTGGGATGGTCATCCATGCTGTGCTTTTGGAACTTCAGAAGAATTTATTAAGAAAAATCCAAATACATTTGCAGCTCTATATCGCGCGGTATTAAACGCTTCAACAATGGCTAGAGATCCTGTAAACAGGCCATTGATTGCAAAAGTTATCTCAACCCCGAACTATTTGAATCAGCCTGAAACGGTTGTTATGCAGGTTTTAACGGGCAAGTTTGCGGATGGTTTGGGTAATGTTCAAAACGTGCCTGATCGTATTGATTTCAATCCTATCCCGTGGTATTCAATGGCCACTTGGATGCTAACTCAAATGCAACGTTGGGGATACATAAAGGGTGATGTGAATTACAAAGACATTTCAGAAAAAGTGTTTCTTATGACGGATGCAAAAAAGTATATGGCTGAAACCAACATTAACATTCCAGAGCAAGCAAAATCTGGATATAAGAAAGTAAAAATTATGGGCAAAGAGTTTGATCCAAATCAGGCCGCAGCTTACCTGAAAACTTTTCCAGTTATGAAATCTTAATACCCTAGGCGCTTAAATGAAAACTCTACCAATCAAGATTAAAGGATTTATGTTGTCCGCATTTATCCTATTTCTTGCATTATTTTTGTGGCATGTTGCTACTGTGCCAAAGTATGTACCTCCAGCACCGGCTTCATCTGGGTCTGCTGAGTACAACGATCTAATGGGGAAGGGTGCTGAAGCAGTTCAAAAAACTGGATTTCCTACGTTAACTCAAATGGGTGCGACCATCTATAAGCAGCTATCGCATCCCTTTTATGATAATGGTCCAAATGACAAAGGCATTGGAATCCAGCTTGCTTACTCATTAGGGCGTGTCGCCTTAGGTTTTTTGCTTGCGCTTGTGGTTGCACTACCGTTTGGGTTTTTAATCGGAATGTCGCCACTTGCATATGAAGCATTTAATCCGTTTATTCAACTATTAAAACCAATATCTCCATTAGCATGGATGCCTATTGCGCTGTACACCATCAAGGACTCATCAATATCGGGAATTTTTGTTATTTTTATTTGTTCAGTTTGGCCAATGCTTATTAATACCGCGTTTGGAGTTGCAAACGTTCGTAAGGAGTGGTTGAACGTTTCAAAAACACTTGAAGTTAATCATTGGCGTAAGGCATTTCTGGTAATTTTGCCTGCTGCAGCTCCAACCATTTTGACTGGAATGCGAATTTCAATGGGTATCGCTTGGTTGGTTATTGTCGCAGCTGAGATGCTTGTTGGAGGGACTGGTATTGGATACTTCCTATGGAATGAATGGAATAACTTATCGTTATCAAGTGTAATTTTTGCGATTCTATTAATTGGAATTGTAGGTATGTTGCTTGATGTCTTATTTGGAAAGCTTCAGAAAGTGGTTTCTTATGCAGATTGAAAATAATTTTTTAAAGGTTGAAAACCTTAGTAAGAGCTATAAAGTTGGTGCGCCGCCTGTATTTGAGGGTATTAATTTTGAAATAGATCGCGGTGAGTTTGTTTGCATCATAGGGCATTCAGGCTGCGGGAAAACAACTATATTAAACGTGCTAGCCGGGCTGGAAGAAGCGAGTTCAGGATACGCAATTATGTTGGGTCGTGAGATCAAGGGGCCAAGCTTGGAGCGTGGCGTGGTATTTCAAGGCCATGCTTTAATGCCATGGATGACTGTACTTGAAAACGTATGTTTTGCAGTCAAATCAAAGTTTCCCGAGTGGTCTAGAGCGAAGATTTCGGAGCATGCCAAGAAATATCTTGAGATGGTAGGTCTAGTAAATGCGGAAAATAAAAAACCGTCGGAACTTTCTGGCGGTATGAAACAAAGAGTGGGCATTGCCCGAGCCTTTTCTATAGAGCCAAAAATGCTTTTACTCGATGAGCCTTTTGGAGCCCTAGATGCCTTAACTCGTGGCGTTATTCAGGATGAGTTACTAAAGATTTGTAGCGAAACTCAACAAACCGTTTTTATGATTACTCATGATGTTGACGAGGCAATTTTGTTATCTGACAAAATTATGCTGATGAGCAATGGGCCAAACGCGCGGATTGCCGAAATCGTAATTAACACCTTGCCAAAGAATAGAAAACGAGCAAGCCTTCATCATGATCCTATGTATTATCCAATGAGAAATCATCTGGTTGATTTTTTGGTAAATCGATCTAAGCATTGGCAGGCAACGGAAATGGCTAATGAGTTAAAAGGGTTTGAGCCTTTACTGGTTAAGCCTGGTATTTATTGAGTATTTTGAATTGGTAATTTTGAATTGTTCTTATATATCTTTTAAGGAGTAACAATGGATCGCGCGCTAGTAACAAAAAAAATAATTGAAACCAAGGTACGAAAAGGCCTGAAGTGGGGTTCTATTGCAACAGAAATTGGAGAGTCAAAGGAGTGGGTTACTGCTGCCTGTTTGGGTCAAATGACTTTTACGAAAGCTCAAGCAGAAAAAGCGGGAATACTGTTTGATTTAACGGATGAAGAGTTGGCTTGGTTGCAAATCGTCCCTTATAAAGGATCTTTACCAAGTCAGGTTCCTACAGATCCATTGATTTATCGCTGGTATGAGATTGTTAGTGTTTACGGTACAACGATTAAGGAATTAATTCATGAGGAATTCGGAGATGGAATTATGAGCGCCATTGATTTTTCAATGGATATTCAACGTGAGCCAGATCCAAAAGGCGATCGAGTACAGGTTGTTCTATCGGGTAAATTTCTTCCTTACAAGGTGTACTAATCCCAAGACTCTGTTGTAGGCTACAAGCTGCATAAAATAAATTCAAGAAGCGGCATTTCTTTTAAATGGATTCCCTTCTTGAATAATAATATGTAAATCACGTCGCTTTAGTTTGCGTCAAACTGGCATTTCTAAAAAGGCATTTTGGCGTCAGGCTTTGCAGCAAGCAACGCAATTTTAAATTCCTCTTGTATTCGCTTAATCGCTTTTTCGCTATCTGCTTCAAATCGCATAACTACTACGGGCGTAGTATTGGATGGTCTAGCAAGACCAAAACCGTCGGCATACTCAACTCGTACCCCATCAATGGTATTGATGGATTCTGAACTTGGGAAAAGTGCATTTGCTTTGATGGATTCCAAAATTGTAAATGGCTCCCCTTCGGAGCAGGAAACTTGCAACTCTGGTGTGCAAATGGCATTGGGGAGGTTGTTGAGAATTGCATTCGGATCCTTTTCCTTACTAAGGATTTCAAGCAATCGGGCGCCGGTATAGAGCCCATCGTCAAATCCAAACCAACGATCTTTAAAGAAGATATGCCCGCTCATTTCACCGGCAAGTGGTGCTCCCGTTTCTTTAAGTTTTGCTTTTACTAAGGAATGACCGGTTTTCCACATAACAGGTTCGCCGCCGTGCTGTATTACCCAGGGCGCCAAGTTGCGAGTGCATTTGACGTCATAAATTATCTGCCCCCCAGGGTGTCGACTTAAAACATCTTTTGCAAAAAGCATAATTTGCCGGTCTGGAAAAATTACTTGACCGTCTTTGGTAACAACTCCTAACCGGTCGGCGTCACCATCAAATGCAAGCCCTAATTCATTGTCAGTGGTTCTTAAGTTTTCGATCAGGTCTTGTAAATTTTCTAGGTGAGCTGGATCTGGATGGTGGTTTGGAAAGGTGCCATCTACATCACAAAAGAGTTCTTCAACCTCACAACCAAGAGCTCTAAAAAGTTTTCCGGCAAACGCGCCGCCAACGCCATTTCCACAATCTATCGCAATTTTCATGGGTTTGGCTAGCTTTACATCGCTAGTAATTCTTTCTAAATACAAGGAAAATATATCGAAGTTGACGCTTTCTCCTGGGGAGTTTGCAATTGCAAATTCTTTCTTTTGTATACGCTTATATAAATCTTGAATTTGTTCTCCATAAATTGCTGCGCCACCAAGGACCATTTTAAAACCGTTATAGTTCGGTGGGTTATGGCTACCAGTAATCATAATTCCTGATTTGGGTTTTTTCCCGTTAATGCTTTGATTGGTTCCGAAGTAAACCATGGGTGTGGCGACCATACCAAGATTAATCACGTTAACCCCAGTCGAAATCAATCCCTTAGTTAATCCCTCGATTAAATCCGGTCCGGAAACGCGTCCATCGCGACCTATGACGATTTCAGTTTCGCCTAAATTAAGCACTTCAGTGCCAAAGGCTTGGCCAATCAGATGGGCTATATCAGCATTAAGGGTTTCATCGATAATGCCCCGAATATCGTACGCTTTAAAAATGGATTTAGACAGCAACATTTAATGACTCCTTTGAGTAATTCTTAACCATAGAATAGATTTGGTAATTAGTTATCAAGCTGTGTATTTAGTATTATGAAATTAAGTAATTGATGCGTTCAGCTGTAATTGAGTCAATACCCTCAGTAGCTTTTATAGAGGGTGATTTGCTATTTAGCGCAGCCTCAATTGGCTTGGCCAGTACTTTTCCTAATTCGACCCCAGGCTGGTCAAAAGTATTGATATTCCACAATACTCCGAGGGTTGCGGCTCGATTCTCATAAAGCGCTAAGAGCGCGCCTAAAAAATAGGCATTTAATTTTGGGAGAACGAGAAGGCTGCTTGGGCGCTTGCCTGGGTAGACTTCATTTGGATTGTCGGCTTCTTTTCCATGGCTTAAAGCTTGTGCTTGCGCTAAACAATTTGCAAGTAAAGCACGGTGATGGGCTGACGCTTCAGGGAGATTGCTCATAGGTTCGCGTACGACTATAAAGTCAATGGGAATAATGTCGCCGCCTTGGTGTAGCAATTGAAAAAATGAATGTTGAGCATTGCAGCCTGCGCTGCCGAAGACTACGGGTGAGGATAGTTGAACACGATTTCCGTCACGACCAACACTCTTTCCATGGCTTTCCATGTCCAATTGTTGAAGCCAAGTTGGGAATAGGTTTAATGCGTCAGCATATGGAATTACAGCGTAAGATTTAATTTTGCGTTTTTCTTGTTGGTATACGAGCGCTAAAGCCATTATGACAGGAAGATTTTCTTCAAAAGGGGTTGTTTGGAAATGGATGTCCATTGCTTGGGCTCCTTCCAAGAACCTTTTGAAGGTTTCAAAGCCGTATTGCAGGGCAATTGGCAAGCCAACAGCTGACCACACAGAAAACCTACCGCCTACCCAATTCCAAAAAGGGTAAATATTCTCCATTTTTACGCCAAATTCTTTCGCTGCAGAGATATTGGTTGTCACGGCTATCAGAGAATGTGCAATCTGTGATTTTGTGCAGTTGTTGGCTTTCATCCAATCAACTACAGCCCTAGCATTCATCATTGTTTCAAGCGTTGTAAATGTCTTGGATACGATAATGATGCGTGTACTATTGGGTTGCGCTCTATTTAAGATGCGCGCCAATTCAGATGTGTCGATATTGGCTAGGAAATGCATGCGCATTCCGCGGCTGTTAATGTCAGGTACATGAGCTAAGGCTTCAACAATCAACCTAGGACCAAAATCCGATCCGCCAATGCCTATGTGAATGACATCGGTAATTCCAACCCATTTATTGCAAAGTCTTTCGATACGCCTCCAAACATCCGACACCGCAGGCATTACATCTTCACCACCGACTAGAATCGGTTTTTTTAAAAGATTGCGAAGAGCTGAATGAAGTGCAGGTCGTCGCTCGCTAGCATTGACTACTTTGCCTGTAAACATATCAGTAATGAATTCGCTTAGACCAGCCTTTTTCGCCCTGGAAAATAGCAATTTCCAAGCTGAAGCGCTAATTCCTTGGTAATTTATGTCAAGAGTCAAGCCCGCAGCATCTAGCGTCCCTAACGCTTCTTTATGAATGTTGGCCGGAGTTGGGCTAGGAGTGGGGCGGGACGAATTCAAGATGGCTTTTCAGGTAGTTTAAGTGCTATGCTCTTTTCTTAATTCTAAGTGAATAGTGATTCCGGGTAAAGATTTGCGTCGAATGTCTTCTATTAATACTATTTTTACTAATAGAAGATGGCTAAAATGGGGTATTGATCAGATGTATTGAGAGAAGGTGGGATGGTAGCTGCTCCGAAAGTGAAAGACGACTTATTTCCTGATACAGGAATGTATAACGACATGTTTAAGGATATGTCGTGCGGGATGGCTTACTGCAAGATTCTCTATAAAGATAACGAGCCAGTTGACTTCGTCTATTTGGCAGTTAATGAGGCGTTTGAGCAATTGACAAAGCTCCATAATGTAATTGGAAAGTCGGGGTCAGAGTTAAGTCTTGGACTTCGTGAAACCGATCGAAATCTAATTCAGACTTTTGGATGGGTTGCATCGACAGGTCAAACCCAAAGATTGGAAAGATACTTTGCTGTAAGAAGGATCTGGCTTTCTCTATTTGTATATAGCAACTCGCGAGATTGTTTTGTCGTTCTGTTTAACGATATTACCGAAAGAAAGCTTTTTGAGAAACGGTTCTCTCAGAAAACACAAACCGATACGTTAACGGAATTACCTAATTTCCATTTTTTCTTTGGGCTTGTAGAGAAGGAGTTATTGAGATCCAAACGCAATAAATTAATTTGTTCGCTGATCATGATAGATCCAGATGGTTTTAAAGTCTTTAATGAGAAGTATGGTCATGAAGTTAGTGATAAAGCCTTACAAAAACTAACTCATGTATCGTTAGCTTTACTACGAGAGCCGGATGTTATGGCTCGGACTGGGGAATCCGTATTTGGAATTTTATTGCCCGAAACGGATGCGCAGCAGGCTCAAATTGTTGCTGAGCGCTTACGACTTGCGATTGCAAACATGCAAATACCAATTGAGGGGGGTGGTTCAGCGAAGCTTACTGCTTCCCTGGGGATAGCATCATTGGTCGATTATGAATTAAGTGCGGATGATTTTTTTACTAATGCTGATCAGGCGGTGTTTTTGGCAAAACGAAATGGCGGTAACCGAGCATGTCAGATACGCGCATTGGGTTGATGCCACTTGTTTCGGTCGTTGTGATCGGAAAAAATGAAGGTCAGCGTTTGCTGGCTTGCTTGAAGTCCATACAAAATATCACTTCAGATAAATTTTTAACTGAAGTGATATATGTTGATACAAATTCTTCTGACGGCAGTCCTGAATCTGCATCATCGCTAGGAGCCAAAGTAATACGAATTAATCCTAGTCGTCCTTCGGCAGCAATTGCTAGAAATGCTGGATGGAGGGCTTCCTCCGGAAAATACGTTTTATTTTTAGACGGAGATACTTTATTAGATCAGAGTTTTATTGATCAGGCATTAAGCCAATTTTCTAATGACGCAGTGGCTATAGTTTGGGGGCATCGAAGGGAGGTAGATCCTTTTCAGTCTATTTACGTTCGAGTATTGGATTTAGATTGGGTATATCCGCCCGGAGAAACTGAATTTTGCGGTGGTGACGCCTTAATCTTGCGAAAGGTGCTGGAGTTGGTGGATGGCTTTGATGAGCAATTAATTGCAGGTGAAGAGCCTGAGATGTGTCGCAGGATTAGGGCTAAAAGTTATATTATTAAACATATTGACACCCCGATGACTTTGCATGATTTAGCAGTAAAGTCTTTTCGAGCATATTGGCGCAGAGCCTTTAGGGCAGGACATGCGTATGCAGAAGTTTCTGCGCGATTTCGAAATACAACAGACCCCCTATGGCTTAGAGATTCTCGTCGTAACTTTATACATGGTGGTGGATTATTGCTTTTACCCTGCGTCGTAATTCTCACCCTATTTTTATTCTCCTCCCCACAGTCTTATTTAATAGCGTTTATTGAGGTAGCATTTGTTTTGATGCTGATAGCAAGGACGGCAAAACGCTGTGCCTGGAAATCGGACAATGCTTCAACTTGTTGGATGTACGCAGTACATAGCCATTTTCAACAAATTCCCATTTTATTTGGTCAAATTGCATGGCATTGGAATGCGCTGCTTGGAGTTAGGCAAAAGTTAATTCAATATAAAGATTCATAGCCATATAAGTCTTATCGAAAGAACCTTTGAAAAAATTCTTAGCTAATTGCTTATTACCACTGGCTTATCTATATACGCGTCTAGGACCTAGTTGGCAAAGGATGTGGGCATTTGCCTGCCTTAGGACTGCTTTGACAAATGTAGATAGTTCGGTGGTGATTTTAGGTGTACCGGAGCTACATGGTACAAAAAACATTCATTTGGGTCGAAACCTATACCTTTACCGCGATTTATATTTGGAAACACAAGATCAGGGTGAAATCATTATTGGCGATGATGTAGTAATTTCAAGTGGTGTTCATATTGTTTCCTTTGCAAGGATCCGAATAGGGAAGGGTTCTATGATTGGCGAATATGTAAGCATTCGCGATGCCAATCACTTATATGGTCCTGATGTATTGGTTCGAGATTCTGGGCACGCTTCCAATCCTATTGAGATTGGAAATAATGTTTGGATTGGACGTGGAGTGACTATTTTGGCGGGTGTGAAGATAGGCGATGGCGCGGTAATTGGCGCAAATGCAGTCGTTACAAAAAACATATCTAGTGGAATGCTTGCAGTTGGCATCCCAGCGCGCGCATTAATAAAATAGAGGCAATAATGTATGCAAAAATTCTACTAATTGCGTATCAATGTGGACCTGGGATGGGGTCCGTTTCCCAAATTGGATGGGAGTGGTTTATCAGGCTAAGTCAGACTAATCAGGTGACATTGGTTACGCATATTCGAAATCGTTTTGCTATAGAGAAGATGGGTGCTCTTTCAGGGAATAATGAAATTATCTATATTGATACTGAGTGGTTTGCTGGCCCTCTTTATCGTTTAGCAAAACGGATTTTTCCGCGAAGTGAGCATAG
>CAIKFU010000074.1 GCA_903826775.1 uncultured beta proteobacterium | reverse complement strand
TGATGCACGTGATGATTTAGTTAAGTTTGTTAAAGAAGCCACAAAAACTGCACCTGCTGGTTCCGAGGCATTTGTATCGGCATTCAATACTGCATTTGAAGCTTCGCTGAAACAGTTTGATCAAGTTCGCGCAACCGCAAATGACGCGTTCGCTAACTTTGAAAAGAGTGTTGATGCTGCTTTAGCAAACATTCAAGGCGAATATGTTGTAGCTAAGCCAGCTGCAAAAGGCCGCAAAGCTGCTTAATTGGTTTTATTTGTATTATTTAAAGCTGCCCTTCGGGCAGCTTTTTACTTTTTGGCGACCCACAGTAATGGGGCGGATGACGACTGAGGGCTATTAGTAGGGTGATAGTCTGCCCGCCGTCTGATAGCGGTCCATCCCATTACGCGCACCTAAGTTGTGCAAGAAAGATCTTGATATTTATTTAATTATAAATATAATAACTAACTTGTAGCAACAAGAACAGCTTTATTTGCCGCTCTGTAAAGGGCAATCCAATGTCGAAAGTATTGGTGCGCAAAGATTCCTACCTAAAGAACCGCATTGAGTTCCATGGCCGGGGAACCTACCAGACGACGAACTTTTCTAATGATTTCTATCGCGTTCAATTTATTTGGATAGCTAAATCTATATAGATGAGGAGGGTTTGGTGAGAATACTTCTTTTCGGTCTATTTCTTTGTTTGACGGCAGTGGTTGTTTACGCATATCAGATATTCGGAATCGAGGAATCAAAGCCGAGGCTAATCAATCAAGTTCAATTTGATCGATGCATGGCAGGTCGCGGCATGTCTGACATGGGAGCAATCAAGGCCTGCCAAAACCGACAAGTATCAAAAACAAAATAATCAATTGTATTTTTAATGAACGTCCTTTAAGGTCGTTTTTTGCCAGCGAGACTTAGCTAGGATAAGGGGTTGTACTATGCCCCCATAACAGGCTGAGGCTAAAACTTCATTAAGTAGACTCAGTTTGGCCATTTTGAGGCATGTGGAAATTGTTTCTTACCATTTACCTTTCTGCAAAAGTAGTCATTTGAGGTGGGAATCGACTGTGATTTAATATAATTAGCCTAATGAATAATAGCCCTCCACCTAATGAATAGCCCTCCAAATAGTTTTCCCCCATTACCTGGCGTAAGAATTGAGTTTCGTGATGCTGCTGACAACTCTCCTGCATTGATATGGATGGCTGGAATAGACGGTCTTTGCAACTGGTTCAACCGCGGGTGGCTTGAATTTACAGGTCGTACCATGGAGCAAGAAATTGGCAACGGCTGGACAGAAGGCGTCCATCCGCAAGACTTACAGCGCTGCATCGACCTATACCTCAAGCATTTTCATGCGCACGAGGAGTTTCTTTTGGAATACCGTTTACGCAGGTCGGACGGGCAATACCGTTGGAAACTCGATTCTGGAACCCCGGTATTCGACCCCGAAGGGACATTTCTGGGCTACAACGGCGTGTGCTTTGATATTCATGAGCGTAAAGAATCGGAAAATGAAGCCCGTATCTCCGCTATCGCGTTTAATACGCAAGAAGGTATTACCATTACGGACACCCATAAATGCATTTTACGTGTCAATGAGGCATTTACTGCGATCACTGGGTATAGCAAAGAAGAGGCTATTGGATCCACCCCCAGGTTACTGAGCTCAGACATACACAAAAAAGAGTTTTACAAGGTCATGTGGGAAAACATTTTTCGTTCAGGTTTTTGGGCAGGGGAGATATGGAATCGACGCAAGAACGGCGAACTCTATGTGATCAGCATCACCATTACTGCAGTTAAAGATGATGCAGGTGTAGTCACGCATTACCTATCCAATTTTATTGATGTCACGAAGCAAAAAGAGCTTGAAGATCAAGTGCACAATTTGGCATTTTATGATGCACTGACCGATCTTCCCAATCGCAGTCTATTAAATGACCGACTTACACAAGGCATTGCTATCAGCAAACGCAGTAAGTGTTATGGCGCATTGATGTTTTTGGATCTGGACAACTTTAAGCCGCTCAACGATTTACATGGGCATATGGTAGGCGACTTATTGTTGATTCAAGTTGCAGAACGCCTTAAAAAATGCGTGCGTGAAATGGATACTGTTGCACGCTTTGGCGACGACGAATTTATTGTCTTTCTTGGTGAATTAAGTCCAGATAAATCAGACTCCTTGTCACAGGCAAAAACGGTTGCAGAAAAGATTCGAAGCAGCTTATCAGAAACTTATGTACTTCACATGCACAACGAAGATGCTTCTTCCTTGGTGATTGAACACAGTTGTACAGTAAGCATTGGGGTATTGGTTTTCTTTAATGATGAAGCTGACAAGCAAGAATTGATGAAGCGGGCGGATTTGGCAGTGTATCAAGCTAAGGACGCGGGACGAAATCAGATACGATTTTATGGCGAGAAAGGTTAGGCTTTCACTAAGTGGGTATTGCCTTCTTTGTAAAATGAATTGAGCGTCTGCTGTGGGTCGATTTTTACCTGCGAGGCTTAGTTGGGGTGAAGGGCTGCTAACCCTTCGACGTCGCCATCGGCCTTATTTATTTCAGCTGGTCGGCCACTTTGGCGATGCCGGCTAAGGCGCAGACTTCATCCTTCTCGCCACCGGGAGCGCCGGACACGCCCACCCCGCCGATCGTCATGTTGCCGATCTTGATCGGGACCCCGCCGCCAACGGCCACCACATCGGGGATCTGGCGCAAGTACGCATTGGCGGGATTGTCGGTCAGCTTCATGAATTCCAGCGAAGTCTGGCCGCGCGTGCGGGCCGTATAAGCCTTCTTGCGAGCGAATTCCATGGTGTGCGGATTGGTGCCGTCGCCGCGAAGTGAGGCATGCACGAGCCCGGCGAAATCAACAATGACCACCGAAACCTTGTAGCCGTCCTTGGTGCACTGCTCAATCGTGCCGTCAATAATCGCTTGCGACATTTTCATCGAGACATTTTTCTCG
>CAIKFU010000073.1 GCA_903826775.1 uncultured beta proteobacterium | reverse complement strand
TGATTTTCATCTTTCGGATGTGATGTTTGTTGCTACAGCTAATTCTTTAAATATTCCTGGGCCGCTAATGGATCGCCTTGAAATTATTAGGCTTGCTGGATACACTGAAGATGAAAAGACAAGCATAGCAATTAATTACTTGGTGCCCAAACAAACCAAGAACAATGGTCTAAAAAAAGACGAGTTAAAAATTGAAGAGAGTGCGATACGAAATATAATCCGTTACTACACTCGAGAAGCTGGAGTTCGCTCATTAGAGCGTGAAATTAATAAAATTTGCCGTAAAGTTGTCAAACTGCTTCTGCTTAAAAAAAGCATTGCTCCAATCACAGTAAATGCAGAAAATCTTGATGTATTCCTATCCGTTCGTATGTATGACTTTGGTCTGGCTCCCAAAGAAAACCAGATTGGCCAAGTTACTGGTCTAGCATGGACTGAGGTAGGCGGCGATCTTCTCACGATAGAAGCAGCGGTAATGCCTGGAAAAGGGGTTATTACTAGAACGGGTTCGATTGGGGATGTTATGAAAGAATCGGTTGAAGCTGCGCGTACGGTTGTCCGCTCAAGATCTCGCAGACTTGGTATCGCTGATGAAGCCTTTGAGAAGAAAGATATCCACATACACTTTCCAGAGGGGGCAACTCCAAAAGATGGTCCATCCGCCGGTATTGCGATCACAACAGCATTGGTTTCTGTGCTCACTGGTATCCCAGTTAGATCAGATGTAGCCATGACTGGTGAAATCACATTGCGAGGGGAGGTTCTTCCCATAGGAGGCTTAAAAGAAAAATTATTAGCCGCCCATCGCGGAGGTATTAAGCTAGCCTTAATTCCTGAGGAAAACGTTAAAGATTTAATTGATATTCCAGACAATGTTAAAAATGCAATCGAAATAATTCCCGTTCGATGGATTGATAATGTTTTAGAGCTGGCTTTGGAAAGAAAACCTGAAGCTCTCCCTGACCTAACTCCTGAGGAATTGGCAAATAAAGCCGCAGAAGCAGCTAAAGTAAGCGAAAAAGTAACCGGCAGTGATACGCTCAAGCATTGATTTGTTAATAAATTGGAGTTCACTAAGTGAATGATTTCAGTAGTACATTGAATGAATTCCCACTTTATTTATGACTCAGGTTACAATCTCGTTTGAATTATTTTGGGGTGCTTAGCTCAGATGGTAGAGCGTCTGCCTTACACGCAGAATGTCGGCGGTTCGATCCCGTCAGCACCCACCAGTTTCCCAATCTTCCCCAATAGCAGAATATCTAGCCTATGCGCCTAGCAATTAACCTAGTCCATTAATTAGATCAACTACACTTAGCTTTCATTTACTTAATAACTCGATTCCACTTCGGCAGATTCCTAAATGTTTGATTCAGTACGTAAGCACCAAAGAATATTACAGCTTGTATTAATGCTGTTTATTGTCCCTTCATTCATGATGTTTGGAATATCGAGCTATTCAGGGTTCATGGATAAAGAGACGGACCTCATTAAAGTAAATGGAAAAGCCATTACAACTCAAGAAGTAGATGCAGCTGCAAAACGTCAAGCCGATCGCATCGGCGGAAATGCTCAAATTGCACAAAGTCCTGCTTTTCGCAATGCTGTGTTGGATGAATTGTTGCAACAACGCCTTTTGGGTTTTGCTGTCAATGATCTGCGACTAAGAATTAATCAAGAAACTCTTGTTAAAAGCTTGCAAAATATTCCACAAATCCGGGCGCTATACAAAACAGACGGCAGTTTTGATAATGATCGTTTTAAGCAACTTCTGGCCAATAACGGAATGAATGAAGAGCAATTTTATGCATCGCAAAGCTTTGATCTTCAAATTCAGCAGTTGGTTAATTCTGTGATTCGCACTGAAACTTCAACCCCAAAGTTGTTTGAGGCAGTTTCTTCGTTATACGAGACCGAGCGCCAAGTACAAACTTTAAAATTTACAGCAAACGATTACCTCTCAAAAGTTAAACCCAGCGCTGAGGATTTGGAATCCTTCTACAAAGCAAATTCAAAGTTATTTGAAAGTCCTGAGGTAGTTGATATTGAATACCTTGTACTCAAGGCGGACTCAAAAGAAGATGCTAAGGCTTTTAATGAAAGGGCCGATCAATTTGCCAATCTTACCTATGACCAAGCGGACAGTTTAAAGCCTGCAGCGGATAAGCTAAAGTTAAGCATACAATCTCAAAAGGGTATTACTCGATCAGGTCTTTCGGGTGCCCAAAAGGATCATCCATTGGCCAATTCACGCGTTATTCAATCTTTGTTTAGCGATGACTCTGTAAAAAATAAGCGGAATATTGAAGCGGTTCAAGCATCCCCCGGTGTTTATGTTTCTGCTAGGGTGGTGGATTTTCATCCTGCAAGCATTCTTCCATATAAAGAGGTTGCGGAAGAAGTTAAACGCCAAGTAAGCTTGCGCGCAGCAGAAAAATTGGCCATCAGTGCTGCTTCAGAGCGATTTTCATCGATCCAAAAGGACCCAAATAATTCATCTGGATTTGGATCTGCCATCTGGGTATCCAGGAATAAGCCAGCGGACATCGTCGGCTCAACCCTGGATGAAATAATGGCCGCGAACCCAGCAAAACTACCTGTTGTAATCAGCGTTTCCAATTCAGGAAATGGAACAACACTATATTTAATTAGCCAAATACGCGAGCCGATTGTTCGCGATGAAAAAATACATAAGGCTCAAGCCCAACAAATGCAGGCATTTAGTGCCGAAGAAGAATTTGCAGCTTTCATGGCGCACTGGCGAGACGTAGCTGGGGTAAAGGTTATCAACCCCATTAAATCATCAAGTTCAGGTAGTGCTACAAATTAGGGGTTTTTGATTTCAACATTTGGTGAAATGGGGTTAGGGCTCTCCATACGTTCTTAAAAAGAATAGGCTGGGCTTCGGCGTTTGGATGAATTTGATCGGCTTGAAACAATTCCGGCTTTTGGGCTACGCCATCAAGAAAAAAAGGAAGCAATGCGATTTGCTCATTTTGAGCTAATCGTGCATAAATCCCCTTGAAATTCTGGGTGTATTCTTGACCATAATTTGGGGGGATTTGTATTCCCAAAAGAAGCACCTTTGCCCCTGCCGCCTTGCTTATCTGAATCATATTAAGCAAATTCTGCTCAGTCGATCGAAGTGGCAAACCGCGTAGCGCATCATTAGCACCTAATTCAATGATGACAATTTTGGGCTTTTTATATTCAAGCAAGGCTGGCAATCTAGCAACCCCACCTGCTGTAGTCTCACCGCTGATGCTGGCATTGAAGATAAAATACCTGCTGCCATCTTTTTTTAACTGTTGTTCCAACAATGCAACCCAACCAGCACCCCTTTTTAGACCATATTCTGCAGAGAGGCTATCCCCCATAACTAGCAATGTTGGATTTGTTTGAGCAAAAGAGAAAATTGGAGCGATAAAAAAAAGCAAGCCTAGTAATATTCTAGAGAGAATCCTGAGATTGGTTTTGTTGTTATTTGGCAAGGGAAGTTTAAATAATATGCGTTACGTTAAAAAAGTGAATAAATGCTCTGCTTACCGTTATATTGTTCACAATGAATAGCATGCCCATTTTAAATGTAAAACATGTAGGCAAGTCTGTTAACACCAGCGACGGGCAGTTGCAGATACTTCATAACATTAGTTTTTCTGTGATGGCTGGTGAAAGCATTGCTATTGTTGGTTCATCTGGATCAGGGAAAAGCACTTTATTAAGCCTACTTGCAGGTCTTGATGTTGCAGGTGAGGGCGATATTTCCCTGATGAATCAGAACCTAAGTCTTCTAAACGAAGATGGTAGGGCTAGATTACGCGGTCAAAACGTAGGTTTTGTATTTCAAAACTTTCAATTATTACCAAATTTGACGGCATTGGAAAACGTAATGCTGCCATTGGAATTAAACGGGGCAGATTATGGTATGGCCCGTAATCTTGCATTAAATTGCCTAGATCAAGTTGGCTTAACCGCTCGCTTAAATCATTACCCTAAAACGTTATCTGGCGGCGAGCAGCAACGCGTTGCTTTAGCAAGAGCTTTTGTTGGCAAGCCCCTTGTTTTATTTGCCGATGAGCCTACCGGTAGCCTAGACGAGGCTAGTGGGGCAAAAATAATCGACTTGCTTTTCGAGTTAAATAATGTCAATGGTTCAACCCTAGTTTTGGTTACTCATGATCCAACCCTTGCAGCAAGGTGCACTCGCCAATTACACCTTCAAGGCGGCCACCTAGTCTAAGGCAAACCTTATAATCTAGCCATGTCATCTTACCTTTGCTTGCCAGGGGCGGTCGCCCTTTCACCCTTTAGGCAGCAGCGACTTTTAACCTCGCTTGCTGCCGAGGGCATTGTTCTTGAGTATATCGAGGCTCAATACCTGCACTTCATTTGGTCCACTGCAAATTTTGATTCGGAAAAGCGAACAATACTGGAAGAATTGTTGACTTATGGACAACCATTTACTTCACAAGTTAGCGCAATTTCTACCCCCGTTAAATCACCTGCCGCAATAATTCATCAGGCTATTGTCATACCGAGATTCGGAACGGTTTCTCCTTGGGCCAGCAAGGCAACGGACATCGCCAGGCAATGCAACTTGGATGTTTTGCGCATTGAGCGTGGCATTCGATTTTCCTGGAAGGCCAAAAAAACCTTAAATGCTGAATATTTGCAATTTTTGTTAACCATCCTGCATGATCGAATGACCGAGGTTGTGGTCAATAGCATTGATGAGGCCAAACCGCTTTATCAAACATTAAATGACAAACCCCTAGTTCGAATTCCCCTGTTAACAAATGGCAAGGCAGCTCTAGAGCTTGCAAATATTGAACTTGGATTGGCGTTATCTGATGAAGAGATTGATTACTTAACTGAAAATTTTATTCGCTTAAAACGAAATCCTTCAGATGTTGAACTTATCATGTTTGCTCAAGCAAACAGTGAGCACTGCCGCCATAAAATATTCAACTCGAGCTGGACCATTGATGGCCAGGAGCAAAAACATTCTTTATTTGCAATGATTCGCAATACCCATCAATTGCAACCTAATGGAACAATTGTTGCTTATTCAGATAATTCAGCCGTTATGCATGGAAATGAATCTGAGACTTGGTTTCCAAAAGGCCCTAAGCAACAGTATGAAAAGGGACGTTCTTTAATACACACTTTAATGAAAGTGGAAACCCACAATCATCCAACGGCAATAGCACCTTTTCCAGGAGCTTCAACAGGTGCTGGAGGCGAAATTCGAGATGAGGGCGCAACGGGAATAGGGGGGCGCCCCAAAGCGGGGCTTACGGGTTTTTCAGTATCCAACTTACATATTCCTGGCAGCACGTTACCTTGGGAATCCTTTGAATATGGTAAACCAGATCGAATTGCAACTCCACTGCAAATTATGATTGATGGCCCCTTAGGAGGGGCTGCGTTTAACAATGAATTTGGTCGGCCGATTTTGGGAGGGTATTTCAGAGTATTCGAACAAACATTGAATGGTACTCGGCGCGGATATCACAAGCCCATTATGATTGCGGGCGGAATCGGCAGTATCGATGAGAATCATACACACAAGAAAACAATTCAATCCGGCCATTTATTAATTCAGCTTGGTGGCCCTGGAATGAGAATTGGCATGGGCGGCGCAACAGGAAGTTCAGTAGCGACAGGTACAAATACAGCCGATTTAGATTTTGATTCTGTGCAACGCGGCAATCCCGAAATGGAGCGCCGAGCTCAAGAAGTAATTAACTCTTGTACTGCAATGGGGGATCAAAACCCGATCATCTCGATTCATGATGTTGGCGCAGGTGGTTTATCAAATGCATTCCCAGAGCTTGCAGACGGTGCCGGCTTGGGCGCTCAATTTAATCTGAGAAAAATCCCATTAGAAGAAAGTGGCATGAGCCCAGCTGAAATTTGGTGCAATGAATCTCAAGAGCGTTATGTATTAGCAATAGCTTCAGATAGCCTGGACCTTTTAAAGATGTTTTGTGATCGAGAGCGCTGTCCTATGGCAGTAGTTGGGACCGCTTCTGCAGAACGCCAGTTACAACTTAGCGACTCAAACCAAATTTTGGGCTCTGATGCTGCTTTACCAATTAACATGCCTATGGAGGTTTTGCTCGGAAAGCCTCCGCGAATGCATCGTAATGTTCAACGTATTGCTGAAACGTTTACTGATTTAAATTTAACCGATGTCAATATTTCTCAAGCTATTGGATGGGTTTTACAACATCCTACCGTTGCCAGCAAATCGTTTCTTATCACCATTGGCGATCGAACAGTTGGGGGATTGAACTCTCGTGATCCATTCGTAGGTCCGTGGCAAGTCCCTGTAGCTGATTGTGCGGTGACATTAATGGACTACGTTGGTTACCGTGGTGAAGTTATGACAATGGGCGAAAGAACGCCTATAGCCGTCATAGATGCACCAGCTGCTGCTCGTATGGCTATTGGCGAAGCGATTACCAATTTACTTGCTGCGGATATCTCTCATCTTGAAGTTGTAAAGTTATCAGCAAATTGGATGGCTGCTTGCGGTGTTGACGGTGAAGATGCAAAACTTTATGACTCGGTACGATCCATTGGAATGGAATTATGTCCCGCTCTTGGTATTTCAATACCCGTTGGCAAAGACTCATTATCGATGTCCACAGAATGGAACGAAGGTGGCGAAACTAAGAGGGTTGTATCCCCAGTCTCATTAATTATCTCTGCATTTGCCCCTGTTCAGGATGTACGAAAAACCTTAACCCCGCTATTAAGGCCAGCTGAAAAATCGATTGAGCTTATTGATACCGATCTGATATTAATTGATTTGGGACGAGGACAAAATCGAATGGCTGGCTGTATATTGGCTCAGGTGTTGGATCAATCTGGAAGGCATGCCCCAAATTTAGATCACCCTGAAGATATAAAAGCACTATCTTCAGCCGTGATTGAACTTCGACATAAAGACCTTGTCCTATCCTATCATGATCGTTCCGATGGCGGATTGTTTTCCTGCCTTGCTGAAATGGCATTCACGTCACATTGCGGCATTTCAATTAATGTTGACATGATTGCAGTTCAAGCAGGCCAAGAACCAGATTATGGTGATGCAAAAAATTGGGCTGAACAGATCTCAGGATTGCGTCACGAACAGACATTGCGCGCATTATTTAATGAAGAGTTAGGCGTCGTAATTCAAGTATCAAGAAACCAACGGGATCAGGTCTTTAGTATTTTGCGTAAACATCAACTTAGCGCATTCAGTCATGTTATTGGAAAACCCAATACAAACGGTCAAATTGAAATTTGGCGAGATGCCAAAAAGATATTTTCAGAGCCTCGAGAGTTATTGCAAAAAATGTGGGCCAATACCAGCTATCAGATCGCAAGGTTAAGGGACAATCCTTTATGTGCCGATAGTGAATTTAATTTATTAGATGACGTTGAGGATCCAGGGATCTCTCCAATACTTACTTTTGATCCCTCCGAGAATATTTCCGCACCATTTATTGCTAAAAACGCTAGACCTAAGGTTGCAATTCTTCGTGAACAGGGCGTTAATTCCCATGTTGAAATGGCTTATGCCATATATTTGGCTGGATTTGATAGCTATGACGTCCACATGTCAGATTTATTAAATGGTCGAATTGGGCTTGAGGATTTTCGCGGCTTGATCGCGTGTGGCGGGTTTAGTTATGGAGATGTTTTGGGTGCTGGCGAGGGCTGGGCTAAAACAATCCTGTTTAATTCACAACTACGAGACCAGTTCGCAACCTTTTTTCATCGGCCTGACAGCTTCGCATTGGGCGTGTGTAATGGCTGCCAAATGATGAGCAATCTATCCGGGATTATTCCCGGGGCTCAGGCATGGCCAAAATTTACTCGAAACCAATCAGAACAATATGAAGCACGACTAGTAATGGCAGAGGTAATGCCGTCCCCCTCAATTTTCACTCAGGGGATGGTTGGAAGTCGCTTGCCAATTGCGATTGCTCATGGCGAAGGGTTTGCAAACTTCAGTCTACAAGGCGATTTAGCTGAAATCAAATCGCAAAATTTAACAGCATTTAGGTTTGTAGATAACCGCGGAAATGAAACCGAAACGTACCCCATGAATCCAAATGGATCCCCAGGAGGCCTAACTGGTGTTACTACTGCAGATGGTCGCTTCACTGCGATGATGCCTCATCCTGAACGTGTATTTCGTTCTGTACAAATGAGCTGGTGCCCGCCCGAATGGCTTAAGAATGAGGACGGCGCAAGCCCTTGGCTGCGTTTATTCCGAAATGCTCGAAAATGGGCAGCCTAACCAAGGCCTCTTAAAGATGGAGTCGGTAACCTTTTCTGAATCTGGAGGCATTCGCTATCTTCACTTTGGAAGCGAATTAATTCAAGGCGCAATGCGGCTAAATGATCCTGATGAAATTTATTTGGATTACAACCAACAAATGATGGCCTGGTTATTATTTTTAGAAACAAAGCCGGGGATGCGTATAGCTCAACTTGGTTTAGGCACCGGGGCTTTGGTAAAATTTCAACACCGATACTGTCCGGCCGTAAAAACAACTGTGGTTGAATTAAATCCGGCCGTAATCATAGCTTCAAGAGCAATGTTTTTTACGCCGCCAGACGATCGACGTTTGGAAACATTGCTGGCCGATGCAAAGCAATTCGTTTTAAATTCTAAACATCAAGGTAATTTTGATGCCATACAAGTGGATTTATATGATGCAATTTGCGATGGCCCATCTGCTAGCTCGCTCGAGTTTTATCGGGGTTGCCATAATTTATTAAAGGGTCCTGGAATTATGACGGTTAATCTTTTTTCACGTCATAAAAGTTACCCCATCAATTTAACCAATATTTGCAAAGCGTTCGATGACCGAGTTTTGGTTTTTCCTGAATCGCACGACTGTAACGTAGTCGCGATTGCCTTCAAGGGGCCTCGTCTTGAGGTTGAATGGAAGGAAATCTCCAAACGGGCAAAAATTATTCAAGAAAAAACCGGCTTGCCGACATTGGCCTGGACTTCGGGATTAAAAAGCGAAAATGCCCGTCAGGAATTTAAGCTGTCCATTTAAAAAAGGCGGTTACCTTTCGATAACCGCCTTAGAAAAACGATTGATAAAGCGCAGAAATAACTAAGTCTACCAATCCTTCTTATACAAAGAAAATCAGCATCAAACAGTCACGGTTTCAGCAACATCACTAAATGCCTTGAGCTTGTCAAAGCTCATATAGCGATATACCTCGTCAGCCTTTGATTTTAAGGATTCAACTTGATCCATGTATTCCTTGGTTGTTGGCAAGCGACCCAATAGCGCGGCAACAGATGCCAACTCAGCTGAAGCTAAGAACACTCTAGTATCAATTCCCAAGCGATTCGGGAAGTTTCTGGTCGAAGTGGATACTGCTGTAGAGCCCTTGCGAATCTGAGCCTGGTTGCCCATACAAAGTGAGCAGCCTGGTGTTTCCATGCGAGCACCGGTACTACCTAAAATTCCGTAGTAGCCTTCTTCCATGAGAACCATAGCGTCCATTTTTGTAGGAGGGGCAATCCAAAGTCGTGTTGGCATATCCTTTTTGCCTTCAAGCACTTTTCCTGCAGCGCGGAAGTGGCCAATATTTGTCATGCAAGAGCCAATAAACACTTCGTCAATTTTTTCTCCGGAGACCTCTGAAAGAAATTTGACATCATCAGGATCATTCGGGCATGCCAGAATTGGTTCTTTAATATCCGCTAAATCAATTTCAATGATTTCTGCGTAGTCAGCATTATTGTCAGCCTTTAACAATTGAGGGTTGCTAATCCAAGCCTCCATTGCCTTAATACGACGACCTAACGTGCGTTTATCTGCGTATCCATTTCCTATCATCCACTTCATCAGGGTGATATTGGATTGCATGTATTCAATAATTGGTTCTTTATTAAGGTGTACGGTACATCCGCCTGCAGATCGTTCCGCTGATGCATCAGATAATTCAAAAGCCTGTTCGACCTTCAAATCTGGAAGCCCTTCAATTTCTAAAATACGACCGGAAAAAATATTCTTCTTGCCTTGTTTTTCCACTGTTAATAAACCACGTTTAATTGCATAAAGTGGTATTGAATTGACCAAGTCGCGCAGGGTAATGCCAGGCTGCATTTTTCCTTTAAAGCGGACTAAAACCGATTCGGGCATATCCAGTGGCATGACTCCGGTTGCGGCTGCAAAAGCAACCAAACCAGAGCCGGCAGGGAAGGAGATTCCAATGGGGAAACGGGTATGGCTATCAGCCCCTGTCCCACAGGTATCCGGCAAAAGAAGGCGGTTAAGCCAGCTATGAATTACGCCATCTCCGGGACGTAAAACAACGCCACCTCGGTTTGTCATGAAAGAAGGCAATTCATGTTGTGTTCGAATATCAACCGGCTTTGGATAGGCCGAGGTGTGACAAAAGGACTGCATTACCAGGTCCGAAGAAAATCCCAGACATGCCAAATCTTTTAGCTCATCTCGCGTCATTGGCCCAGTTGTATCTTGGGATCCAACTGTGGTCATATGTGGTTCACAGTACGTTCCAGGGCGCACTCCTTGACCTTCAGGCAAACCACAAGCGCGACCAACAATTTTTTGGGCAAGACTGAACCCTTTTTTGTTATCCGGAGGGCTGACAGGAAGACGGAATTCCGTGGACGCAGGAAGACCCAACGCTGCTCTTGCCTTGGTAGTAAGGCCACGACCAACAATTAAAGGGATACGCCCTCCAGCACGTACCTCGTCTAAGATTACCGGGGATTTAAGAGAAAACTCGGAGATCACTTGACCATTTTTGAGCGCCTTGCCTTCATATGGGCGTAGCTCTATTTCATCGCCCATATTCATTTTTGACACATCCAACTCTATTGGAAGCGCGCCTGAATCTTCCATAGTATTAAAGAAAATTGGTGCGATATTTCCACCCAAGCAAACACCGCCAAAACGCTTATTGGGTACAAAAGGGATATCTTGTCCAGTCCACCATAAAACTGAATTGGTAGCTGATTTACGCGAGGATCCGGTACCAACAACATCTCCTACATAGGCAATTTGATGGCCTTTTTTCTTAAGTGCCTCAATCTGCTTCATCGGACCGCGAACTCCAGGTTCATCTGGATCAATGCCCGCGCGAGGGTTTTTCAACATGATGGTGGCGTGCAAAGGAATGTCTGGACGGCTCCATGCATCCGGAGCAGGGGATAAGTCATCCGTATTAGTTTCCCCGGTGACCTTAAAAACCGTTAATTTCATGCTTTCAGGAACCGCTGGACGAGAGGTAAACCATTCGGCTGCAGCCCAACTTTCGATAACGGCTTTAGCATTTACATTGCCTTTATCCGCTAACTCCTTGACATCATTAAAAAAATCAAACATCAAGAGGGTTTTCTTTAAGCCTTCAGCTGATGCCAACCCACATTCATCGTCGCTCAATAAATCAACCAAGGGCTTAATGTTGTAGCCGCCGACCATCGTTCCGAGTAACTCAGTGGCCTTAATGCGACTGATAAGGGGGGATTTCTCTTCACCCTTTGCAACTTTATCCAGAAACTCTGCTTTTACCTTTGCCGCTTCATCTACGCCTGCTGGTACACGATTCGTAATGAGTTCTAAAAGCTCATTTTCAGTGCCCTTTGCAGGAGCTTTAAGTAACTTAACCAGCTCAGCTGTCTGGTCTTTTGTAAGAGGTAAGGCGGGGATGCCAAGAGTTGCACGTTCAGCAACAAGGGCGTTGTAAGCTTCTAACATCATATTTCCTATGAAAGGTAAGGGTTATCAACAGAAAGGCCAAACCGGGATAACAATCCCGACAGACTATTGTAATTGTTCAGACCAACACTGAACACAGGTTTTAATACGAAATCTGGATGAAACAGGGGGGTAGAACCGCTAAATCGCCTCAAAATGGATGCTTATGGCGGCTATATTGTTTGTTCCTCCTTTAACGCCCAAACTAGAGCTACAACCCAGCCAATTAGTGACCAACCAAGAAATAGGTTTAGGGCAAAAATTGCACCAGTATTTGCCCTTTGCTTATTAAATGCTATTGCAAAAGGTAAAAAATAAAAAAACGAAAAGATGGCGATCAAAACCGCAAAAAGCGTCCGCATAATATTCAAGCCTTACAGATATTAAACCCTTATAGGGCCCTAACTTTGCCGAGTCAAGTTTAATATTTAACCCCAAAATCGATTCAATCATACTGAACCAGTTTTTTTCCTACTAGCGCTTGGTATCGTTATAATTACTTTTTCCAACAGAGCCAAAGCGATGACCAAATTCGTTTTTGTCACTGGCGGTGTAGTTTCTTCCCTGGGGAAAGGAATTGCAGCTGCTTCGCTTGCCGCGATTCTCGAATCCCGCGGTCTGAAAGTTACCCTCCTAAAATTAGACCCATATATCAACGTTGACCCGGGCACAATGAGTCCGTTCCAACACGGTGAGGTGTTTGTTACTGAAGATGGGGCTGAAACCGATCTAGATTTAGGTCACTACGAGCGTTTTGTTTCCGCAAAAATGCGGAAAAGCAACAATTTCACTACTGGACAGATCTACGATTCGGTTATTCGCAAGGAGCGCCGAGGCGAGTATCTTGGTAAAACCGTTCAAGTTATTCCCCATATTACAAATGAAATTCAAACATTTATTGAACGAGGTGCGAAAGCTAGTCACAATGGGCAAGCGGATATAGCCATTTGTGAAATTGGTGGAACAGTTGGCGATATCGAATCCTTACCCTTTTTAGAGGCCGCTAGGCAAATGAGCCTGAGGCTTCCTATTGGAAGTTGCGCGTTTGTTCATTTAACATTGGTTCCTTACCTGCAAAGTGCTGGTGAATTAAAAACAAAACCTACCCAACATTCCGTTCAAAAATTACGGGAAATTGGTATTATGCCGACGGTGCTTCTATGCCGTGCAGATAGGCCAATACCTGAAGATGAGCGGGCAAAAATATCGCTGTTTTCTAACGTTCGCGAAGAGGCCGTTATATCTGTCTGGGATGCGGATACGATTTATAAAATTCCTGAAATGCTTCATGCCCAAGGCACCGATGATTTAATTTGTCGAGAATTGGGAATTCAAGCCAAACCAGCGGATTTATCAGTTTGG
>CAIKFU010000072.1 GCA_903826775.1 uncultured beta proteobacterium | reverse complement strand
TCTAAACGCTTCTCACGACTACATGAGGAGCAGAATTTAAGGCTTTGGGAGGCGTCTTGGGTTGCGGCTGGAGTCGATGTTGTCATGGGCAATCAAGGTAAGGCAAGTCTAAACAGAAGCTCTATTTTACCCGTTTTGTCCTGCGGGGGCAGGTGTTAGCACAACCCGTACAGAATCAGCTGTTTTTTTGCCATTAAAACCTAGCCATGCCTTGTTCTCAAAATCGTAGAGTTTGCACTTTTTTGCAGTGTCAAAATACCACTTCCAAGAGAATTTTTGGATAAAAATGCGCTCTGGCAAGATTTTTTCGAGGGCGGCTTGAGCCTCTTTTAGGCGGTATAGCGGAACACTCATATCGACGTGGTGGGCCGTATGTTCCATGATGTGGTGCATTAATGCACCCCAGTAGAATTTGAATGTTAAATGTACGGTAGTGGAAACAAAAGGTTGCGCACGCAACCACTCAGATTTTTTGTCGTACCAAGAAACCGAAGGGTGGGTGTGGTGAACATACACAACAAAACCAATCATCCCGTTCCAAAAAAGGAACGGTAGCGCAAAACCGGTTAGAAGACCGACAACAATTGACTGTTGGGTAAAAATAGCCCCAGCTACGAGGCAAGATATCCAAATAATGGCGAAGGCGCTTACTAGAAGGTTGTCTTTAAGGAAAATAGGACGATTCCCAGGCTTATTTTGAGCATTTGGGAAGTATTCTCGCTTCCACCAGATTTCAATTAAATAATAGAAAACTGGACCCCAACCGCTACGATAGAGTCTTTCCAGGGCTTTGCGCCAAGCAGGCAAGGCATCAAATTCCCCCTTGGTCAGCGGGGCCCATACGAAATCAAATCCCTTTAAATTGGTTTGACCATGGTGTACGACATTATGACCAACATCCCAAAGACTGTAGGGAGTTAAGGAAGGTAAAAAAGCAATCCTTCCCAAAATTTTGTTTAGTTCCCGGTTGGGAGTGAAGCTTTGATGGCAGGCATCATGGCCCAAGATAAATATGCGCCCAGTAATAAACCCTGCAAAAGCGCCAAACAGTATTTTGAGAAAAATACTTTCCAGAAAAACGGTGGAGGCAATGCATGCCAACCAAAGGCTTGCATCTATGGCTAGCAGAAACAGAGCCCGCCCCGTTTGGCTTTGCGCCATGGGAATGAGCCAACTGCGAATAACTTTTCGGTGCGGTAAGGGGGAGTCAGGGCTCAAGGGAGTGACCATGACTTGCTCAGATAACGGGGAATTTAGATGATTGGGCACAATTAGAGAATCAATATTTTAGGAGGAAATGATAGACTTATTCGGGTTTTCGCGCATGATATGGGTCAAAAAACACCACTCCCATCATGGTGCGCCCGGCGCGAATCGAACGCGCGACCCTTGGCTTCGGAGGCCAATACTCTATCCACTGAGCTACGGGCGCAATATAAGACTGAATAAGGCTATTGTAATTGCCTAACCTTGTAATGTATTGAATCCATTAGTAATCATTTGAATAGTTGGCATATTCACTGCAGTATTTGTCAAAAAGGAGACGGATGATGACTTGACTCTTTTAAGCTATATTAAGTACAAAAGTGAGAGTATAAAGACTCCAATTTTAGAGAAAAGTGGCGTATTAGCATTGATGTGAATTTATAAAGAGTTGTGAGTTGCATAGGTTAACTCCTCAAAACTTCCTTTTTAAATATTTTGTAAAGTAGCCGCCTAAACAGATAGCATTAGATACAATCTCAGCCAATTACTCCATTCTTAACCTTTCAATTTTTAAAAGTCCTATGAGCAACGAGCACGGTAGCCTAATTAAATCCCCAAAGCAACTCATCATTATGGTGTTTGCAAGCTTTTTCATTCCGTTGATAGTGATTTTGCTGTTGATGATTTACGTCAACAACGGCAAGCGAGACGGGGCTGGCGCAGCCGACACTGCAAAATCGGCTGATCAATTGATTAAACCGGTTGCTCAACTGAATTTTCGGGATGCCAATGCACCGCGTGAATTCAAATCCGGCGAAGAGGTTTATAAGACCGTTTGCTCTTCTTGCCACGCTACAGGGGCTGCTGGCGCACCCAAGTTTGGGGATAATGCCGCTTGGGTTCCACGTATTGCCAAAGGATACGATGCGCTCTTGCTCTCAGTATTAAAAGGGAAAAATGCCATGCCGGCTCGCGGAGGATCCAATCCAGCCGATGTTAGCGATTATGAATTGGGTCGCGCGGTGGTTTACATGACTACGGCTGCAGGCGGTAAATTTACAGAACCTAAGCCCCCTGCTCCAGAAACAAAATAACAGCGGTTTTTTCAACAATGGGGCCGGTATATGACCGGCCCCATTGTTTTTCAGGCAACTGAAAAGGTGCTTATGCTGATTTTGGTTTATCAGAATTACCCTGTTGAGATTTTTTTGCATCCAGCGCCAATTGGTAAGTGGTTTTTTTAGGCAAGCCCAAGATTTGCGCTAGCACGGTAGCAATTTCTTTGCTTCCCAGATAAGGCGAGAGCGCCCCAACCCACTTCATTAACAATTCGTGGTCTGGGCTCTCTTCTAATTGTGATGGAAGTCCTGCAACTAGTATGACAAATTCCCCCTTCAGGCTTTCGGCTTTTTCAAGCCATTGCGGGATTTCCGATGCTCGAATAAAGGCCAACTGCTCAAATTTTTTGGTGAGTTCGCGTCCAATCATGATCAAACGATCGGATTCTAAAGCCTTTGATAGCGTTAATAGGGTGTCTTGGATCTGATGGGGAGATTCGAAAAAGATACTGGTTTTACTGCTGCTTCGGATTTGATTAAGAAGCGCCTCGCACTCTTTGGTCTTATGTGGCCAAAACCCCAGAAACTGAAACTGCCCTTTTGACTCGATTAAGACCGACCCCCCTACGGAAATGGCCGTAGAGACTGCGCTCGCTCCTGGAATGGGAACGATCCGAAATCCCGCCTTTTGAACTGCTTGGACAAGCCGTGCCCCGGGGTCTGAAATGCCTGGGGTGCCGGCATCTGAAATATAAGCCCATCGTTGACTTTGAGCGAGGTGCCCAAGAACGACTTGCGCTGCCTCCACTTCATTGTGCTCATGGATTGCCAGGCATTTCTTGTGTATTCCAAATTGCTGCAATAAGGCCGCGCTGTGCCTAGTATCTTCACAGGCTATTCCGTCTACAGAGTTTAAAACGTGCAGTGCTCGTAACGTTATGTCCCCAAGATTGCCTATAGGTGTTGCAACCATGTATAGCGCGCCCTTTGGTAAATCCTGCTGCTTGAGAAAATCGTATGATTCTATTTCCATAGTGGCGTTTGCTCCATTTTGGCAATTACTGGGTTTATCAAAATCACCCACTAGCAATCAATAAATAACCAGTAGGCTAGCCGACTACAGCTTGATTTATAGCCCTAAAAAATTATGCAGTTTTTTGCAAGTAAATGCAGTTTTATAGCCATATGTTAATTAAAACTCCCATAGTATTTATAAAGATTTGATGTAAATCAAATTAAAAACCAATTTATAAGTGCCAATCCATGTTGAATCTGCATGAATAGGCGTGCCTACTTTAACGAATAAAAATCGCTGATGCCATTTACAAAAAATAAACTATACGTTTCCCTAGGCACCCTGATGGCTTCGGGTTCGGCATTCGCTCAAACAGCTTATGTGATTAGTGGAGTTCCAGCCAGTCCTCTCAACCTTTCTAGCTATAGTCAAGTAGATACCGCAGTATCAAATGCAACCACAGTTCACACTCTGTCCATTGATGCAGGGGAAACTTGGAATGGCACAACCTACTTTGGTCTTTACAATAACGTCGGTAAAACGATTGATACCGGTGGTTTTACAGTAAATACAGGGTCTACCGTTTATGGTGGAACAGCCGGTATTCAAAACTCATCTGGTGCGACGATTACCGGGAGTACGGCGAACTCCATCAATAACCTGGGAATCATTGGAAAAAACGGAGCCCTCTTATCTGTCACTGGGATATACAACGACGGCGGAACAATTTCAAACTCGACTTCGAATGCAACGATCAACAACGTGGGCACGATTACTGGATCGAACGCAGGCATTAATAATCAGGCAAATGGCGTGATTAGTAACTCCAGTTCTGGTGATGTTATCAAAAATGGGTCAGGCAATACGATTGGTGGTAATAGCACTACATACGGCATCTATAACGCCGGTAGTATCTCTGGGTCTAGTGGCACTTCTATTAATAGCAGCGGAACGCTATCGGGCAGCAACTCGGGGATCTACAACGCGACAGGCGCCACCATTTCCTCTAACAACATCGATCAAACCATTAAAAATAGCAGCACCCTCGGGGGCTCAAGTAGCCAGTACGGAATCTATAACTTGGGCAGCATCACCAACGGTGGGACCGGGGCGACGGTTGTCATATACAACAACGGCGGTACGATCCAAGGCAGTGTGGAAGGGATTTACAACGGTGTGGGTGGATCGATTACTTCGACCAATGGCTCGGCCATCTTCAACGCGGGGACGATTTCTTCCATGACCAACGCCGGCACGATCAGCGGGCAAAATCAGTATGGCTTTTTTAACGGTGCGGCCGGGACGATTACTACCCTCACCAATACCGGATCGATTATTGCAAGTCAGGGTGGCGTTTTCAATAATGGAGGCACCATCACCACCCTCAACAACGCCCAGGGTGCGGGCAATACCAATGGTGCACTAACCTACTCCGGTAAGTTGCCCACCAACTACAACATCATCATCAATAGCAGCACGAACTTTGGTAAGTTGTCCGTTATTAGCTCTAACGGCACGACGACATTCGGTATTGCGAGTAGCTCCACCGTTGCCGCGCAGACTTATGTCGCTGTACTCAGTGGCGTGACGAGCACGGCAGTTACCGCAGGAAAGACCGGTACGTTTGGCAGCTACAACTACCTATTGGCGTTGGAGTCGGGGAGTACCACTGTTTGGGATTTAACACTTAGCACCCCAGATCCAACCCCTACGCCAACCCCCACTCCGATACCAACCCCGCCTCCACCGAATTACGTCACCAACACAGCGATCAATAACAACCCTGCCGGTGCCGGTGCTGCCTTGACCTTGACCAATATCGCTGCCAATCCTACTGCAGCGATGGCTCCGGTGATCACGGCTTTAAATGGGCTTACTGGTGTGGCGCAAAGCAATGCGATCAGCCAGACCCTGCCGGTCGTGGTCGGCGCTTCGTCTTTGGCGACGGCGAACAGCCAACGCGGTTTGGGCCAGATCGTGCAGGCTCGACAGAACGCCGTGGCTGGCTTATCCGCTGGCGAGGACTTCATTGCGTCTAGAGATGTGTGGATGAAGGCCTTTGGAGGCTGGGCCAACCAAAATGACGTGAACAACGTTTCGGGATACAAGATCAACACCGGCGGGTTGGCGATCGGGGGCGATTATGCCCTCTCACCCAAATCCAACATCGGCGGAGTTTTGGCCTATGCCAACAGCAACGTGAACGGCAATAGTTCGGCAGCACCGTCCAGTGTGAGTGTCAATAGCTACCAATTGGGAGCCTACGGCGATACCGCCTTAAGAGAAGACATCAACTGGAACTACCAGGCCGATTTTGGTATCAACCAAAATACCGGCAGCCGCGGCATCGCTTTCATGGGGACGACCGCCAACTCCAGCTACAACAGCTACAGCGGACATGTGGGTACGGGTGTGCAAAAACTGTATCCCCTAACGCAAGAGACCCGGTTTATTCCTTCCCTTCGGGTGGACTACCTGACCGTACAGTCTCAAGGCTATACCGAGACCAATGCCGGAGCATTGAACCTGAATGTCAACAGCCAAACTTATCAGGAGCTTCTCGTTTCGGCGAACTTGCGCTTAGACCACGACCTCACCGACAAGATGAAGGTGACCGGCAACGTCGGAGCGGGCTACAACACGCTCAACAACCAAGTGCAGATCACGTCCACCTATAGCGGTGGTGGAGCCGCCTTTGCAACCAACGGCCTGCAAGTATCGCCTTGGCTGTACAACGCCGGCGTGGGCATCATCGGTCAAATCCAAAAAGGCTATGAGCTGGCAGTGCGCTACGACGTGCAGGCCACCACATCCGGTTATCTGAACCAGATGGCATCGGCGAGGTTGAAGATTTTGTTTTAAAGGCTAATGGGGATTAATAACCGAATCCCCATTCCAATTTTAGTGGGTGGGCTAAGGTAGGCGTGAACTCACTTCAGTGATTGGCTATCACAGTCTAAAAAGACGATTTGGGATTATTGAAATAGCAAAGTCGATCATGGGTAGCATCAATTAAACTTCCACCTATGAAACCCAATTTAAAAAAACTCTTAGCGCTGATTTTGACAAGCATCGCCATTAATAGCGTGATTGCCCAAGAGGTTGATTCAACGTTGGTCACGGTCAATGGAGTAAAAATTACGACTAGCCAGTTGACCAAGTGGGTCAACAATGCTGTTTCCGAAGGGGCAAAGGACACTCCGGAACTACGCCAGGCAATCTTGAACGATCTGGTCTTGAGGGAAGCTGTAGCGCAGGACATCAAAAAGACGGGCTTATTGAATAATGACGTTAACGCTTTCAAGGTTGAAGTAGCGCGGCAAAATGCGATGCTGGATCTGTGGATTGCTCAATACTTTAAAGCCCACCCGTTAACGGATGCCGATGTGCGAGCCGAATACGATAAGCAGGCTGCGATTGGCAAGGATCCTAAAAATGCCCAGGAGTATCAACTATCGCAAATTGTGGTTGCCAGCGAGGCTGAAGGCATTGACCTCATCACCCAATTAAATAGCGGTGTTGCATTTGAAACCCTGGCCAAGGAAAAATCCCTGGACAAGGATTCTGGTTCACAAGGCGGACTATTAGGATGGGCTTTGCCAACAAGATTAACCCCGCCTATCGACACGGTCATTCCCAATTTATATAAAGGGCAGGTAACACAAAGACCTATTCACGTGGGTTCTTCCTGGCATGTTATTAAGGTCGATGATGTTAGGGCGTTTGTTTTCCCGGGTTATGAGCAAGCCAAAATAGAGATTGCCAAATCCATGTCACAGCAAAGGCGACAGGAGGCGGTAACGGCGTTAATGAAGAATATGAAAGTTACCAAGGCCAGTCGCTAGAAAAGCAATGCGCAATCTTTAAGAATGCGAATGGCCTGTTCTCGTAAATTTTGCCAGCCAATAGAACGACCCGTAATTCAATACCGGTCAACCGAAAGGGATTTGCATCCATGATCAACAAAGCCGTTTCGCTAGGGTGCAGAATTCTGCTGATCCTCATGATTTTCACCGGCCTTGCATTTTCGAAAACGAAAATCACAACTAGAGCGAAAGATTCGGCAGGGACAACCAGTAGCGCCTTCACTGCCCCCGTTGGTGATCTGGCCAATCCGGGATGTGGCCCAAGCGGTGGAAGTGCTACGCCTTTCAGCAGTTCTGCAAGCGTGGCTGGTAGCGCGCTTGGAAGAGATGAAGATGGCGGCATCATTGAGAATATTTTGCATTTACAAGCACCATCTCAACTAGCGTTGTTAATAGCCCAAATTTTAATTGGGGTCGTTGGGATGACGTTTGGCGTTGGGATTGGTCTATTGCTTGTAAGAAGAAAAGGTAAAACGAACTCTGGCAAGGCTTATGTCACAGTCAACGGTGTAAAAATTACCACAAGGCAGTTTAATAAGCTGGTCACCAACGCCATTTCCGAAGGGGTAAAAGACACCCCGGAGCTACGCCAGGCGATTACGAATGATCTCGTTTTGCGCGAGGCAGTCTCACAAGACCTAAAAAAGACCGGAGTATTAGACAAGGCTGATAGTGCTTTGAAGGTTGAAGTAGCTCGGCAAAGTGCGATGTTGGATCTGTGGTTTGCACAATACTTTAAAGCCCACCCGTTAACGGATACTGATGTTCGCACCGAATACGAGAAACAGGTGGCTGTTAGCAAGGACCCCAACAATACCCAAGAGTATCAACTATCGCAAATTGTGGTTGCCAGCGAGGATGAAGGCATGGAGATCATTACGCAATTAAATGAGGGCGTTGCATTTGAAACCTTGGCCAAGGAAAAATCCCTGGACAAGGACTCTGGTGTGCAAGGTGGATTGTTAGGGTGGGCAGTTCCCTCGCAGATTACTGCACCAATAGACGAAGCCGTAATTTCCATGGCTCTTGGTCAAGTGACACAGCCGATCCAGACGAAAGTGGGCTGGCATATTGTCAAAGTAAACAATATCAAACCCCTTGCTGTGCCCGATTTCGAACAAGTAAAGTTGGGTATTGCCCAGAAAATGGCAGAGGAAAAGCGCCAGCAAGCGGTTGCAGAATTGATGAGTAGTGTAAAAGTGGTAAAAGTGGAGACAAAAAAAGAGAAGGTCAACAGAAAAAAAGAGCAGTAATGGGCTATGTTGGACAGAGTTCGACTTGAAATACTAGACAAGAATTCGCTGCTTGTGAAGCGTTTGATGAATGGACGGAAATATTCAAATAGCGACTTTAGCGCATAATAATGGGATGAATAAAGATATTCTTGAGCGTCTACGCAAACGCACTTCACAACATTTTTTCGATAGCATTGCCGTTAAACAAGAGGCCGAAAAAATTCTCTCGGAACCGGTTGCCTATGGTGTGTTGACAATTGCTGAGTGCCTGCGGGCCGGCGGGAAAATCATGGCTTGTGGAAACGGCGGATCGGCTGCCGATGCGCAACATTTTGCTGCTGAGTTGATTGGCCGTTTTGAGCGAGAGCGGCAGGAATTGGCGGCCATTGCGTTGACTACAGACACATCCATTCTGACTGCGGTTGGCAATGACTACGGTTACGATGAAATTTTTAGTAAACAGGTGCGCGGACTCGGGAAAGCAGGCGATATTCTGTTGGCTATTTCCACTTCTGGTAATTCTAAAAATGTCGTGAAGGCGATTGAGGCGGCAAAAAAAATGAACATGAAAGTGATTGCCTTGACAGGCAATGGCGGTGGCAAGATAGCCGGCATGTTGGGCGCGAATGACATTCATCTTTGTGCACCCTCTCAACGTACTGCTCGAATTCAAGAAACGCACTTGGTTTTGCTTCATGGCTTATGCGATGGAGTGGATCATATTTTGCTCGATTAAATTTTCGTAGCAATCATTAAACGCATTGAAGGGGTTAATATGTTGCGACTTGGCAAGTTGATATTTGGATTGCTGATTGTGCAGGCTTTGGCAGCTTGCGGCATTCTGGCAGTTGGCGGAGTAGCCGGATCGGCGGCGGTGATGAGTGATCGCCGTTCTCCTGGAGTCCAGGCCATAGATGTAGGCATCGAGTTTGAAGCTGGCAACCAACTCTCAAAACGGTTTGGTGACAATGCGCACATCAACGTTACGGCATTTAATCAAAAAGTATTGTTAACGGGCGAAGTGAAGGATGAAAAAATTAAAGCGGATGCCGGTAGTTACGTCAGCTCTTTAAAAAATGCGCGCGCTGTGTTTAATGAATTGGTGGTTGGCCCCAATAGCGAATATTCAGCACGAGCCAACGATGCGTATTTGTCATCAAAAATTAAAACGCAGATGATCTTTACCAATGACTTGCCTTCAAACTCGATGAACATCATTGCCGAAGGAACCAATGTGTATCTTATGGGAATCTTGACGCAGAGCGAAGCAGAGGAGGCAAAGAGAATTGCTAGCCATGCCTCGGGAGTAAAGGAAGTGTATGCGTATTTCGACATTATTTCGGATGCGGAAAAAACGCGTTTAGAAAAACTCGGTAAAGCGGAAAATACCCAGCCTATTACGAATCCCAAGCCGTAGTTTTAGTCAAGAATTTCAGTAGATGTTTTGTAGCAAATTGCCAAGTAAAAGTTTGTGGAATATTTGCATTGCCATATTCATTCTGGCGCTAATATCTTCATTTACTTGGGCCGAAACCGAGAATGGTAAGGCCGTTGAAATTGCCAAGCGTGGTGCTTGTTTGGGGTGTCATGCTATTGATAAAAAAATTGTTGGTCCCAGTTTTCAATCGGTGGCTGAAAAATACAAGGGTAACCCGAAGGCGGCGGTATTTTTGGCAAGCAAGGTGCGAAATGGCGGCGCCGGTTCTTGGGGAGTGGTGCCCATGCCGGCCAATTCAGGTATGAGTGATTCGGATTTGGTGCTGATCATTTCGTGGGTGCTGCGCGGGGCCCCAACACCATAGCCGTATTGATACGAGGGGCGGCGAGGATTTAGCCGGCCCTTATGAACAAATTCCACATGTCGCTAGTTTGCTTGAGACTCGATTTCAACGCAAAATCAAAATCCGCCCATTGCCCGTTAGCAGCCTCTGAAATGATGGTGCTGGGATTGGATGGCGGGAGTTTCAAATACGCATCGGCATCGCCATAGGCATACTCAACGGTCATACCTGCCTTGTGGGCAAGGTGCATCATGGCTTTATTGTGTGCAAGGCAATGAACAAATAGGGATTCAACCCGGGTATTGCGTGAATGGATGGCAGCACGCTCCAAAAGTGCCATGCCAAATCCCTTATGCCGCCCTTCAGGAAGGACAGAAACCCCAAACTCGGCCTCACGAGTCCTGCCTTTAACGATAGGAAGATAGGCCAAGTGGGCCAATCCAACAATATTCAGGTTGTCATCAAAGATGGCAAATACGGTATCTCGCACAAAATCGAGTCGTTCCACATAGGAGGCAATCACAGGATCTGGCGTTTGGGTGCCAAAGCGCATGCGACGATCATCCTCGTTTAATTGCAAGAGGTGCGATAGGATCTTATCCCTGTAGCCTGCATGGAGTTCCCGAACCGGAGCGCCAATGCTATTAGGCAAAGGGTTTGCAGGCGAGTAATGGTGGGCAAATGGATTGTGCATAGCAACATATTAACAGTAAAACAATAAAAACACAGGGTTTTCCCTTATTACAGTTTGATGACAACCCTTTTTTACAACACTAGGAATAGGAAGGCTAAGAAAAATAGAGAGCAAGCGCTAAATAAGGAAAATACATCTCCAGCAGTAAATTTTTTATAAAATTTTTATTAGCCATAACATCATGATCTAAATAGACAATTTAAGATTGCTCTTTAAAAAATAACCATTTCTAGTGGAATAGACCATGAAAGGTGTTGACGAACCTAAAAAGGTGGGATATAGTCTCACCTCTCTGCTGAATGTTTTTTAAACAACAGCCCTCTTTAAAAATTAGTCAACCGATAATTGTGGGTACTAGGTGAAAGCATCAAGTCCTTCGGGACAGATGTAAATAAATAGTACTCATAGACAGTAAAAAGATTTGGTTTTATTACCAAGTCAATTTCTTGAATGAGT
>CAIKFU010000071.1 GCA_903826775.1 uncultured beta proteobacterium | reverse complement strand
TGACAAAAAATTACACCTTACTCGTAAGGAGTCTACTTATAGTTTTAATGAAAAAATAAATAAATATGAGTTGATCTATGAGTTATCCAATTGGTCCGAAATGCAATGTGTGGACGTGCCAATGAAACAATAAATTTTTTCATTTATTTTGTTTAATACTTAAGGGAACTTGTTATTTCAGTGTATTTATAGTTTAAGCAGTGACTTAATGACGCATGGTTTTTAAAAATCAGGTGTCAAGAGAAAAAGACTTCCAGGGGTTATCCGTAGAAGTCTTTTAATTGTTGGTTGCGGGGATAGGATTTGAACCTATGACCTTCGGGTTATGAGCCCGACGAGCTGCCAGACTGCTCCACCCCGCGTCTGAGTCTTACATCATAGCATTTTTATGGGTGCTTTGTCTAGTCTTGCTGTTTAAAGCCTTGAAACGATTGAATTTCAGTATGCTTAAATCCGTTTACGATTATTTGCTCCAAGGAGTAACATATTGCCACGCAACATAAACAAGAGGTTTTGTCATGTCACTTAGCAATCCAGAATTTTCTGAATCATCCCTGTTAAGGCCAGTAGAGGTCTCTAGGGTTGGCGGCGAACATCCAAAAGGGGTGTCCTTGTCGTTGATGATCGCGGCCATTGGTGTTGTTTTTGGTGATATTGGTACGAGCCCTTTGTATGCTCTAAAGGAGTGTTTTAGCCCCGATCATGGGATTCCGTTTTCACCAGACGCTGTATATGGTGTGATCTCAATGGTCTTTTGGGCGTTTGCAATTGTTGTCTCCTTAAAGTATGTAATGTTTGTGATGCGCGCAAATAATCATGGCGAAGGTGGCATATTGGCGTTGATGGCGTTGGCTTTACGTACCGCCCCATCTGGATCTAAGCGGTCTTTGTTAATCATCATGACTGGTGTTTTTGGCGCATGCATGTTTTATGGTGACGCCATCATTACCCCCGCTATTTCGGTGCTTTCAGCTGTGGAAGGCATGGAAGTAATTTCTAGTGATTTCACTCGGTTTGTAATTCCAGTCACTATTGTGATACTGGCGTTGCTGTTTATTCTCCAAAAGACGGGGACATCTGTAGTTGGAAATTTATTTGGACCTGTGATGGTTCTCTGGTTTGCTGTGATTGGTCTTATGGGCTTGTACCAAATAATTATGAATCCCGTAATTATTACTGCCGTTAACCCTTTGCATGCGTATCACTTTATGCAGGAGCATGCTCTACAGGGTTTTATTGTGCTTGGCGCAGTATTTTTAGTTTTGACTGGAGCGGAGGCTCTATATGCGGATATGGGTCATTTTGGAGTGCGGCCAATTCGTATGAGTTGGTTTCTTATTGTGATGCCTTGCTTAGTGTTAAATTATTTTGGTCAGGGGGCAATGTTTTTAAATCACCCTGAGGCAATCAGCAATCCTTTTTTCTTAATGGTTCCTGAGGGATTTGTTTTGCCCTTGGTAATTTTAGCAACTATAGCAACGGTGATTGCTTCTCAAGCGGTTATATCGGGAGCATTTTCGATGACAAGTCAGGCAATCTTGTTGGGTTTTGTTCCACGTATGAAAGTAAGCCATACCTCAGACAGGGAAATAGGCCAAATTTACATGCCCTTAGTAAATTGGGTTTTGTTAATTTTAGTTGTTGCTGTTGTATTGGCGTTTAAGAAATCTGAAAATTTGGCTGCTGCGTATGGTATAGCAGTGACAACAACGATGATTACAACCACTCTTTTGGCTGCAATTGTTATGAGGGTAGTTTGGCGGTGGAATACCTTTTTGGTTACATTGGTTATTGGTTCGTTTCTAGTGGTGGACCTTGCATTTTTAGCTGCAAACATGTTGAAAATTCTCGAAGGCGGGTGGTTTCCGTTGTTATTGGGGGCCTGCTGTTTTTTATTGCTGATGACCTGGTATCAAGGTCGGCAAATATTGCGAAAGCGAGCAGTGGCAGAAGGTATTCAACTGAAGAGTTTTATTGAAGTGCTTTTAAAAAACCCTCCTCATCGGGTTGAGGGTACAGCGGTTTTTTTAACTGCTCATGTTGATTATTTACCCGTTTCCTTTTTGCATAATCTCAAACATAATCATGTACTCCATGAACGAGTCTTTTTTTTAAAAGTCAGCATCTGGGATGTGCCCCGTGTTAAGGATGAAGAGCGGATTACATTAGTTGATTTAGGAAACAATATTTACGTAGTTCGTGCTGTCTATGGGTTTAATGAGACACCGGATATGGGGCAGATCTTGAGCTTAATTGAGGATAATTCTGGTTTGAAATTTGATTTAATGAGTACATCTTTTTTCTTGTCTCGTGACACGATCGTGCCAACGGCAATTCCTGGGATGGCAATTTGGCGTGAGGCCTTGTTTGCTTGGATGTATCAAAATGCGGCTCGTCAATCCGATTTCTTTAAAATTCCTGCAAATCGATTGGTTGAATTGGGTGCGAAAGTTGAGATTTGAATCAAAAGCTAAATTAGCCATGCAGTTTTTATTGGGATTTTTCATTGCCTATTTTTTTTGCGGTACGGCTTTTTCAACTCCCCAGGAAGAGCTTGAGCTAGAGGGTTTAGATAAGATTGAGCAGCAGTTAGGAATTCAACGCGAATGGGCCGACTATCGATGGAAGAAGGCTTCTGCGGAATGTTATAGCAAGTATTGGGTTAATTCCTGCCTGAAGGACGCAAGAGCGGTTTATCGCATGGAAATTGATCCTATTCGGTCTCAAGAAGTTGAAGTGCATGCTGATCAGCGTGCTTTACGCGAAAGCATTAAGGATCAACGTGATGCGAAGCGTGCCGCAGAGCTTGCTGATCCTGAAAAGGCTGCTGAGCGGAATAAAAATCAACAGGATTACGATAAAAAGCAAAAGGATGCTCAATCTCGAGCAGCTGATTTAGAGCAGCGACGAAGGGATGCTCCTCGTCGCGCACAAGAGAATAAAGCTGGTACTCAGCTTGACTAGGCAGTTAATTTTTTAATTACGTAATTATTGGGATAAATTTGGCTAAGGTTAAAACAATCTATATATGTCAATCTTGCGGCGGGGTTTCTCCTAAATGGCAGGGGCAATGTCCTTCGTGTCAAGCGTGGAATTCGTTAGAGGAAGGCAGGCCTGAGGCCGCTACTAATTCCCGTTTTCAGGGTTTAGCGCAGGCTGTTCCCCGTCAGAAATTATCATCAATTTCAGCAGAAGATTTGCCAAGATTGTCTACTGGTCTTGAGGAATTCGATCGAGTTCTTGGCGGAGGTTTGGTGCCGGGTGGGGTTGTGCTTTTGGGGGGAGATCCTGGAATTGGTAAATCCACTTTGTTGCTTCAGGCTTTAGCTCAGATGAGCGCTTCAGGTGTTAATGTTCTTTACAGCAGCGGTGAGGAGTCTGCGGCGCAAATCGCTTTGAGAGCAAGGCGAATATCGTTGAGTGCTCCCCACATGGAAGTATTGGCCGAAATTCAATTGGAAAAATTACTTTCTATTATGGATGTTGTTCGCCCCCAAGTTTTGGTAGTCGATTCAATCCAAACTTTATATTCTGAGGAATTTACTTCTGCACCCGGATCTGTAGCGCAAGTAAGGGAGTGTGCAGCCCAATTGACTCGCCATGCTAAATCTCTTGGAATTTGTGTATTGATGGTTGGGCATGTAACAAAAGATGGGCACCTAGCTGGTCCACGCGTATTAGAGCATATCGTGGATACAGTTTTGTATTTTGAGGGGGATACACATTCCTCTTTTCGTCTAGTACGTGCAATTAAGAACCGTTTTGGAGCGGTAAATGAATTGGGCGTATTCGCAATGACTGAAAAAGGGTTACGGGGCGTATCAAATCCTTCGGCAATTTTTTTATCACAGCATGCCACAATGGTTCCCGGTTCCTGCGTATTGGTTACTCAGGAAGGTAATAGGCCATTATTGGTTGAAGTGCAAGCACTTGTAGATACCGCCCATATTCCCAATCCAAGGAGATTAGCGGTTGGCCTTGAGCAAAACCGCCTAGCAATGTTGTTGGCAGTATTGCACCGCCATGCTGGAATTGCCTGTTTTGATCAAGATGTATTTTTAAATGCGGTTGGCGGGGTAAAAATTTCTGAGCCAGCGGCGGATTTGGCGGTTCTCTTAGCTATACAATCCTCTATTCGCAATCGAGCCTTGCCTAAGGAGCTGGTTGTATTTGGTGAGGTAGGTTTAGCCGGAGAAATTCGCCCATGTCCTCGAGGCCAAGAAAGACTTAAAGAGGCTGCCAAACTTGGTTTTACTATTGCGATTATTCCAAAGGCAAATTTACCAAAGGTAAAAATACCCTCCTTACGGGTGATTCCTGTAGAGAGAATTGATGAAGCTATTGAAGCTGTAAACGAAATTAATTAATTTGATTTTGTGTTTACCGTCGAAGCGAGGGGCCGTCTATGGGAAGGCCTTGAGCTCGATTCATTAAGAATAATTCTAAAGTTCGAAGCTCTTGGCTTCCCATATCGGGCACCTTTGCCTGAATTCCGAAATAGCAAGCTCGTAAACGTCTGTCAATTGAGCCTAGTTTTTGCCACGTCATGCGGTAGATAGGGAATGAGGTTGGGTTTCCAGGGCTTATTACTTCGCTGCGAAGATTTTTTCCGATATTTTGATCATGGCAATTTGTACAAGATAAGTTCATTCGTCCTTGTCGCGTTGTATAAAGAGCTGCTCCTTTAGCCAGCATGCTATTCCATTCTTCTGGAAAAAATGGGTCTTGCTCAATTTGGATCGGAACTCCGTCTGCAGCAGAATGTATGGCTGCGCTAAGGGCTAGGACTTCATCGCTTTCTACGTTGTATGATTTTCCGCGGCTAAGTTTCAGGTAAAAGGCAATGCGATCTTCAAGGTTTTCCAAGCGACTTCCGTCTGGAGAGAGTTTAGGATGTGTTGCTGCCGCATTTTTTAAATTTTCTACTGAACCGTGGCATCCCTCACAGCTATTGCCAGAGGATTTATCTTGCCATAGAGCTATACCGCGATCAATCCAAATCGACAGGGGGCTGGTATTAATTTCCTGTTGTATTTGCTTAAGTTCGTTTGATAGAAATAGATTACCGCTTTGTCGGGCAGGAACTCCTGTCAATGATTGACCCTGAATTGCAGTGCAAGCCATAAAAGATAAAACAGCAATAAGTCTTGGTATCAATTTTTTCATTTGGCTACTGGGTACCAACTTCTTTGTTCAGTTGTCCTGATTGTCCGTGATCATCTCTCCAGACTACGCGGAGGATTCCGCCCCCCTGAGGAACTAATAGCGGAAAGCTGAGCAAGGGGTTGGCCGCAATACCGGTGCCGAGTTCAGCATTAAAAACAATTTCATTATTAAAAGACACGATTATTTCTTTGATAATATTAATGGGAATGCGCTTACCGGTTTCATCACTACGAAATCCATTTTCCATTACATGTCCAATTAATACGCGTATTTCTGACACTTTAGTGATCGGGTTAATTGGCCCAGCAGAAATCCGAATTGGATTCATTGCGTTAGTGTTTGAGATCGGTTCTGCCACGTTGTTACGTTCCATCAAAGCAGGCTGAGGCGGTGAGAACGGTAGATGCATTACCCGCAATTATTTTGCCGTCAGTTAGGTAAGCCAATACCCAAACATTTTGAGAGGCAGCAAGTCGTATTCGAGTTCCAAAGCGGTAGGGGGTAGTAAATGAGTTTAAGTTCAGTTTGATCAACACCGGTTGAGGATTTTCGGGCGCGATAACTTCAATATTTTTAATTCCAATGCCTTTAGGCGGAGTGATTTCGAATGAAATTGGTATGGAATTTCCATTGTCAACCAGCCGAGGTATTTCTACGGTTACCCCACCCAACTCTACCGATCTATTGAGAACGGAATCGGTTGCAGCATTGCTTACTTGAACCCAGCCAACTGGCGTGCCAGCCCAAGTTAAGGCGCTGATCTTGAGAATGGTTCGGCGAGAGATCATTTTTACTTTAATTTAGCTAATGCTTGTGCAATTAAATTAATTTGTTCTTGCGTTAGGATTGGTTCTGCAGAAATTGGGTTATAAAGATTAGTGCTGCCAAATGGGGGCATTAGAGTTTCAGGGTGAATTTGTCGAGCATCCGTAATCCATTGCTTTATCTCATCAAAAGAATATTTATTGCCAATGCCCTTAAGGCTTGGTCCAAAATTTCCATGTGGCTCAGGTAAGTTGGGTATTGAATGGCAGGTAATGCAATTGCCTAGTCGAGCGTCAATAAGTAGCCCTATTGGGTCTTGGTTTACCTTTGCTTGTGTATTTTGGGCCATGAGGCTTTGATTGGCAAAGCTAAGTATTGCTAAAAAAGCAAAAACATGAATTTTCTTTGAGTAGTAATCTAACATTAGTAAAGATCTTCCGCCTGAATAAGAACAACCTGCTCATCTCCTGCGGAAACATCCATCCAGATAGCTGAAATTTGTGGAAATGCCTTGCGAAAATTGGCAGCCTCATTTCCAATTTCAAGCAAAATTGCACCGCGAGTATTGAGATATTCAGATGCAGTTGAAATAATTCGTCTAATAATATCCATTCCGTCTGAGCCGCCCGCTAGTGCCAGCGAAGGTTCTGCTAGATATTCTGGTGGAAGTAAGTTCATACTGGTCGAGTTTACGTAAGGCGGATTGCAAATGATTAAATCAAATCGATTTTCATCATTCGGTTGAGGTAGAGCATCCCATAAATCCCCATTAAGCAATTCAATTTGGTTGCTAAGGCCGTGACGGTCTATATTGCGAGAGGCTAGTGCAAGGGCTGGAAGGCTTATGTCGCAAGCTGTGATGTGTATATCGGGGCATGAAAGTGAAAGTAGTATGGCTAAAGAACCATTACCAGTACATAGGTCTAAAGCTTTTCCGTCTGCGGGCAACCATGGCTCCAAGCCTCCTTCGACTATTAGTTCAGCGATCAATGATCGAGGGACAATACTTTGATCATTGCAGAAAAATGGCACTCCCATAAGCCATGCTTCACCAAGTATATAAGCCAATGGTTTGCGCGTGTTCATGCGTTTTGAGGCAATGTCTAATGCAGCAGTTACTTGGGTAGGCGTCAGTACTTGATTTAAATAATCTGAAGCATCAGAAGGATTGATACCCAACTGATTGCTGGCTATCCATAATGCTTCGCTTTCAGCATTAACTGAACCGTGTCCAAAGTGCAAATTAGGGATTTTTAGATGCCTTGTAATTTCCTCAATGCATTCTTTTAGAGTGCATTGAAGTTTAGGCGGCTGAGGCTCAGAATCCATGAAGTGTATTTTGTAATTGGTAGATTGAAATCAATTTAGCGAGTTTATTGAGAATAATTCTACGAAAAGAACGGAGAAAGAGTAAAGGTTTAGGCAATTAGCTTTTCTAGTGTTCGGCGATAGATGTTTTTTAGCGGCTCAATATCATCGATTGCCACACATTCATTTAGTTA
>CAIKFU010000070.1 GCA_903826775.1 uncultured beta proteobacterium | reverse complement strand
CCGTTTACCTAGCTGGACGGATGCAGGCGCAATCAAGTAATTTCTTAACCTAACTTCAGCCTTTAAATTCTACGGTTTTATAGGGATGTAACAGACTTAATCCGACCAGAGATCGTCAATTGGAGTTTTAAGAAGGAGCAAATTAGTATTTCTTAAAAATTTGAACATGTCGGGTGTAAGGCAATGCCTTATCAATATAACTCGGAAGTTTCCAGATACATCTAGATTTTGTTCAATACATTTATCGTATTTTCTCCGGAGCAATTTGCACCAATGTAATGCAGTTCGCTCAATTAAGGTGCGCACCATGCCAAAGACTGATTTGCATCCAGATTAAATAGATTCTGTATTGAGAGTTTTGTAAGCCTTAGCAATAAAAGCCAGAAAATAATCACTCAAGGAGCGAGATAAATGAAAAGACGTGAGTTTTTAAGTAAAACCGCCATTGGAGCCGTGGGTGGTGTACTAGCAGCCCCAGCCATCGCCCAATCCATGCCCGAAGTCAAATGGCGTTGCGCCTCTAGCTTTCCCAAAAGCTTAGACACTATTTATGGTGGTGGTGAGTACATCTCCAAACGGGTAGCCGCTTTAACCGATGGTAAGTTTCAAATTCGTATCTTTGGAGCTGGCGAAATTGTTCCTGCATTTGGAACAGTTGATGCTGTACAACAAGGAACTGTCGAGTGTACGCACACAGCTGGATACTATTTTGTGGGTAAAAATAAAACGTTTGCTTTTGACACTACAGTCCCTTTTGGCATGAACCAGCGTCAACAAAATGCTTGGATGTATTGGGGCGGCGGTTTAAAACTCCAACGCGAGTTCTTACATGATTACAACATTATCTCTTTCCCAGCAGGGAACACTGGAACCCAAATGGGGGGTTGGTTTAAAAAGCCTGTCAAGACTGTTGCCGATCTCAAGGGGCTTAAGATGCGGATCGCTGGCTTGGGCGGTGAAGTGATGGCTCGTCTTGGGGCTATTCCACAGCAAATTGCAGGCGGAGATATTTATCCAGCTCTAGAAAAAGGCGTAATTGATGCGGCAGAGTGGGTAGGTCCTTATGATGATGAAAAATTGGGTTTCTACAAAATAGCCCCTTACTACTACTATCCAGGTTGGTGGGAGGCTTGTTCGATGTATTCCATGTATGTCAATATTAAGGAGTGGGAAAAGCTACCTAAGCAATATCAAGAAGCTTTCATTTCTGCATGCGCAGAGTGCAATATCGACATGATGGCTGAGTATGACTTCAAAAATCCAATTGCACTACAAAGCCTAATTAAAAATGGTGTGAAACTGCAGTCTTATTCGGTAGACATTATGAAAGCAGCGTCTACGGCTGCATTTGAGATGTATGAAGAAGAGGCTGGAAAGAACCCCTCCTTTAAGAAAATTTATGAGCCATGGAAGAAGTTCCGAAACGATCAAATGCTTTGGAATAAAGTGGCAGAGCAAACGCTCATGAGCTTCATGCTAACAAATCCGGTCAAATAAAGAAATTACTGACAAGCTGATATGCCAAAACAATTATTAGTTTTTTCAAGATTCGTTGATAGCTTAAACGACCGTTTTGGTATGTTAGCAAGTTGGCTGGTGTTAATCGCTGTGCTGGTCAGCACCGCTAATGCTCTGATTCGGTATGGTTTTAACATCAGCTCCAATGGCTGGTTAGAAGCGCAGTGGTATTTATTTGCTGGCATGGTCATGTTTGGTGCAGCCACAACGTTTCGTTTAAATGAACACGTTCGGGTAGACGTGTTTTATGCGATATACCCGAATAAAGTTCGTCTCTGGTTGGATTTTTGGGGCGGCATTATTTTTTTCCTTCCAATGACTATTATTATTGGTTGGTACTCTTGGGAATTTTTTATCACTTCAGTGATAAAGGCGGAAACTTCTAGTAACCCAGGCGGCCTGATTCGTTGGCCAGTTCGAGGTGCGATTACTTTGGGGTTTTTCTTGCTTACTCTCCAAGGTATTTCTGAAATCATCAAACGCTATGCTGCCATTATTGGCCTAATTCAAATCGATCCTAAGTACGAAAGACCTCTCCAATGATTGGTCACGATCTGATGGCTCCCATTATGTTTGGGGGTTTGATAATATTTTTATTAATTGGGTATCCCGCAGCATTTTCTCTTGGTGCGGTGGGCTTGTTTTTTTCTTTTATTGGCATCGAGATG
>CAIKFU010000069.1 GCA_903826775.1 uncultured beta proteobacterium | reverse complement strand
TTAAGATCAGTATCGGCATTTGAAATATATCGTCAAATATACTCAGATCAAGTTACACCAAAACAAGTCGCTCAACTTCTTATATTCAACCGGCAAATGCCGCGTTCCTTGGTTTGCTGTATCAATGAATTGATTCCACTAATCGCAGAGGTAAAAAACCAACAATCAAAAGAAATTGAACGTCTACTTGGAAAACTCAAAGCAAGTCTCGATTACTCAGATATAGATGAGGTTTTTTCTACTGGTCTAGAAGAGTTTATTGAAATTTTTCTAGAAAGAATCAACCATATTGCAGATGAATTTAGCACTGCATATTTAATCCCTCTAGCCGTAGCCTAAGGCATATATGCACTTAAAAATTCGTCACAGAACTGAATATCGTTACGAATCCCCTGTACGCTATTCAATTCAAGAATTACGATTAACTCCTTCGCAAATATCTGGTCAAAAAATTGAAAAATGGCGACTTAATACCCCCATTAAATCGATAAACTCAATTGATGCATTTGGAAATCTTTGCAGTGTGTTTGTTCAAGAAAATCCCTACACATCAATGATGATTGAGGCTGAGGGTGAATTACGAACACAAGATGTTCATATATTGCATGATGATTCAAAATCGATTTCACCTTATTATCTTCTTCAGCAGACTAATTTAACTGAACCGTCCGAAGAAATGCTTGATCACTTTTCCAGCCACCTTCCGAAAAGCAATTCAATTGATTGCATTCTGAATCTTGCATCAGCAATTCAATCTTCAATTTTATACTCTCCGGGACAGACTAATTTTGCAAGTACTGCAGTCCAATCTTTTGCAATAAAGTCTGGCGTATGCCAGGATCACAGCCATATTATGCTGGGATTATGTCGCTCTTCAAAAATACCCGCACGCTACGTTAGCGGATATTTTTTTACAGAAGATTCTCCAGATTTAGCAAGTCACGCTTGGATTGATTTTTGCCTGAATATTGAGAAAAAGATTTGGATCGGGATTGATATTACACACTCTTGTTTAATAGATTCGAGGCATATCCGTCTCGCAATCGGTAAAGATTACTACTCCGCGGCACCAGTTAAAGGGGTTCGCTCTGGAGGAGGAGAAGAAGAGTTGAGCGCAAGCATTTCCATACAGCGAATTGCTTAAATACAAAAATCGAAGATTAAGAGATAATTCAAAGGATTATTTTATAAGGTTACCTTAATGACATATTGTGTTGGTCTTTGCCTAAAGGATGGCTTAGTTTTTTTATCAGATACTCGAACCAATGCTGGTGTAGACCAAATTGGCACATTTAGAAAAATGACCCTGTTTCAAATACAACAGGATCGTTTCTTTGTTTTAATGAGCGCTGGAAATTTGGCGGTTACTCAAGCAGTAAAGGAAATGTTACTTCAGGGTAAAGTTCTGAAAGGTAATAATCTTTGGAATGTTAAAAATTGTCATGATGCCGCTCTTGTTGTTGGTGAGGCCATCAAGGAAGTATATGAAAGAGATCATCAAGCCTTAATTAAGGCGGGAATTGATTTTAATTGCAACCTTATTTTCGGGGGGCAAATAAAAGGCGAAAAACCCCGTTTATTCAATGTTTACTCGGCTGGAAATTTCATTGAGGCTACCCCAGAAACCTGCTATTTCCAAATTGGGGAATCAAAATATGGGAAACCAATCCTCGATCGAGTAGTAACCTATTCAACCTCTTTAAATCTGGCAACTAAATGCGTGCTGACCTCAATGGACTCAACTTTAAATAGCAATATTTCCGTTGGCCTACCCCTGGATTTATTAATTTATGAGAATAATTCTTTAAAGCCCTCTAAATTAATTACGATTGATGAATCAAATCCGTACTTCGGCATGATCCATCAGGTTTGGGGTGAAAAACTCCGTTCAGTTTTAATGAGTATTCCAGAACCAAGCTGGGGAAACTCGGGGAAAGCGCTTTCAATCAACGTTCCTGCAAAAAAATTAAGTGAAGTGCAAGTGAATATTTTGAAAAAAAAGCCTGTCGTTAATAAATCTGCTAAAAAATTAAAATCTAAAAAAATACGGCCAGTTAAGGCCTGAGCCTAAACTGACCGAATGCAGACCGTTAAATTAAATATAAGATTTATGGTCTTGTATTTATTTAGCCAACATTTCCCATGTTTGAATTACGCTATCTGGATTCAATGAGATTGACGTGATACCTTTTTTAACTAGCCATTTTGCAAAATCTGGATGATCAGAAGGCCCTTGACCACAAATCCCAACATATTTATTTTGCCTCCTACACGCATCAATAGCACGCTCAATCATAAACTCTACCGCCGGATCTCGCTCATCAAAATCAATGGCTAAAAGCTCCATTCCAGAATCTCTATCAAGACCCAAAGTTAACTGAGTCATGTCGTTAGATCCAATAGAGAACCCATCAAAATACTCCAAGAATTGGTCCGCTAGAATCGAATTTGACGGAATCTCGCACATCATAATTAGTCGTAAACCATTCACACCTCGTTTCAAACCATAATTGGCCATCATCTCTATAACTCGTTGTGCCTGCTTAATGGTTCTCACGAATGGCACCATAATTTCAACGTTATCCAATCCCATGTCCTCACGAACACGCTTCATGGCTGCGCACTCCAAGGCAAAAGCCTCTCCAAAGTCCGCTGAAACATAACGGGATGCCCCCCGAAACCCCAACATTGGATTTTCCTCGTCCGGCTCATATCGAGAACCACCAATTAACTTCTTATACTCGTTTGACTTAAAGTCAGACAAGCGAACAATCACTGGTTTTGGATAAAAAGCAGCGGCAATCGTTGAGACGCCCTCTACCAATTTATCCTCATAAAATGCACGGGGACTTGCATAACCACGAGCAACACTTTCTACAGCACGCTTTAAGTCAGCATCTATATTGGGATATTCCAATACAGCCCTAGGATGAACACCGATATAGTTATTAATAATAAATTCAAGGCGGGCAAGCCCAACACCAGCATTTGGTATTTGACAAAAATCGAATGCCAATTGCGGGTTTCCTATATTCATAGTAATTTTTACGGGGATCTCCGGCAATACACCTCGAGAAATTTCCGTCACCTCGGTCTCAATCAAACCATCATATATAAGCCCTTCATCACCTTCGGAACATGAAACTGTAACCATCATTCCATCTTGCAATAATTCGGTAGCATCGCCACAACCCACTACAGCAGGAACACCAAGTTCGCGAGCAATAATTGCTGCGTGACAGGTTCGACCGCCACGATTTGTTACGATTGCCGCTGCGCGCTTCATTACCGGCTCCCAGTTTGGGTCCGTCATATCGGCCACTAAAACATCACCGGGTTGGACGCGATCCATCTCTTTTGCATCATGGATAACACGCACAGGTCCAGCGCCAATCTTTTGACCAATCGCCCGACCTCTAGATAATATTTTGGAGCTTCCTTTTAATTTATAGCGCATCTCCACTTGACCAGCGGCTTGACTTTTCACCGTTTCTGGACGAGCTTGCAAAATGTAAAGACGGCCATCATGACCATCCTTACCCCACTCTATATCCATGGGGCGCCCGTAATGCTTTTCAATGATCATCGCGTATTTTGCTAGCTCAGAGACATCGACATCCTCCAAAGAAAAACGATTCCGCTTTTCAGGGGCAACGTCTACAGTAATGACGCGCTCTGCTGATCCGGCTGGTGCAAACTGCATTTGAATCAGTTTTGAACCCAAAGATCGCCGAATGATTGCCTTCTTCCCTTCTGCTAGCTTAGTTTTAAATACATAAAACTCATCAGGATTTACTGCCCCCTGCACTACAGTTTCCCCTAGTCCATAACTAGATGTAATAAAGACAACGTCCTCAAAACCAGATTCGGTATCCAAGGTAAACATTACTCCCGCTGCACCAAGATCTGATCGCACCATTCGCTGAATACCTGCAGAAAGAGCCACCTCAGCATGAGCAAAACCTTTATGCACTCGATAAGAAATTGCGCGATCGTTATAAAGCGAAGCAAAAACCACTCTAATCTTCTTTAATACATCGTCAATTCCTGCAATATTCAAGAAGGTTTCTTGTTGACCTGCAAAAGAAGCATCTGGCAAATCTTCAGCTGTAGCAGACGAACGCACCGCAAAAGACCCATTGCCAGAATCATCTAACTTAGCAAAGGCTACCCGAATCTCTTCATCTAGACGAGATTGAAAAGGTGCAGTCTCAATCCACGAACGAATCTCAGAACCAGCTACTGCGAGAGCTCGCACATCGTCAATGTTTAAATTCTCTAAGCGTTTCTGAATGCGCTCAGTTAAATTATTGTGTGCGAGAAAATCACGAAAAGCAACTGCGGTAGTTGCAAATCCCGTTGGAACACGAACCCCAGCCGCCGCCAATTGCGAAATCATCTCACCCAAGGAAGCATTCTTACCACCCACAGACTCAACATCGGTCATCCGCAACTGTTCAAAAGGCAGTACGTAGGCACCTAAAACATCATTTTTCTGCTGTTGATTTGACATAAAATACCCTCAAAAGATAAAGAAACTGATCTTGCAACCGAACAAAATACGTCATACTTAGAATAATTCTATTGTATCCCTGACCTATCCATTTTTACAAAGTCCATGACCAAGCAAACTCGCATTGTTTTTATTGTTTCTGACGGAACCGGAATTACAGCTGAGAATTTTAGCCAATCAATTTTGGCCCAATTTGAAGCCACTTTTAAGCATATTCGAGTGCCATTTATTGATAGTCCTGAAAAAGCCCACAAAGCAGTCAATTCAATAAATGAAACTGCTTCAGAATATGGCTACCCTCCAATAATTTTCACAACATTAGTCAACCCTGAAGTTAACGCTATCGTATCCAAAGCGCACGGCTTAATTCTAGACATGTTTCAAACCTTCGTGGCTCCGCTTGAGGCAATTTTAGGCATGAGATCCACACATGCTATTAATCGACTGCATCACAATGCAGATACGGCGGCATATAAAAATCGTATCGAAGCCATAAATTATTCATTAGCTCATGACGATGGCCAATCAAATAAGGATTTAGCGGGAGCCGATGTTATTTTAGTGGGCGTCTCTAGAGTTGGCAAAACGCCTACCAGCCTGTATTTGGCTATGCAATACGGTCTAAAGGCTGCCAACTACCCTCTAATCCCAGAAGACTTTGAACGTGGAAAGCTACCCAAGGACCTTATTCCATACCGCCAAAAGATTTTTGGATTGATGATCGATCCTGATCGACTCTCGGAAATTCGAAATGAACGGCGCCCCGGAAGCAATTATGCAAAACTTGAAAACTGCCGCTATGAAATAAATGAAGCAACCACAATGATGCGCCTTGAGTCAATTCCATGGGTTTCAACAACCAGTAAATCCATCGAGGAAATAGCAACAACTATTCTGCAAGCCATTAAACCCGATAGGGCTATTTTGGGTTAGCCATCCTCATCCTGGCAGTTTCAAATAAACATACAGCAGCAGCAGTTGAAACATTTAACGACTCTATCTGAGTACCAATGGGAATAGAGACGTGTTGACCCAGCTTAAGCAATTCTTCTGAAACCCCCGAACCCTCATTACCAAAAACCCACGCTACAGGGCCTTGAAGTTTTTCCCGTAATTCGTATAACCCAAACTCGCCTTGAACTGTAGTCACCAATAAGGGGGCTGAAATCGTCCTCAAAGCTTGTTCGTGCGACCACCCTTCATAAAGTTGCAAAAACCGATGGGCCCCCATACCAGCACGCAAAACCTTGCTAGACCATAAGTGAGCACAACCGGATATCGATACCACTTGAGAAAAACCCGCTGCCACCGCAGTGCGTAATATTGAACCTACGTTGCCAGCATCTTGAATCCTGTCTAACAATAAAACATCACCATCGAGCCTATCGCTCGATGGCAACATTAAGTTCTTACGCAACTTTGGCAATTCTATTAACCCTGCAAAATGCGGTGAATTGGGTAAATTACTCAATTTTTTCCAAAGAATGGAATCCAGTTGATAGATTCGCGTTTTTGGGCACTTATCCAAATGACCAGAAATCGCTTTAGAAACCTCAGAATTTGCCAATCCCTCCTCTGAGGTTAGCAACACCGCCAATGCAGGATCCCCTAACCAAGTTTGAATAAGGTGAACTCCCTCTAAAAACGCTTGTCCGTAAGACAAACGAGCCTTCTGACCAATGTGACCAGAAGCTTGTAGGAGGCAAACTTTTTTAAAAAGGGGGTTTTCAACTGATGATATAAATTCAGTCATAAATTTTAAGTATTCGGAATAACAGCATTAAGAGCATTCCTAACGGGGGAAAAACTTCGGCGATGCTCAATACAAACCCCATATTTATTGATTGCGGCAAGATGGGCTTTTGTTGGGTAACCCATGTGTTGAGAAAAACCATATTGCGGAAAGCGCTCATGCAAAACAAGCATCTGACGATCGCGAGTTACCTTTGCAACAATTGAAGCAGCTGAAATTGACTGCACCTTTGAATCACCTTTAACAATCGCCTCTGCTGACATAGGCAATAAAGGGCATCGGTTGCCATCAATTAATGCCATTCCCGGCATTTCCCCTAAATTACGACAAAGACTCTCAACAGCACGCTGCATTGCAAGCATCGTTGCTTTCAAAATATTAAGCCGATCAATTTCTTCAACGCTAGCCTCGCCAATTCCCCATCCTTTTGATTTTGAAATAATTTCATCAAACAAAACATCGCGCCGCGCTTGTGAAAGCTTCTTCGAGTCTTTAATCCCAGAAATAGGGATCAATGGATTTAACACAACTGCAGCTGCCACTACAGAACCAGCTAGCGGTCCCCTACCAGCCTCATCCACACCACAGATCAAAATAGATCTCATCCCTTTGACCTAAAATCTAGATACTTTTGAAATGGTTTGCGCGATTGCCTCTGCAACCAAAGCTCCCGTAGGACGACGCAATAATTCATGCATTTCTAGAAAACGAGACTGTAAGGCAGCAACGCGAACTGGCTGATCAAGCCAACCCAAAACCGAATCAGCCAAGGCATCCGGCTTTGCCTGATCTTGCAATAATTCTGGCACGACAAAATCACCACACAAAATATTCGGCAGCCCAATATATGGCAAATAACCCTGGCGCTTCATTATTTGCGCAGTTAACCATGGAACTTTATACGAGATGACCATTGGCTTTTTCCAAAGAGCAGCCTGCAAAGTTGCCGTGCCACTCGCAATTAAAACCACATCCGCCGACTCTAAAATTGCATCCGCCTGACCATCTATTAAATGAATGCATATACCAGGGTCAAGCAGGCGGATTTTCTGAAGCAAAACCTCCAAGGGTTTACGTAAATGGGAGGCTGCCACTGGAATCAGAAAGGTTATCGTTTGACCCCGTAATCTCGAAGCAATAATCCGCATGGTTTCAAAAAAAATGGGGGCAATTAATTCAATCTCTGAACCACGGCTACCAGGCAATACTGCAATGACTACTCCATCAATACTTTTAGGGTAATTGTTGTTTGACTCAATGGCCAAATAATTAGCAATTCTTTTACGAGCTTCATCTGGTTTGGGCATCAGCGGGATTGAACTGGCCAATGGGTGACCAACATAAGTTGCTGAAATACCTTCTTTTTCATAAATTGCCGTCTCAAAAGGAAAAATGCAAAGCATTCGATCTACTGCCTGTTTGATTTTCTGAATACGACCGGATCTCCATGCCCAAATTGACGGAGAAACAAAATGCAAAGTTGGAATACCCGCCGCTTTTAAATTAATCTCCACTCCCAAATTAAAATCGGGAGCATCAATCCCCAAATAGACATCAGGTCGACCCGCCCCCAGTAAATATGAGATTAACTCATGACGAAGGCGCAAAATTTTAGGCAACTGCCTTAGCGCCTCTACATAACCCCGAACACTTAAGATTTCCATGGACCATTTTGAATGCAGGCCTTCACTTTGCATAAGCGGTCCACCGACGCCATAAATTTCCAAATTAACCATATTTGGGAGTTGAGTTAACTCCCTCAACACTGATGAAGCAAGCAGATCCCCAGAGGGCTCGCCTGCGACACATGCTAGCTTTGACAAAACAGGCCTATCTAATAATGCCGCGCGTTGATGCGGCAATAAAATCATAAAAATCAGTTAAACATTTTGCTGTTTCAACATTATTGGCATTCACGATTGCCAACTTCTGGATCTCACCTTTGGCATCCTCAAAACTTAAGCCATCTTTATATAAGATTTTATATGCCTGCCTTAGGGCAGAAATTGTTTCGCTAGAAAATCCACGTCGTTTTAGACCCTCAGTATTTATTCCATGCGGGGACGCCTTATCGCCTGCAGCGATTACAAAAGGAGGCACATCCTGCACTAATGCCGAAGCTCCGCCCAACATTGCATGTTGACCAACTCTGACAAACTGGTGTACCCCCGTCATGCCACCCATAATGGCCCAATCATCGACATGCACATGACCTGCGATCTGGGCATTACTAGCAAAAATAGTATTGTTTCCAACCTTGCAGTCATGAGCAATATGAACATAAGCCATGATCCAATTATCATCCCCTACCCTTGTAATACCCTCATCTTGAGCAGTACCAACGTGAATAGTTGTAAATTCTCTAATAGTATTTCGATCGCCTATGATTAATTGTGTAGGCTCTCCGCGATATTTCATATCTTGGGGTGGGCCACCAAGCGCCGTAAAATGAGCAATCGTGTTGTGAGCACCAATTGTGGTATTGCCCTCTATCACTGCATGCGAACCAATTCGGGTAGCGGCACCAATCCTGATATTGGGTCCAATAACTACATAAGGACCAACCTCAACATCTTCCGCCAATACAGCCTTGCTATCTACTATCGCCGATGGATGAATGCGGGTCATTACATGCCTTTCGGACGAATAGCGCAAGTAATATTAGCCTCTGCCACTAACTCCCCGTCAACGGTTGCCTCTACGTGAAACTTATAAATCCCGGCCCTTTCCCGGTCATAGGTTGCCACCATCAACAATTGATCTCCCGGCAAAACTGGTTTTTTAAATCGTGCGTTATCAATCCCTGCAAAATAATACACAGCATTTTCTTGTTTTGCTTCAGAAAAAGTTAGCAACGCTGCTGTTTGCGCTAGCGCCTCAATAATCAAAACACCCGGCATAACTGGATAATCAGGAAAATGCCCTTGAAAAAAAGGTTCATTAATCGTGACATTTTTAATTGCAGTAATGCTATCTCTAGGCGTATATTTCAAAACACGATCAACCAACAAAAATGGATAGCGATGTGGCAATAAATCCATAATCCGATTGATGTCAATTCCAATATCATTACTCATAAATTACCTGTTGTATGTGGTTGTGTTAACTGTACTTAAAACCAAATGGGGCATTTAGCTTTAGACTCATAAAGTTTCATTATTATTTTTTCTATCTAGCTGGCGTAAGCGTTGTCGAATTTTATCCAAACCTCGCACAATAGCTGTATTTTTTTCCCACATTGAATGCGGCATAGAAGGATATACGCCTGTAAAGTGTTGCCCAGGCTCAATAATTGAACGGATAATGGAGGTATTTCCAGAAACCGTTGTATGGTCTGCAATAGTCAAATGGCCTGCAAAATTAGCGGCTCCTCCTACGATGCAGTAACGACCAATTTTGGTACTTCCCGATACCGCTGCACACCCTGCAATCACGGTATGCTCACCAATCACTACGTTATGTGCAATTTGCACATGATTATCAATTTTGCAGCCTGATCCGATTATTGTATTGGCCATTGCCCCCCGATCAATGGATGTCAATGCTCCAATCTCTACATCATCACCAATAACAACGGATCCAGTTTGAGGAATCTTTACCCATTCACCACCTTTAGCAGAAAAATCCGGGGCAAATCCAAAGCCATCGGCACCAATTACTGCTCCACTATGGATGATGCAGCGATTCCCAATTTCGGATTGATTGTAGATAGACACCGAGGGATAAATTACAACATCATCCCCTATGCAAACATCGCGTGCAATAGTCGTATTGCCTAATATTGCTACTCGCTCGCCTAGAACTACGCCGGAGGAAATATGAACAAAAGGCCCAATATGGCAAGTAGATGGAACTTTAGCGCCAGGATCAACGAAGGAGTGAGAATGAACGCCCGCTAAATATTTCGGAGCATTGTGGGCTGCAAAAAACTGAGCCATCCTTGCAAAAGTAGCATATGGGTTTTTTGATAAAAAATAAATTTTCTCTTTATTCTTAGCTGAAGGCGATGCTTGCAAAAAATCAAAATCGGCTTGACCCACTATCAAAGCGCCAGCCGAACTATCAACAGCTTGCTGTCGATATAAGGGATTGGATAAAAATGAAACTTCGCCTAGATTTGCCAACTCAAGTGGTGCTAGGCCATTAAGAATAGTGGAGCCATCTCCCACCAAGCTAGCTTGAAATTGATTGGCCAGCTCGATGGCAGAGGGCATAACCTACTTCAGACTGTTTAAAGCCTTGATAACATCATCAGTAACATCGGCCTTCGGGCTAACATATGCAGCTTCCTGAATAATGACGTCAATTTTTCTTTGTTCAGCAATTTGCTTTAAGACAGAATTTGCCTTTTCTGCAATCTTGGCTCGCTCTTCGAACGTCCGCTGATTTAAGTCCTCAGTGAATTCACGCTGCTTTCGTTGCAATTCTCGATCCTGATCAGCAAGTTCACGTTGGCGACGAACCCGCTCAGCTTCAGACATGACGGCAGCATCGCGATCTAATTTCTCGGCGGCAGACTTAATCTTTTGAGCGTTATCACGCAAGTCATTTTGGCGCTTAGTAAATTCATTTTGTAGCTTGGTCTGCATGGCCTTCGCCAAATTAGACTCGTTGAAAACTTTCTCTGAATTTACGACCGCGACACGAGTGCCAGCATCTTGAGCGAATGCCTGTGGCAAAACCAAGGTGGAAACGATAGCCACCAGACCCAGTTGAACCCATATTGCAGATTGCTGAAGCTTCATAAATCTTTCCTTAACTATTAAAACGCCGTACCCACTTGGAACTGCAAACGCTGAATATTGTCCGTTGGTTGCGTCCTTATCGGTATACCGTAGCTAAATTTTAGCGGACCCAGCGGAGATATCCATGATAAACCTATGCCATAAGAATATCTCAAGACTAGGTTGATATTGGTGCCAAAGGCGTTACCACCATCAACGAAGGTAAAAAGCCTAAGTGTTTTATCCACTCCAGAACCAGGGACGGGGAATGTATATTCAATATTCGTAACAATTTTAGACTGTCCGCCGGTTGGCTGATATGCCCCAATCAGACTATTGTAATACTGTGGGCCAAGGGAGCCTGGAGCATAACCCCGAACCGAGCCAATACCGCCAACATAATAGTTTTTGGTAATCGGGAAAGGCTTATTCCCGTAGGCTTCCCCATACCCCACCTCGCCATTAAAGGAGAGAATATTTCCCTTGGAAAATGAATGGTATTTTTGGTATTGGCCATAAATTCGATAAAAAGTTAGGTCCCCAATCGGGGTGCCGACTTCAGCTGATAATTGCTGCAATGACCCTTCCGAAGGTATCAACGTGCTATCTCGACCATCACGAGCCCAACCAGCCGTCAAGGGAACGTTATAGGTTGTCAAACTACCCGGAATGGAGCCACCAAAGCTTTGAACATAGGTTTGATAAGGAATTGGCGTATTTACCGTGGCATAAAGGTTGAAAACTTCAATCCCTGTTCCAAAGAATACCCTGTCAACCTCGGTATAAGGGACGCCAAACTTTAAATTCGAACCAACCGACTTAATTTGGTAATCCGGATCCCCAACGTAATACAAGGGTTTTGAAGATCGATAATAAAGATCGGTATAGCGACTAATTCCATCTTCAGTAAAATACGGATCGTACTGAGAAAGCGTTAAGTTTTGGTTTATCTTACCTAACGAAGCATTTAAGCCTACTGCAGTACCGGTTCCGAATGCATTGTCCTGATTAATACCAGCCGAAAGAATAACCTTCTCGGTAGAAGAATAACCCGCGCCAATGGTTATCGCCCCAGTGGGTTTTTCGGTTACTTTAACGTTTACATCTACCTGATCAGGAGATCCCGGCACATCCTGGGTTGAAATGTCAGTCTCGGTAAAGTACCCCAACCGACCTAAACGCTTTTTAGATAAGTCAATCTTGTCGCCATCAAACCACGAACTTTCAAACTGACGCATTTCCCGCCGAATAACTACATCGCGCGTTTTAGCATTACCCGTAACATTCACTTGGCGGACATATACCCGGCGACCAGGATCAACAACAAGAGTAAGGTCTACCTCACTTATATCCCTACGAATATCAGGTTGAGGATTAATGACTGCGAAAGCATAGCCATAAGACCCCAGCACTCCAGCAATAGCCTTGGTACTCTCCGTTAACTTTGCTGAAGAAAAGGTATCCCCTGACTTTAGGGTGATTAGACTCAACAATTCAGTCTCCTTACCCAAGAGTTCACCGGCCAATCTTACATTTTTGACAGTGAACAACTGACCTTCACGAATGCTGATTGTAAGAAAGATGCCTTTCTTATCAGGGGTAATCGAAACCTGGGTTGACTCAATTACAAACTCTAAGTAGCCGCGATTAAGGTAATACGAGCGAATGGACTCTAAGTCTGCCGTTAATTTTTGCTTCGAATAGAGGTCATCCTTGCTGTACCAGGATAACCACCCTCCAGTTTTGAGCTGCATTTCACTGAGCAAAGTGCTTTCACTAAAAGCGTTATTGCCAATAAAATTGATCTCTTGGATTTTTGCTACAGGACCCTCATCAATATTGAAGTAAATGGCAACTTGATTACGTTCTAAAGGCGTTACTGTAGCCACAACTTCAGCTGCATAAAGGCCTTTTCCAACGTATTGCCTCTTCAACTCTTGTTCAGCCTTATCTATTAGCGCTTTATCATAAAAACGGGCTTCGGCAACACCGACCGACCTCAAGGATTTTCGAACCACTTCCTGGTCAAATTCTTTCATCCCAGTAAACTCAATTCGGGATATGGACGGGCGCTCGTCAACAATAACAATTAATACCGAGCCTTGAGCTTGAATTTGAACATCCCTAAAAAAACCCGTTCCGTATAAAGCTTTAATAGACTCAGCGCCCTTTTCGTCGGTAAAGGTCTCACCCACCTGCACTGGAAGGTAACTAAAAACCGTTCCAGGCTCAACGCGCTGAAGCCCCTCAATTCGGATATCTTTAATGACAAATGACTCTGCAGCGGAAGCAGAACACGAAAAACCGACCAAAAAAACAACCATGATCTGAGAAACCAGACAAATCGTAATTTGGCGAAAGGAAGAAGTTAAGAAATTCAAGGCAAAAGGTAATGTTGTAAATCGTTAAACAAAGCCAAAAAGGATAGCGAAATCAACAAGAAAAAACTGATTTTTTGCAGCCATTCTTGGATTGAAATCGAAATACGCCTTCCGACAACCAACTCCCATGCATCATACAGTAGCTGACCCCCATCCAACATCGGTATAGGCACCAAGTTTAGTATGCCAATACTAATACTTAAGAGCGCCAAAAAGCCTAAAAAGGGCTGCCAACCTACTTGGGCGGACTTTCCAGCCATATCGGCAATACTCAAAGGACCCCCCAACTGCCTAAAAGATGTGCTTCCTGTAAACAAACCCATCATTAAGCGCGTAGAAACCTTGCTAATCAACCAAACACGTTCGCTTGCAAAAAACAGGGCGTCAAGGGGTGCCAATCTCAATTCTATCCATTCGGAGGGATTTGGAACAATGGGGCGAAGTCCAAGCAGCCGGAAAGGGTCATTTTCAGGCTCTAATTTAGGGATTTGAGCAGTCAAAAATACCGCTTTATAGCGTTTGCCGCTTGAACTTAAAATCTCCAAAATAAAGCCTTTATGCGCAGAAAAAGCGTCCAAAAGATACCATCTCAATGCATTCCAACTTGGAATTGGCTCAAACCCTTCCATACTCACCTGAATCGACTCGGGCGAATCGTCTTTAATCATTCTCCAGCCAATAACCTGATCCCCTGCAACGATGCCTAAATTTGAGGCAAAAGTCTGCTCTGGCGGGGTTTGCAATTTCGCAGGCAATTGAATTGCACCAACCATATAAATGGAACAAAACAACAATACTGCCAAGAAAAAATTGGCAAATGGCCCCGCTGCCACAATGAATGAACGCTGCCACAGGGGCTTGGAGTCAAAAGAAAAGCGCTGATCCGCAGGGGCAATCACTTGCTCTGGATCCCGTCCGCTTAACAGTTTTACATAACCTCCTAAGGGTATTGCGGAAATTATCCATTCCGTTTGATTTTTGCTAATAAACCGAAACAGAGGCCTTCCAATCCCGATGGAAAAGCGCAACACTCGAACGCCGCAGGCACGTGCCGCCAAATAATGTCCAAACTCATGGAAACTAACCAATATTCCAAGGGTTGCAAGAAATGCAATGAATGCAATCATTACGTGCAAAAAATTTCCCCGATCACTTTTTAGCCAAACGATAGATTAAATCGCTCGCAAGGCGGCGCGCTTCCTTGTCAACAAATAGAACATCTTCAAGAGAGTTCGTAGGCACGTTTGGCATTTTATTTAAAGCAATTTCGACTATTTGTGAAATTTGCAAATACGGCAAACCCTCCTCTAGAAAAGCCGCAACAGCAATCTCGTTTGCGGCATTTAATACAATTGGGGCAGCCCCTCCTGAACGCGCAGCAGCCAGTGCTAAAGCCAAACAGGGAAATCGATCCAAATTCGGTTCGAAAAAGCTAAGCGGGCCCACTTCCGTTAAGTTAAGAGGCGGGACTCCTGCCTCGATCCTGTCGGGCCAAGAAAGTCCATATGCAATAGGTGTTCGCATGTCTGGCTGACCCATTTGAGCGATGACAGACCCATCGCGATAACGGACCATTGAATGAACAACACTTTGAGGATGTATCAGGACTCGAATTTTATCTAATGGAAGTCCAAATAACCAATATGCCTCGATCAATTCAAGCCCCTTATTCATCATTGTGGCTGAATCAACGGAAATCTTTCTTCCCATAACCCAATTGGGATGAGCACAAGCCTCCTTAGGAGTAATCAAAGATAATTCAGCTATTGGAGTATCCCTAAAAGGGCCTCCTGACGCAGTTAACCAAAGCTCTTCGACTCCAAATCCAGCGTGGGAAGGAGAATTCTTAACAGCACCCATAAAACCATCTGGCAAACATTGAAAAATAGCATTGTGCTCACTGTCTATTGGCAACAACTCTGCGCCGCTATCCCTAACGGCATTCATAAATAATTGGCCGGACATTACTAGAGCTTCTTTATTAGCAAGAAGCACCCTTTTGCCTGCCTTTGCAGCGGCTAAAGTTGGTACAAGTCCAGCGGCACCAACGATAGCAGCCATGACAGTATCGCAATCCGAATTTGTGATTGCGGACACCAAAGCTTCTGGGCCGAACAATACTTGGGTATTTACCTTCGATTCAAGCAGGATTTTACTTAATCGTGCTGCACCGTCAGGACTGGAAACTACTGCAATCTCAGGCCTAAATTCCTGGCACTGCCTAGCGAGAAGTTCCACTTGTTGTGACGCAGTTAATGCAACTACCTGAAACCGATCCGGATGCGAACGAATAACATCTAAAGTGTTTACTCCGATGGATCCAGTCGAACCAAGAATCGCTACTCGCCTCCTACCCATTACAGCATTCCAGCAAGCAGTGCGGCTAGCGGCATAACAGGCAAAAGCGCGTCGACACGATCAAGCACTCCACCATGTCCGGGGAGCAAACGACCGCTATCCTTAACGCCAGCCAAACGCTTTAATTGGGATTCAAATAAATC
>CAIKFU010000068.1 GCA_903826775.1 uncultured beta proteobacterium | reverse complement strand
AGACCCCTATGGCGATTGAGTTTACAAATTCATAAACTTATTGGTATTCGCTAATGAATTACAACAAATTATAAAAATGAATGCTTCTACATCCGTTTCAAATACTTCTATAACACGTCGTCTTGAGTTTGATGCTGGTCATCGAATTCCAAATCATGATGGGCAGTGTAAACACCTTCATGGACATCGTTATGCTATTGAAATAACTTTATCTGGTGAAATTCTAACTCATCCAGGTAAAGCGGATGACGGAATGGTTTTGGATTTTGGCGATATCAAGCGTCTAGCAAGTAAGAATCTAGTTGATATTTGGGATCATGCTTTCTTGGTGGCAGAGAATGATCTTGTTGTGGTTAATTTTTTAAAGACAATTCCAGATCATAAAACTGTTCTGCTTGATCGAGTGCCAACAGTGGAGAACTTGGCTTATTTGGCTTTCACAATTCTTAAGCCAATCTTTAGTGATGCGTTTGGAGATCGCTTATATTTGTCGTTGATTCGCTTATATGAAACTCCCAATTGTTGGGCTGATTATTCTGGTGCTGTTTTTAATTCATAAAATATGCAAGACGATCTTGACCGAATATTTATGCAGCAGGCCTTGAAACAGGCAAGTTTTGCCGCCAATGCTGGAGAAGTTCCTGTTGGAGCAATATTGGTAAGAAACGGAACTGTTATATCGAGCGCTTTTAATCAGCCAATTACTCAAAGCGACCCAAGCGCACATGCAGAAATTCTGGCTTTAAGGATGGCGGCAAGTTTTGATGGCAATTACCGACTCCCTACTACAACAATGTATGTCACACTTGAGCCATGTGTAATGTGTTGTGGAGCTATGTTACATGCCAGAGTTGGGCGAGTTGTTTATGGAGCTTCAGATCCTAAAACGGGCGCCGCTGGCAGCGTTTTGGATGTATTTTCCATTCAAAGCATTAATCATCAAACTAAAGTGCAGGGCGGTATCATGAGTGCAGAGTGCGGGCAGATATTGCGTGAATTTTTTAAGGATCGACGTTGATGTTGATGCATCTTATTGCTCCGTCGGGGGCTACTATTGATTCGCGGAGACCTGTTTCCGGAATTAAATGGTTAAATCAGCAAGGCGTAGATGTTCGAAATACTGAATGTATATTGCGTATGCATGAACGTTTTTCAGGTTCTGATGAGGAACGATTAAAAGAATTAAATCAATTGCCATCTTTGCCCCGTGAATCTATTGCGATGGCAACACGAGGGGGGTACGGCCTACATCGTATTTTAAAAGACATTGAGTGGAATGCTATTTCGAGCGCAATTAACAATGGCTTGCAGATTTGCGGGCATAGTGATTTTACTGCTTTTCACCTAGCTCTTTTGGCAAGAACAAACTCTATAAGCTTAGCAGGACCTATGCTCAATTTCGACTTTGGTAATGTTGATGATGCAGGTGAAATGATTTCGCCAAGTGAGTTTATGTGGATAAATTTTCAAGACGCAGTTAAGAAGCGAGCTTTAGATTGTTCTGTATCGTGCCAACAGGATTTTTTAGGAATGAAGGGTTCGTCACATTCAGCGACTGGAATGCTTTGGGGTGGAAATCTTACGGTGTTAACCAGTTTAATGTCTACCGCTTATTTTCCTTCGCATTCTCAATACCAAGGGGGGATTTTATTTCTAGAGGATGTTAATGAACATCCGTATAGGATTGAAAGAATGCTTATGCAACTTCTGGAGGCCGGTATTCTAGGTTCACAAAATGCCATATTACTTGGAAATTTCTCTGGTTTTCGGCTTTACGAAAATGATAATGGCTACAATTTACTGAGTGCGTTTGAGGCAATACGCAAGCGTTTGCCAGACGACTTACCAATATTGACCGGTCTACCTTTTGGCCACTGCTTGGACAAAATCACTATTCCTGTAGGGGCAAATGCGACCCTTCAATGCAATGAAAATGGTTTTCTCCTGAAGGCTGGCTGGTAATCCATTGTGTTAAATTTCGCTAGTTTTTAATAGATACATTGCTCCCGCGCCTACCTCAAGAGCTGCTTTTAAAATTGGTAATGCTAAAGATAGTTCGTTTGAAAGGGTCCAAGGAGGGTTGATAACAAACATTCCGCTAGCTTGCAGTGCTCTTTTTTCTGGAGAATTTTCAACTCTTAATTCAGTTTGAAGCCATGATCTATTGTGCTCTGCAGCTATTTTTTTTAATCGCTCAGGTAGAGCAATAGATTCTTGTCTGGGTAAAACGGGATACCAAATAGCATAGCAACCAGTGGCAAAACGTTTTAATGCATCTTGTAATGCAGTTTCAAGATGGCGGTAGTCTAGTTTATCTTCATAGGATGGGTCTACTAATGTTAGTCCGCGTCTGCTTAACGGCGGAAGAAAAGCCTTCAGGCGCATGAACCCGTTGTCTTGAAATACATCTATTTGTTTTGATTGACTTAATTGATTAATATTTTGATGCAGAATTTTAATTTCGCTTGGGTGAAGTTCGAATAATTTGAGTCGATCCTGATGTCGAAGTAATTTTGCGAAAATATAAGGGGATCCTGGGTAAAAGTCAACTTCATCTGTAGGGTTTACATTGCGAACAGAAGCGAGGTAGCTCACTAGACTGGTTGGCAGTGGGATATTCTTATCGATGCAAGTTTTTTCAAAATTAATTAGTTTAAATATTCCGTTGTCGGCTTCATTGCTTATTTTAGAAAATCCATCTTTTAAGCTGTATATGCCCGCACCAGCTTGGGTATCCAGTATGGTCAACGGCCCGGGTTTTTCTTGTAAATACTTAATCAGATGTATAAGAATTAAATGTTTGAGGACGTCTGCATGTCCACCGGCGTGAAAAGCATGTCGGTAACTAAACATAGCTGTTAGGACTTTCGATCAAACTTTTGCAGTTTTGTAAACGCAATTAAAGTTAATGTGATTAATAGTGCGCAACCATATTGCAAGGGTTTGTTAATATCAAAGTCAATAGCTGTGGTCAATAGCATATAAAGGCAAATTATGCCGATGCCAGAGATGATTCTTGGCCAGAGATCCGTTGGAGATAACCTGGAATCTGGAATGTACTTACTTAGAAAAGCGCCCATCATGCCGCACCAGATTCCAAGTGAAGCCCCTACTAAAACGTCTGTCAGCCAATGTGCTCCAACAGCAATACGGGAAACCCCGACTAAGGATGAAATTAAGTAAAGCAAATATAATGGCTTTCTTCCGGATGCCTCAATACTAAAAAAATAAGCGCTGACTATTGCAAATGCAGTGAGCGTGTGCCCTGAAGGCATAGCATTTTGTAATAATGGTTCACCAATTAAGTAAAAGTCGTCTCCGCTAAGTAGTGCGGCAGGTCTTGGTAGGTTAATGATTGGTTTGAGTATTAATACGACTAGACCTGAAATTGCGCCAGAAATAATCCCAGCACTTAGTAAGCGAGGGGCTAGTATTAATAACGGAAATGATATTGCAAAGATGCCCCATCCGTTTCCAAGGAAAGTTAGCCATGCCCAAATCCAATTAGGAAAAAATTGAGCATAATAGTTCAAGGCTAAAAATGTATCGGTTTGTAGATCGGTGGTATAGATACTTATCCCCAAAATTAAAGGGATCATTGGTGCCGTTAAAGCAAGATAGGTTGGATTTGACCTACTCATTGAATGGGTTGTATTTTATTTTCGACTACTTGATTATTAGGAAAGAAGTTGAATTTCAATTTTTTCAAGGACGTCACTCACGCTTATCGATTGCATGCATACATTGTTTTGGCAGGGGGTTTTGCGATGGTTGGCTGCACTTACGCAAGGGGAGCAGGCCAATTGGGCTGTAATGGGTATTGAGTTTCCTAAAGAGCCGTATAACGCTGGGGTTTCAGGACCAAAAAGTACTACTGTTTTTAACGGGGTTACGGCGGAAAAATGACCGGGACCAGAATCATTTGTCACCATGACATTTGATAGGGTGTAAAGTGGCGGTAGTTCTGAAAAAGTTACTTGACCCGCAAAGTTCAATGCATTTTTAATATTCGCTACAGAACGTACCTTTTCAACATAGTCAAATTCACTGGGTGACCCTGTAATGAGGATGAGGTCGTTTGGCCAACGTAAATGCATGGCTTGAATAAGTTCTGAAAAACGGATTTGATCCCAGCGACGCTGAGGTAATAAGTCGCTGGCATTTGGATTAACCAGAATTAGTCGCTGCTCACCATGGCGGTAGGTAATATTGGCTTGTTTAGCAAGGAATTCAATTTTTTCGCGAATGGAATTTTTTATTTCCGGGTTAATTATGGCTTGCTCAAGTTGAATTTCAGAATCTTCAATTTTAATTTTACTAAATGGGGTTTCTGTATCAGTTGAAAAGGCGGCATGGATTAACGATAGGAAATTTTTTGCAATATGGATATGCGGGTTGTAATGTACTTTATGAGTAAGCATGTTGCCTCGCCATAACCCTTCCCCGTGGAAGATATGATACCCAACCCGACGCCTGGCTCCACAAAGACCTGTTAATAGAGCAGTAAACCTAGAAAATAGCTCTAAGTCAATGACCGTATCAATATTTTGGCGGCGAGCGCTAATTAAAAAAAGTAATGTGTCTTTAATTAAGCTGCCGATGCTTGAGGAATCAATAGTGAAAATATTTTCAGGTTTAACGGTATTGAGCAATGATAGGCTGGCACGATTGCTTTTAAAGATTAAGAAAAATATTTCAGCTCCACGCTTTTTGGCATTACGCATAGCAGGGTCAACCAGTATTGCGCTCCCCATTTCAGACAACTCAATAAATAGGAGTTTTTGCGGCGTTTTTGGATTCTTAGAGTAGATGTTTTTTAAACTATCTAGTAAGGCTACCAGTGGGCTTATTAGGGCGCATAGTGGTACACCGACCCAATGGTCTATTGCTCGCATAGTATTGATGCTGATGCTCATAATCTACTTTATAAGAGGGTTATTTTCGTTTGAGTAAGAGGATTGCCCCGGGTAAAACGCTTAATACGGTGATAGCACCATAACTGATGGATGCTAGAACGGTAAGGGAGGGGCTTACACCCCACAGAGTCAATACCGATGACAGCGTGGCCTCCCGAAGCCCCCATCCGGAGATGCTGATGGGGAGCATTAATAGAAGACTGAGCGCTGGCAGGCCGATCATCAAGGCCTCGATTGGGGCCTGTGCACCGTAGGCCTTAAGGCAAAATCCCAAGGTTAATATAGTCAAACCGTGAATGCCGATGGCAAAAATGCCTTGAATGGCATTTTTTGGCCATGCAAATGCCAATTCAATACCGGGTAGCGCACGATCCAGGTTAAAACGTCGAAGAAGCTTTTCCAGCAAGGTTCTGCTTGGGGTATAAGCCAACACCACTGCGGCAACCAATCCGCAAAGCAGCATGACGCCGATCACGGCATAGCCGAGGTAAACCCCCCAACTGGCCAGGACCGCACCGCCCAATACGAGGCCAATGCCACCTAACAGATTATTGCCAGCCAGACCCAAAAGCCGATCAACTAGGACCATGGAAAAACTCAGTCGCAGTGTGGGGGTGGCGTGTTCCATATCCACAGCGTGGTGCAACTGTTCATCCAACTCCTTTTTCTGGACCAGTTTCCCGCCCCCTTCCAGGTGACTCCCGGTGATGGCTCGATAGCTATCCCCGCCAATCGTACTGGGAAGCCCCTGGTTGATGAGGCCGCCGGCAAAGTAGAGGGCGATGTAATTGCCTAGGCTTCCTTGAAAACCGACGCTTCTCATAAACAAACCCCAACGCAAGCCACCACAAATAAATGCCAATGTCATGGTGAGAAAGGCCGCCACAAACCACAGGGGCTTGATGTCCAGACCAGAAGACAGTAGGGCGTGCCAGTCAATACCACTGCTTGCCTTCCAGAGTAGGGCAATCGACAGCAGAATGCGGATGCTTGGCCAACTTCGCTTTAGAGCCGATTTCCACCGTGACGTATTGCCATGGGGGGTGGGTATAGGGGATGAAGTCATAGGCGTAAGGATAATGCCTGAAGTTGATTACGCCTTCGGATTGTTATTTTTGGCTTTCTCCGACCCAGTTTCTGCATAGGCTAAAGCCAAAAGTCGATAGTTTTTGACCAAATCGCCTAACAACCAAGTCTTCATTTTCTAGGCGACGACATGCTTCGAACCCTGTAAGGGATTGATTATGAGAGCTAGTTGGCTTTGTGCTTGCTAGGATTGGGGGGTTGTAGGGCATTTCTGACCAATGAATGAGGATTGCATTGCCGCCTAAAGGCTGGCTTCCAAACCACAAATCAAATTGATCAGTTCGTTGGTCCAAAACGTACACAGGTATGGGTCTAGCATACCAGGCGATTCGGCTTGCTAAAGTCCAGTTTTGTACGGCAATTCCATCAGCATTGTGGATTTTTACTAACTGAGCTGCTTTTTGACCCGCAGTATTCCATCCGTAAAGGTCAGCAATGGGATTGGATTTAATCAATGCGGAGCTTACCCCTCCAACAATCACCAAGAAAAAACCGACTGAACAAAGGATTGCCTGAAAATAAATAAGTAGGCGAATAAAAAAACGACTGGTGGTTGGGGCAGGTCCGTGAATAGAATTGGACCAACAATTTCCTAGGCCAATGCCGGCAAATGGAGCAAGACAATACCATGCTGGAGTTGTCCAATGTGGCAAACCTCCTCCCCCAGACAATATGGCGAAAATGGTAAATGGAATTAGGAAAAATGAAAGCAGGGTCAGCGGTTTAAAGTTTGCTGAACGTAAATGAGGCTTACAAAATTTAAAAAATCCTAAAAATAAGAGCGGCCCAAAGGCAATGAATTGAATTCCTAGGAATGCCGCAACCCGACGTAAAGCCCAATGGCCGCCTTCACCATGAGCAATTTGGTATTTAAAAGAAATCCAACTATTAGCCCAATTCCAATAAAGCACTGGGCTAATTAATACAAGGGCAATGAGCACAGCCAACCAAAAACTGGATTTTCCAATCCAATCTTTCATGGGGCGACTGGTGAGTACTAAAAATAATGCAATAGCTGAAAACAGCGCCGTATATTTACTCAACCCAGCTAGACCAAGAAGCAAGCCTACGAGAATCCATTCAAAAAACGTGAATTTTCCGACAGTAATCCATTTTATCGATAGCAACATTAAGCTTAAACTTAATGGTGTTAGCAAGGAATCAGGCAATAATCCAATGGCAAGCACATGGGGTAGTGGCGACACAACTAAACATATAACCGCCAACAGCCCACAGAAATCTGCTGATGGCCTAGCGACTAAAGGTGAGGTGTTATCCAATTCAGGAAATAGGCTGTATAGTCCAATTGTTATTTGGTAAATGAGATAACAGGAAATAATCCAAAGCAGTTCCGGAATTACGCGAACAAATCCTTCCGAAAACCCCAATTGAATAAGGGGCCATTGAATCCAGCCAACCAAAGGTGGGTGATCAAAGTAACTCCAAGATAAATGGTCTGCGTAAAGGGCATAATGAGCCTCATCTACAGAAAATCCCGTTAAAAATCCCAAGATCAGATGGAGTAGTGCCCCAATAAGTACGCAAAGTATTGCCCATTCAGCGGGTGATCGGGGTTGAACAAGTTTCGGCATTTAGAGTTTGTTGATTTGCCAATAGAGATTGAGTTTTAGCATGGTTGCTTAACACGCTTTATTTCATAAATACCGCTTACATTATTGAATATCTTCATATTATCCTGATTGGCATTGTCTAGTGATTTTAGACTTAGCTAGAATGGACTACTTGAGAATTGTTACTTATGTTAATTAAATTGCTAGTCAGTTCATGAAATTCCATCAGCATCATAATTTATCTAGTTATTTTTTTATTGTGATTTTCCTTGGCCTAACCGCATGTGCTGGGCTTTCGGGGAATGGTGATCAAGCTGAAAGTAACGAGAAGATGCCGGTGGAGGAGATTCAAGCTCAGGATGAGCTACAGAAATTTTCCAGCCAATTGGCGAAAGACGGTATTCCGTCGGGATGGAACTTCTATCGTCTAGCCCCATATAAGAAAAATACCATCTATCGCTTAGAGAATTACCAAGGTCGAACCGTTTTAAGTGCAAATGCAAAAATGTCTGCATCGGGTTTGGCTGTGAAATTGCGTCCTCGTACTGCGCAATACCTTTGGTTGCAATGGGATTGGAAAGCAGTTGGAGCGATACCGGGTGCGGACAACTCTCAACGTCAGAATGATGATGCGCCTCTTCGCATTATGGTAGCGTTTGACGGGAATAAATCAAAACTGTCATTAAAAGACAAAATGGCATTCGAAATGGCCAACTTATTAAGTGGGCAGGAAATGCCTTACGCAACCTTAATGTATGTGTGGTCAGGTAAAAGCCCAATTAATACCGTCATTGAAAGTGCCCATACTTCCCGTATAAAAATGATTGTTGTGGATTCTGGCTGGGAAAATATTGGGGTATGGAGGAAGCATTCCCGAGACCTAAGCGCCGATTATAAAATGGCCTATGGTGAAAATCCTGGTGACGTTATTGGCATTGCATTGTTGACCGATACGGACAATACCAATTCCGAAACGCGGGCGATTTATGGAGATATTGAGTTGATTCGAAAAAGCACGAAACCTTAGCGGGTAAAACTCGTTGGTTTCCACTGTTTTAATAACAGGGCATTGCTTAATACGAAGAAACTAGATAGAGCCATTGCGCTTCCTGCTAAGGCTGGTGAAAGAAGACCAAGTGCTGCAAGAGGGATGCCGATTGCATTAAAAATAAACGCCCAAAATAAGTTTTGTCTGATCTTATTCCAGGTTCGTTTGGAGATGTCAATTGCATCAATAACGAGATTTAGATCTCCATGCATCAATGTTATGCCTGCAGCCTGCATGGCAACATCTGTGCCTGTTGACATTGCCATGCCAATGTCTGCAGCTGCCAAAGCAGGGGCATCATTTATGCCATCGCCAATCATAGCGACCCAGTGCCTTTTAATATTGCCGCTATTGTGAATCTTTGTTTGGAGGTCTTTGATAATTTCAGCTTTATAGGCAGGCATGATTTGAGCGTAAACCTTGCCAATACCAATTGATTTGCCCACTTTATTTGCGGCTGCAATATTATCGCCAGAAATCATTGCCGTTTTAATCCCAAGTGAATGTAAAGATTTAATTGTGGTTTTGGCATTCGGTTTTACAGTGTCTCCGAATGCAATAATGGCTAATGGTGTTTGTTCAAGGTCGACGTCAATTAATGCTGAAACGGTTTGCCCAGCCTCAAATTGGGTTTGAGCATATTCATTGATTAGCTCGTATTGAGGGTGATTTTTTAAAGATTGAACACTCTGAATACATAGGTTTTTATTTGCCCATAAACCCGCGCTGGGCTTACCTTGCAATCCAATGCCTGGAATTGCTTTGTTATCCACAGATGAGATGGGCTGCAATCCTTTTATTTTGACTGCTGCTAGTAGCGCTTTTGCCAAAGGATGCTCGCTACCCAATTGCAGGCCGGCTGTTGTTGAAAGAATTTCATTCAGTAGCATTTCTGATGGATTTATTTCAAAAGGAATAATCGCAGTTAGTGATGGGTCCCCGACGGTGATGGTTCCGGTTTTATCAAAGACGACAATGTCAATTCGATGGGCTTCCTCAAGCACTTGTGGGTCTTTGATGAGTATTCCAAATTTCGCAGCAATACCTGTTCCTGCCATTATTGCCGCTGGCGTTGCAAGTCCTAGCGCGCACGGACAGGCAATCACTAGTATCGACACGGACCGTAATATTGCTATGGACATCGAGTCATACGCTATCCAATTGGCGATAGCGCTGATAACGGCTATCAAGATGACGGATGGAACAAAAATCGCACTAACTTGATCTACCAATTTTTGGATGGGCGGCTTTTGTGTCTGGGTATCCTCAACTAGAGTGATGATTTTAGCTAGAACACTTTCAGTTCCCACTGCCATTGCTTCTATTATTAAGAGACTTTCTCCATTTAGGGATCCCCCAATTACTTTTGAGTCAACCATCTTTAAGACCGGAATGCTTTCACCTGTTAAAAGGGATTCATCTATATTGCTGATACCAGCAAGAATTTTCCCGTCAACCGGTATTCGCTCACCAGGGAGCACTAAAACATGGTCCCCAGGAAGAACTTGCTCTAGTGGAATATTGCGATACTGATCTGGATTCGCGCTTTGATCGATGGACGTATAAGGATTTATCACTTTTGCCGATTCAGGCCAAAGTTTTTTTAGGGAGCGGATTGCTTCGCCGGTTTCTTTTTTGGCCTTGGCCTCCAACCACTTCCCTAATAGAACCATGCTAATAACAACAACGGCACCTTCAAAATACAGTTGGTGTCCGTTTGACTGGTTCAGCAATTCGTATACGCTAAGACCATAGGCAGAACTGGTTCCAAGGGCAACAAGCAGATCCATATTGCCAATACCTGCGAGTAAGGATTTAAAGCCGGACCGATAAAAACGCCAACCAAAGAAGAACTGAACAGGGGTTGCAAGTAGTAATTGCCATTTAGGCGCTAATGCCCAATGAATTCCAAGCGGCATTAGAAGCATTGGCAGCGCTATTGGCGCAGACAATGCAAAACTGATTAAAACACGTCCAAGGCCATTTTCACCCCAATAAGAATTTTTAGTATTGTTCGATTGATCGCCTAGCGGTGAACTGGGGCTTGCTTCATAGCCCATTTTCTGGATTGCGGTAATTAGTTTTTCCAAGCTATCCGTAGAAGGGGTTAAAAAGCGAATTCGAGCCTGCTCGGTTGCGAGATTTACGGTAGCCGCTTCGACTCCCGGGGTATTCATTAATGCTTTTTCAACGCGACTTACACAGGAGGCGCATGTCATTCCTCCAATATCAAGGGTGAAAAAGCTAGAATTTTCTTGGTTTGGGGTGCTCATATATAAGATAATCTACAGTATTTGATAAAAATGTCGCTTAATTCGTCGCTACCTGGTTTTTAGGTAGAGAAAATACGGAGGTTATGTGTTGATTTTTAAGGTTTCCGGAATGACTTGTGGCGGGTGCATAAACGCGATTACGCGGGCTGTAAACAGTCATGACCCTCAAGCCAAGGTCGCCGCCGATTTAACATTGCAGACTGTCTCGATTGAAACGGCTTTAGATGAAGGGGTCGCTCGCCAGGTTATATCAGATGCGGGCTTTCCAGTGCTTTGATAGTTTTGTTTAGAATGGCGATACATTAACATAACCCCCCAATATTTTTTGTACCTAAAGGATCGTGATTTATGTTCTTCAGCAAGTTAATGCCTCACGATGGAAATTTCTTTGTCCTTTTTAATCAGCATGCAGATCAAATTGTTTCAGCATCCGAATCTTTTTTAAAATTTATTGAATTTTATAATGATGAGACGCTGCGAGCGCCATATTCTGAGGCTGTGAATAAAGCGGAATATGCCGCTGACGAGGTTGTGAAAGAAGTCCATCGTCGCCTACATAAAACTTTTATCACTCCAATTGATCGCGATCAATTATTTTCTTTGATTAATACCATGGATGATGTTGCCGATTTAATTCAAAATAGTGTTGAAGCAATGCATTTGTATAACGTCAAGCAAATGACTGGTGAAATGTTGCGTATGGCTGAAATTTGCAATCAGTGTTGTAGCCGTCTAAGAAATGCTGTCAGTATGTTAAAGGATATTTCAAGCCCTGAGGTGGCAAAATCTGCATTAAAGACTTGCGATGAAATAGATCGACTGGAGTCGGATGCTGATCGACTCTTATCTACTGCAATTACTAAGCTATTTAGAGACGATATTGAGGTTCGGGAATTAATTAAATTGCAACGGATATACGAATTATTGGAAGAGGTCACTGATAGATGCGAGGATGTTGCCAATTTGGTTGAAGGCATCGTTCTGGAAAACTCCTAAGGTAGAACAATTTGTCAACAATAGAGGTCGCCTTTTGGGTTGTTGTATTACTCGTAGTACTTTCGCTCGCATTTGATTTCATGAACGGATTTCATGATGCTGCAAATGCGATTGCTACAGTTGTTTCCACCGGTGTTCTAAAGCCTCAGCAAGCAGTCTTGTTTGCAGCATTTTTTAATTTTCTCGCAGTTTTTGTTTTCCATCTTAGTGTTGCTGCTACTGTTGGGAAAGGCATCGTTCATCCCGAAGTGGTTGATCTTCATGTTATTTTTGGCGCCTTGATTGGAGCCATCATCTGGAATGTGTTGACTTGGTATTACGGCATTCCATCAAGCTCTTCGCATGCCTTGATAGGAGGATTGGTTGGTGCCACGATACCCAAGGCAGGGCTTGCCGGTTTGGTGTGGTCTGGAATTATTAAAACCGTCGCATTTATTTTCATTTCTCCGCTGGTTGGATTTTTACTGGGATCCTTGATGATGCTGTTAGTGGCGTGGGTTTGTCGAAATGCCAATTTATCAAAAACTGATCGCTGGTTTCGTCGCCTTCAGTTAGTTTCAGCAAGCGCCTATAGTTTAGGGCACGGCGGAAATGATGCTCAAAAAACCATTGGCATCATTTGGCTCTTGTTGATTATTACTGGGTATGCTGAAGTTGGCAGTTCCAGCCCCCCAGTTTGGGTGATAGTTGGGTGTTACATTGCCATTGCTTCTGGAACAATGTTTGGTGGGTGGCGAATTGTAAAGACAATGGGGCAAAAATTGACCAAGCTCAAGCCCGTTGGTGGTTTTTGTGCAGAAACTGGTGGCGCAATTACTTTGTTTGCGGCAACGGCTTTAGGGGTGCCTGTTTCTACTACCCATACTATTACAGGGGCTATTGTTGGCGTAGGGTCAACGCAGAGGGCTAGTGCGGTTCGATGGGGGATTGCAGGAAATATTATTTGGGCTTGGATATTCACAATTCCAGCCACGGCTTTAATGTCAATGCTTGTTTATTATGCAAGCCTACACTTGTTTTAATTCAAATTATTAGATTTTCGGCTTATATATTGGCACTGAGCAAATATAGCTCTGCACGCTTAATCTTCCTTTATTCATCATTTAGTAGCTAGAATGCTATCTTTAACTCATAGAATCAATAACGGGAGATGGATGTGGCTGTAAGTAATGAAGCGGTACAACTAATGCTTAAAAACATTATTGATCCAAATACAAGCGTTGATTTTGTAACGGCTAAAGCAATTAAAAACCTACATGTCAGTGACGGCGATATATCGTTTGATGTTATTTTGGGTTATCCGGCAAAAAGTCAAATAGATTCGATTCGAAAGCTGTTCATTACAGCTTTGCGCGACTTACCTGGCATAAAGAATGTTAGCGTAAATATAAGAACCGAGATAGCCTCCCACACAGTTCAACGCGGTGTGAAATTATTGCCGGGAGTAAAGAATATTATCGCTATTGCAAGCGGCAAAGGGGGGGTCGGAAAATCAACGACTGCTGTTAATTTGGCATTGGCACTTTCTGCTGAAGGTGCCAATGTGGGACTCTTGGATGCGGATATCTATGGTCCTAGCCAGCCAATGATGCTTGGGATTACCGGTCGTCCAGAGTCTATCGAGGAGAACACCATTGAGCCGATGGAGGGCCATGGCCTGCAGGCAAGTTCAATAGGATTTCTAATTGAAGAGGATAGCCCGATGGTTTGGCGTGGTCCGATGGTTACTTCTGCACTTGAGCAGTTATTGCGGCAAACCCGATGGCGCGATTTAGATTACCTAATTGTTGACATGCCTCCAGGAACCGGGGATATTCAGTTGACTTTATCCCAGAAAGTTCCGGTTACTGGCTCGGTGATTATTACAACCCCTCAAGATATTGCCTTGTTGGATGCCCGCAAGGGTCTAAAAATGTTTGAGAAAGTTGGTATTCCTATTATCGGCATTATCGAGAATATGAGCACTTATGTTTGTCCGAATTGCGGCCATGAGGAGCATATCTTTGGTCAAGGAGGCGGTCAAAAGATGTGCGAAGATTATGGTGTGCCATTCCTTGGTTCTTTGCCTTTGAATTTGTCGATAAGAGAGCAGACAGATTCCGGATACCCTACGGTAGTTGCTGATCCTGATGGGGCAATTAGTGCAATTTATAAAACTATCGCTAGGAGGATCGCAATACACGTTGCAGGCCTATCCAAAGATATGAGCAGTAAATTTCCTAATATTGTTGTTCAGAATACCTAATACCTATGTATTTTGCAGTGGTGATGCGTAAGCAAATTATTGATAATCCTTGGGTCTCTTTTAAATGGACTCCCCTAGAGGTATTGCCTGATTTAGGTCAGTTTTCCCAGGGAAGTGATGATGTCTCAGTTGGGCAGTCAAGGAAAATTGTGGGCCGTTTTTTGGAGCGCGACTCTTGCGGTGAGTCTTGGTTGTTTACCGGCTATGAATTGAAGCTGTTTCCTGACGAGGCGGAGGGTTATTACCTGAATGTTTCTTCTCCGGGACCTTGTTGGTTTGTTATGTGGAGATTGGAAGAGGATCCAAGTCCTTATTTAGAGCCACGCTCTTTATTGGTTCCAAGGTCTGAAGTAAGCTTGGCAATACCCCATCGAATATGTCTTAGTTACAACGAAGCTGCAAGATTGATTGATGGTGGAGAGTTTGTTGATGCCATCAAAGTGGGGGACGAGCATAAGGCTTGGCTTCAAAGCTATGTAGATAGCCATTATCATCCCGAGCCAAAGCGTCGCCAAAAGCCTGCTTCGTTTAAAGGCGCTGTACGACCTGCGGAGAATTGATGTCAAAAAGCTTTTTATCTCGATGGTCTCGACGTAAATCGACTAATTCAATTGAAGATGTCGCTCAACCTAATCCTGATGCTACTAACACGAAGCTGGTCGTCAAGCTTGAGGAGTCTGCAAATGCAGAGGCAGCGCAAACCCCAACAATGGATGATGTGGAGAAAATAGACAAAACTGCCGCTGATTTTTCTGCATTCATGCAAGGCGATGTAGATCCAACGGTTCAAAGAGCGGCAATGAAAAAACTCTTTTCTGATCCTCACTTTAATGTCATGGACGGGCTCGATATTTATATTGATGATTATTCAAAACCGGATCCCATTTCACCGGAAATACTCTCCCAATTGGTTCAATCAGAAATGTTGGGATTATTCAAAAATCAAGATGAAGTTGCCGAAGTGGGCGATCCTAAGGAAACTAGGGAGATTGATAAACAATTGTCTTTGGGGTCGATTGCTGAAGGTCAAAAAAATATAGGCGAACAAGTTCAATTGGGTGTAAATAACAATTTGGCCGATCAGTCTGATGATTTTCTTATACCGAGTAAAACTGAAAAGAAAATGTAATGAGTCAGAAATTAGTGTGCGATTGCAATCGGACTATGCCGCTTGATGGAAAAGCTTTGGGAGTGGATATCCATACTTCGCTTTGTCGGCAGGAGGTCGGGACATTTCTAAAAGCACTTGAAGGTTCTGATTCGGTATTAATAGCCTGCACTCAGGAGCGCGCTCTTTTTAGAGAGCTTTCTACAAGTTCAAATAAGTCCCTGATTGCCCCTTTACGTTTTGTGAATATTCGAGAGGTGGCAGGATGGACTCAGGACGCGGCAAAATCTACCCCTAAAATTTCTGCTTTACTTGCTCTCGCTGAGATGCCAGAAGCTGAACCAGTTCCTGTTGTAGAGTATCAAAGTCAAGGTCGATTATTAATTATTGGGCCTGCAGAACAAGCGTTCCCTTGGGCGGATAGACTGGGGGAGTCATTAGACGTTTCGGTGTTGTGTACACAATCAGCCACATTACCTCTTCAGCGAGCATATCCCATTTACTCTGGAATCGTAACTCGATTAGAGGGGTTTCTTGGTCGGTTTTCTGTGGATTGGGATTTAGAAAATCCCATTGATCCTGAAATGTGCACTCGATGTGGTGCATGTATAGAAGTTTGTCCTGAAGATGCGATCGATGATTCATTCCAAATTAATTCGTTGAAATGTAAGGCTCATCGCTCATGTGAGGCAGCTTGTTCGGGTATTGGCGCAATCAATTTTGGCCGCATTGAAAAAAAACGCAGCGCCGAATTTGATTTGATTATGGATTTACGGCTCGATCCATGCATGAGGATGAGTCAGTATCCACAAGGTTATTTCAATCCTGGTGCTGATCCGTTTGAGCAATCATTGGTTGCTGGAAAATTAGTCGGGATGGTTGGTGAATTTGAAAAGCCAAAGTATTTTTCTTATAACGACAAGGTTTGCGCTCATGGCCGAAATGGCGTGATCGGTTGCAATTCTTGCATTGAAATTTGTTCGACTGGAGCCATTGGATCGATATTTAAAAATGGAGTTGGTCGAATCGATGTGAATCCCAACCTTTGCATGGGCTGTGGGACTTGCTCAACGGTATGTCCGTCTGGAGCAATTCGCTATAACTACCCCAGTACTTCACATCAAGGCAGGCAATTAAAAGTTATGTTAAATGCCTACAATGCAGAGTTAGGAAGGAGCGGCGAGAAGGACAAACCACCGACGTTGCTACTTCATAGTCTTGAGATCGGGACGGTCTTGATCGAAGGATTAGGCCGTGCTGCACATCTTCATGCAGAAAACTTCGAAGGTTTGCCCGCATTTGTATTGCCTTTTGGAGTGGAGCACATTGGATCGACAGGAATCGAATTTTGGTTGGTTGCCTTAAGTTATGGATTTGGTGAAATTATTTTATTGCTGAGCGGCGAAGAAGACCCTGCATATGCGAAAGCGCTACAAACGCAAGCAGATTTAGCTAACTCAATATTAAAAGCCTATGGCCTTCATTTGCCATGCATTAGTTTAATTAAGGTTAGTGCCGCAGATGATTTTTCGACTATTTCACGCGAAATGTTGAAGTTGCGAAAACGCGGTCCAATGGCTAAAGTCGCCCCACAGGCTACATTCTCTATGGGAAACCAGAAGAGGGAGAATCTCGAAGCAGTTTTAGATCATCTTCAAAAGCACGCAACACTCCCTCTGCCGAAGGAGGGGGTGTTGCTGTCAAAATCTTCTCTTATAGGTGGCATAGCGATCAACAAAGATGCCTGCACGCTTTGTATGTCTTGTGTTGGTAGTTGCCCTGAGGGGGCATTGTTGGACAATCCTGATGAGCCAAAGCTGTCTTTTATTGAAAAACAATGTGTTCAATGCAACTTATGTGTGATTACCTGTCCCGAGAAGGCTATTAGCTTAATACCCCGACTATTGAGTGTTGAACAGCGAAAGCAAAAAACGACCCTGAATGAGGCTGAGCCGTTTCATTGTGTTAGCTGTGGGAAGGTGTTTGGAACACAAAAAATGGTTGAGTTGATGATGAATCGACTTGGCGAGCACGATGTATTTTCGGGATCAGCATTAAATAGACTTAAGATGTGTAGCGACTGTCGAGTCATAGATATGATGAATAATGACTTATGAACGCAATGAAAATGTTGTTATAAAAATGTCAAGAAAAGAGACTGATTTAATGGAGATTGGGGTGTTGGGTACAACTGAAGATTTGGCGCGCGCTGATTTATACGGTTTACTTGCCGCTTTATTTCAGGCGCCCCCAGACATGGCGCTGCTTGATAAAATTTGCAATTCAGTAAAATCCGATGCCAGCTTTCCCCAGAATTCTGATACTCCCTTGGAAAAGGCGTGGCTTACAGTCGTGGATGCCGCAAAAGATCATTCCGCCAACTCGTGGCGAGATGAGTTCGAGACCCATTTTTCAGGTGTTGGTAGGCCGCATATTTTTTTAAATGGCTCCTTTTATATTGCCGGCCACTTAAATGAGAAACCATTGGTGGAAATTCGTCGTGCGTTGCACGAACTGGGTCTTGAGTCTGCTGCGACCACTTCTGAGACCGAGGATCATATCGCTTCCTTATGTGAAGTAATGCGTTATTTGATTGTTGGAGAAGACGTTGAAATCTCCAATCTAACAAATCAAAGAATTTTCTTTAATGACCATATTCGAAATTGGTATGATGATTTGTGCGATGCAATAGAAAATAATCCTCAAATGTTTTCATACCATTCGGTTGCAAATCTGACTAGAGAATTCTTATCAATAGAAGGCCAAGGCTTTGACATGCTTTAGCTATTTGGCTGTTAGGGTTACTACCTGTAAAAATTTTAAAAGAAAACTGCGTTTTTTTTAATTACCATTTAAACTTGATCAGCATCTACTTAATTAGAATATTTGCTAGATAGGAGTTTGCAATGAGTATTAAATCCTCTGCTTTATCCAAAGAAGATACTAAGCATTCACGCAGGACATTTTTTATAGGCGCAGGTGCAATAGCGGGCAGTGTAGTTGCTGTTTCTCAGGCACCCATTGGTAAGGCTGTGATTCAAGAGATTGGCAGCACTGTATCCGGAAAAAATGATGGATATCAGCTTTCAGCCCATGTCCGTAAGTATTATGAAACAACGCTTGTATAAGACTTCCTTATATCTTGCCTTCACTTCTCATTTTGCGTTAACAAAAGAAACCATTTTCTCGGGGACTATGTATGAGTCTGACTCGTAAATCAACTATTTCAAATAACAGCCGATCTGTTCAAACATCAAATTTAATTGGCAGTTTGTCTCGAGGACTTAAAACTGCTGTGCCTACGATGGATCGACGTGCATTCTTGAAACGTTCTGGAGTGGGTGTTGGAGCAGGTATTGCAGTGAGTCAGCTCAATTTGATTCAGAAAGTGCGGGCCGCCGAGACAAAGGCAATGCTTGATGGTAAAGGAAAAATTGAAATCAAGAGGACGGTTTGCTCCCATTGCTCCGTGGGTTGTGCGGTAGATGCAACTGTTGAGAATGGCGTTTGGGTTCGTCAAGATCCGGTTTTTGATTCCCCGATCAATTTAGGCGCCCATTGCGCCAAGGGCGCTGCCTTGCGTGAACATGGTCATGGAGATTATCGCTTGCGTTACCCAATGAAGTTGGTGGACGGCAAGTATCAAAAAATATCGTGGGATCAAGCGCTTGATGAGATTGCTGAAAAAATGAAGGGCATTCGCAGTAAATTTGGCCCAGATTCAATGTTTTTCATTGGTTCGTCTAAACACAATAATGAACAATCGTATTTATTGCGCAAGTGGGTTTCTTTTTTTGGAACCAATAATACTGATCACCAAGCTAGAATTTGTCACTCAACGACGGTGGCGGGAGTTGCAAATACATGGGGTTACGGCGCCATGACAAACAGCTATAACGACATGATGAACGCAAAAGCCGCTTTGTATATTGGCTCTAATGCTGCAGAAGCCCATCCGGTATCGATGATGCACATGCTTCATGCAAAAGAAAACGGTTGTAAATTAATTGTGGTTGATCCACGTTATACCAGAACTGCTGCAAAGTCTGATCAGTATGTGCGGATTCGGTCGGGCTCCGACATCCCTTTTTTGTTTGGCGTCCTTTACCATATTTTCAGCAATGGCTGGGAAGACAAAAAATACATTAACGATCGCGTATATGGGATGGAAGATGTTCGCAAAGAAGTGATGGAAAAATGGACCCCGGAGAATGTTGAGGCTGCTTGTGGGGTTCCTGAAGCGCAGGTTTATAAAGTTGCGGAGACGATGGCAAAAAATCGTCCTAGCACCATTGTTTGGTGTATGGGACAAACGCAGCACACTATTGGCAACGCAATGGTTCGGGCTTCATGCATTTTGCAATTAGCGTTAGGAAACATCGGCAAGTCCGGAGGCGGCGCAAATATTTTTCGCGGTCATGATAACGTTCAGGGCGCTACTGATGTTGGACCTAATCCAGATTCGTTGCCTGGATATTATGGATTGGCTGCAGGGGCTTGGAAGCATTTTGCTACGGTTTGGGGTGTTGACTACGATTGGATTAAAGGTCGATACGCGCCTGACATGATGGAAAAATCAGGTACAACAGTGTCTCGTTGGGTAGATGCGGTTCTTGAAAAGAGCGATTTGATTGATCAAAATGCAAATGTAAAAGGGCTATTTTTCTGGGGGCATGCCCCAAATTCACAAACCCGCGGCCTTGATATGAAACGCGCAATGGATAAATTAGATCTGTTGGTGGTTGTGGATCCGTATCCAAGCGCAACAGCGGCAATGGCAGCAATGCCTCCTGGAGAGGGTGGCGAAGTTAATAAAAATCGCTCTGTATATTTACTTCCTGCAACTACACAATTTGAAACAGTAGGTTCAGTTACCGCATCAAATCGTTCATTACAGTGGCGCGAAAAGGTGATTGACCCGCTGTTTGAATCAGTCCCCGATCACGTCATCATGCAGGCGTTTGCCGACCGACTGGGATTTGGTAAAGAGTTGTCGTTGAATTACAAAATGCTGGATTCGAAGTTTGCAGGCAAGAATTGGAGAGAGCCTGAGATTGAATCAATATTGCGCGAAATCAATAAATCCGTGTGGACGATTGGCTATACAGGGCACGCACCTGAACGCCTGAAAGCGCACATGAGAATGATGAACGTCTTTGATCCTAAGACGTTGAAATCCCGAGGTGGTCGTGACCCAATAAGTGGGTACGATACGACTGGTGATTACTTTGGTTTACCATGGCCCTGCTACGGCACTCCAGAATTAAAGCATCCCGGTTCACCAAATCTATATGACACCAGTAAAAATGTGATGGATGGGGGTGGCAATTTTCGCGCTAATTTTGGTGTTGAAAAGGATGGCAAGAATTTATTGGCAGAGGATGGTTCGTGTTCAAAGGGCGCTGACATTACAACTGGTTACCCAGAGTTCGATCACGTCTTATTGAAAAAACTCGGATGGTGGAGTGAGTTGACTGAAAATGAAATTAAACTCGCTGAAGGTAAAAATTGGAAGACGGATTTATCTGGGGGTATTATCCGTGTCGTTATGAAAAACCACGGCTGCCACCCATTTGGTAATGCAAAAGCTCGTGCAGTGGTTTGGAACTTTCCAGATCCAATACCAATTCACCGTGAAGCCTTGTATAGCACGAGACCAGATATGGTCGAGAAATATCCTACTATCGCGGATAAGAAGAATTTTTGGAGGTTGCCAACCTTATATAAATCGATCCAAGATAAAAATATTGCCGATAAGTTGTACGATAAATTCCCAATAATCTTGACCTCTGGTCGTTTGGTTGAGTATGAAGGTGGTGGCGAAGAAACCCGTTCAAATCCGTGGTTGGCAGAACTTCAGCAGGAGAATTTTGTTGAAATAAATCCAGGTGCAGCAGCTCGTCGTGGAATTAATAATTGGGATTATGTATGGGTTAAATCTCCCACGGGAGCAAGGATCAAAGTTCGCGCAATGGTTACGGAACGCGTTGGTCCTGATACAGCATTTATCCCATTCCATTTTTCAGGCTGGTGGGAAGGGAAGGATTTGCTTCAATACTACCCGGAGGGTGCGCATCCAATAGTTCGAGGAGATGCAGTTAATACCGCGACCACTTATGGTTATGACATGGTAACGATGATGCAAGAGACTAAGACCACGATCTGTCAGATCGAAAAAGCTGCTTAAATGCAATAAGATAAATTCAGGAGATTAGAATGGCAAGAATGAAGTTTATCTGCGATGCAGAAAGATGCATTGAATGTAATGGTTGCGTAACTGCATGCAAAAATGAAAATGAAGTGCCCTGGGGTGTTAATCGCCGTCGTGTGGTAACAATAAATGATGGCGTCGTCGGTGCAGAAAAGTCAATTTCTGTTGCTTGCATGCACTGTTCCGATGCTCCTTGCATGGCGGTATGTCCCGTTGATTGTTTTTATCGTACCGACGAAGGCGTGGTTTTGCACGATAAGGATGTTTGCATAGGTTGTGGTTATTGCTCTTATGCTTGCCCTTTTGGTGCCCCTCAGTTTCCAAGTCAAGGTACTTTTGGATTACGCGGGAAAATGGATAAATGCACATTTTGTAGCGGTGGCCCTGAAGAGAATGGCAGCGTTGCTGAATTTGAAAAATATGGGCGTAATCGTTTGGCAGAGGGAAAACTCCCACTCTGTGCAGAAATGTGCTCCACAAAAGCCCTGATGGCTGGCGATGGTGATGTAATAGCCGATATTTTTCGTGGGCGGGTTGTAAAACGACAAACTAATGGAAAAAATGCTGGAGCTAGTGTATTTGGTTGGGCTACTGCCTATGGAAAGCCAGTCGACTCTTCACAACCTTCGGCGCCAGTCACGGCAACACAAGGGGGTAAGTAATGAAACGCTACCTAAAAATAACCATTCTTTGTGCATTGGTTTCCACTTCTTTAAGCGCTTGTCTTGATTCAGATCAGCTTCTTTCTAGGGCATCCAAACGGCCTGATGTTGCTCCTTATATGGGGGCAAACAATGGATTTGTTACCAAAGATTGGACTCCTGGGGATAAGTTAAGTTGGCAAGAGGCGATTAATAAGCGAAATCAAAATCAAACTGAATACAGTCGAATTAAGTAAACAGTCAAAGTATAAAAATAAAACATAGTCGTTTGAGGATATTTCCATGAATCGATCAATTAGAGGCGCTCCCAGTTATTTGCTAATGGCGGCATTTATTTTTTTTGGCTTATTTGCTAACTTCTGTGTTGCTCAGCAAAAAAATGAGGGTTTACCTAAAGTTGAGTCAGCCAATATTATGGATATTGGTCGCGCTCCGGGTGCAACAGTGGAGGCAGAGAGGCAATCCCAAGTTAATCAACCTGGTAACAATGCCCCGATTTGGAGAACTGCCAATAGTGATGCCGTCAATTATGTGAGTATTCCTAACAAAGAAGCCGGTGTTTTGATTCAAAAATCGGGTCAACAATGGCGCTTGATACGCAATGGAGTGATTACTGTTTATGGAGCATGGTTGCTTGCCCTCGCTTTGGCTGGGGTTATTGCTATGTACGTCATCAAGGGTTCGATAAAACTTCATGAACCAATGACGGGCATTAAGATTAAGCGTTTTAATTTAGTTGAGCGCGTGACTCATTGGGTGATGGCATTCAGTTTTATTGCGCTTGCTTGTACTGGATTAATGATCCTGTATGGAAAGTATTTTGTTTTACCTCTAATCGGTGATTCAGCTTTTGGCAACCTGCTGTTTGTTTTTAAAAATATCCATAATTTTACCGGGCCATTATTTACTTTGAGTGTCCTTATTTTCTTTATTCAATTTGTACGTCGAAATATCTTCGGTGAAGGCGATATGAATTGGTTGCGTTCGTTTGGTGGAATATTCTCAGGAAAGCATGTTCCTGCTGGATTTTTTAATTTCGGCGAAAAGTTTTGGTTTTGGTTTGGAATGGTATTCCTTGGTCTAACGATCTCAGCTTCTGGCTGGGTTTTAGATATGATTGTGCCTTTTCTACCAATAGAATATTGGCGCGGAACAATGCAGCTTGCCAACATCATTCATAGTGTTGGCGCTTTATTAATGACTGCCATGACAATGGGCCATATTTATATTGGAACCTTGGGAATGCCAGGTTCTATTGATGGAATGAAAACTGGATATGTTGATCAGACTTGGGCAAAAGAGCATCATGAACTTTGGTTTAATAAAATTAAATAGGGGTTTGGCAATGAAAAAGATGATCGCTTTAATCGTCGGTGTGGCGGGGTTTACTGCAGCATTTGCAATGCTGCCAGCTTTAACGCCGGAACAGCAAGCTGCCGCTGATTTAGGGAAGGCAAAAACTGCTTATGGAGATAAGATTGCGGCCTTTCAGTTATGCAAGGTTCAAAATAATTTGGCAAACCGTTTTAAGACCGCAGGAACATCAGCACCGGCGGCTTGTGTTGAGCCACCAGCATTTGTACCACCGGTAACTACCCAAGTGGCTGCCCCGCCAGCATTAACGAATACGCCTGCGACATCGACAAATGCTGCTGGAACTCCAGCGGTGAAATAGGCTTCTTTTTTATTTCTTCACAGATATTCCTGGTGAAGAAATTGCGGTGATGATTGATCCATATAATTTTGTAAAAATAGCTTTTTTTCACCTTCCCCTTTAATTTCTCCATTATCGATATATAGAATATAGTCAGCAAGCCGCTTTACTTGCGATAGCTGGTGGGAGGTGAATAGGACGTTACATCCATTCTTTATAAAATTGTGAATAATTAACTCTACTTGACTGGTTGAAGAGGGGTCAAGATTTGAGGTTGGCTCATCAAGAAAAATTAAATTAGGTTTTTGTAAAATTGCCCTACCAAGAGAGAGCTTTTGACGTTCTCCAGCAGAAAGTTTGGTTGCCGGGGTATTTGAAAGATGGCTTAACTCAATTTGCTTCAGCGTGCTTTCAATTTCATCTTTTGAAATGTTCGATTGCTTATTTTGAGCTAGTCTGAGATTACTCTCAACTGAACACTTAATCATTGGAGTCTCATGCAGCACTAATGCGCTGCGAATTGGTGGAAAATGAGGTTGGCGTAAAAATTTTATAATTCCTGAATCGGGCTTAATGAGACCATGTAAAACTTTTAGTAAAGTAGTTTTTCCTGCTCCATTGGGGCCAATGCAGGCGATTGTTCCGCATAAAGGAATAATTGCATGGGGAATATTCAGGATAATCTTACCCCCTCTTTTTACAACAACATCACTAATTTCAATTGCATTTAATGGCAAGTTATCCATAGCGTCTTTCCGCGACTAGTCGTATTGCATAAGTAAGCAGATTGGCAATTAAAACAATACTCAAGAGAACAATTCCTAAAGCGAGAGCAAGCGGTAGGTCGCCTTTGCTGGTTTCTAGTGCTATTGCGGTTGTCATGGTACGGGTTGAGTGATCAATATTCCCGCCCACAATCATTACAGCGCCCACTTCAGAAAGTGCTCTTGCTAAGCCCGCTAAAATTGCAATAGTAAGGGAGAACCGGCAATCCCATATTAACCATTTAATGTAATAGAAGCGGGTCAAGCGGAGTGCCATAAATGGTTCACGATGGGTTTGCCATGCATCTTCGAGTACTTGCCTGCTTAGGGCTGCTATTAAGGGGGTGGTGAGTAAAAACTGCGCAATGATCATTCCATTTACCGTAAACAGCCATCCAAAAGTCCCCAAAGGTCCATTATGGGAAAGTAAAAGATAGACTAAAACGCCCACAATTACAGTGGGAACACCCATTAGCGTGTTCAAAATGACAATAATTGCTCGTTTACCAGTAAATTCTTCTGTAGCAAGAAAAGCGCCAATTGGTAAACCAAGCATACTTCCCAAAAATAAGGCAGAAAGGCTAACCTTCAGGGATGTGGCAACAATCCCAATAAGATTGCTATCAAACTCAGTTAATAGGGAGAGGGCGTCATGAATAGAGTTTTGCATTTTATTCATTCTATCAAGATGGTTTAGCATTAAGCGATAGAGATGGCAAAATGTAGGGAATGAAACCGAAACAATCTAATAATATTAATGGCTGAAGTTATTTGCTTATGCAATGAGGTATTTGACCTTGAGTTGCGAGAATACCTCGATTCCCATCCAGTTCAATCGTTAGATGAGTTGCGCGATAGAGTTTCAATTTGTAATAAGTGCATGCAATGCGAGCAATTGGTCGAGGTGGAAATCTCCCTTTCCAGAAATCGTATACAACGAGGGTTAAAGTAATCTCGATGACATTGGCTAAAGTTCAGAACTTAGATCAGAGACGACCACGATTTTCGGTGTTAACTATGAATGTTCATAAAGGACTTTCTCCATTGCAGTTGCATTCAACGATATATCGATTGCGGAAAAAGATGCAACAACGGCACCCTGATTTAATTTTTCTTCAGGAACTTCAGCAAGAGCATCAAGGGAGATCAAAAAGATTTAGTGCGTGGCCGGAAAACGAATTGACCCATTTTCTTTCTGAGGGATTCTGGCGAGATTGGCATTATGGAAAAAATGCACAGTATCGGGAAGGTCACCATGGCAATGCAATTCTATCGCGACATTTGTTAAAAAAAGGGGTTAATTATGACATTTCGGCCTATCGTTTTGAGAATCGCGGATTATTGCATTGCTCCATTCAGCTTCCTTATTCGAACAATCTTATTCATTGTTTTTGTGTTCATTTGGCTTTATTTCAACGAGGCCGTGAACGTCAGTTAGGAGAAATTATTCGGTATATTAATGAATTAACCGACGGAGGTCCTTGCATTGTTGCTGGGGATTTTAATGACTGGCGGAATCGAGTAGGAGGGCCCATGAGGGATGCTGGTTTTTATGAAGTTTATGAACATCTGAACGGGTTTCCAGCCAAAACATTTCCTAGTGTAAAGCCAATGTTGCCAATGGACCGAATTTATGTTCGAGGCTTAAGGATTCATTCATCTGAAATATTGAGTGAATGGTTTTTACTTTCCGATCATTTAGGGATTTTTGCTGAATTGGAGTTGCTATGACTTGGTGGCAAATATTCTTAGGTTCAATTTTTGGCTTTAAATTTGCCTGGTTTGTTTTTTTGCACATACTCCTTATATGGACCTTTTTTTTAAGGCTGATTTGGGTTCGACGGCCAGTAAGCGTCACGTTTGCATGGTTCCTGATTGTCATATTGCTTCCACTTATAGGGCTAATGCTATACCTCATGTTGGGTGAACGTCCCGTAGGTCGAAAGTTAACTAAGAAAATCATCCGCATGGAGAAGGAATACGCTGGAATCTCCGAGGAGATGAAGGAGATGTACAGGCTTGATCGCGAACTGCTTCATCCGGAAGCGAGAGCATTAAGTTTATTAGCCCAATCGAAAAATGGATCCCCAGTCACATCTGGAAATAAGATCGAACTTTTTACTGAGTCGCTATCCGTTCTACAACATTTCATTGACGAAATTAATCGATCAAAAATAAGCATTCACCTTGAATTTTATATTTGGGCACTAGGGGGGGATTCGGATCGGGTTGGCGAAGCGCTAATAGCCGCAGCAAAACGGGGTGTTGCTTGCCGTGTTTTGCTTGATTCTTTGGGTAGCAAGGATTGGTTTAAGTCTTCGTGGCCAAAGCGTTTTCGAATTGCAGGCATTCAAGTTACCGAGGCATTGCCAATTCAGTTTGGACGTTTCCAATTTCGTCGAGCAGATTTACGATTGCATCGAAAAATATTTGTGATTGACGGCTCGGTAGTATGGACAGGAAGTATGAATTTGGTTGATCCTCGAACGTTTAAGCAGGATTCTGGGGTAGGCGAGTGGGTTGACGCTATGGTTCGTATAGAAGGACCCGTTTGTTCACAATTTGAGTTGACTTCCATGTTTGATTGGAGCGTTGAAAATCCTAAGGTAAGCCATTTCAGAGATAAAGATCGTTTAAAAGTGCCTCATAGGGGAACGGCTTTGGCTCAGGAATTTTCATCTGGACCGGTTTATCGCGATGATATTCTTTATCAAGTGCTGCTTTCAGCAATCATGGATGCACGCGAGGAGCTGGCTATTACTACGCCCTATTTTGGCCCTGATGATGGCCTCATTCAAGCGTTGATGGCTGCTGCTCAACGTGGTGTAAGAGTGACTTTGATTGTGCCAAAGTTGAATGATTCAACTTTGGTAGCGTGGAGTAGTCGTAGTTTTTATAGCGATCTTTTGATTGCCGGTGTCCAGATTGCTGAATTTCATGGCGGACTTTTGCATACTAAAAGCTTGCTGATTGATAAGCGCATTGCCATTTTCGGATCTGTGAACTTTGATCAACGCAGTTTGCGACTAAATTTTGAAATTAGCTTAATTGTTTATGATCAGAATTTTTGCTCCTCTTTAGAAAAATTAATTATGGGATATTTATCATTATCTGAGATGGTTGATGAACGCAAATGGTTAAAGAGGCCTAGATGGAAATTATTACTGGAAAATGCAGCGTATCTGACTTCACCACTTTTATAGAATTCCATCCATTTTATTGTTTAGGAGAGTTAGGTTAATGGAGCAAGTTTTAGAACATTTTATGCAGTGGTTTGGTATGCCATCTGTTGGGCTCCCTGCTGTATTTATTAGTTCTTTGGTTTCGGCCACTCTGATACCAATTGGATCAGAGCCGATGCTATTTGCCTACATTAGCGTTAATGCTGATTTATATTGGGCCGCAATAGTTGTTGCCACAGCGGGAAATACAATTGGCGGAATGGTGGATTGGTGGCTTGGGTTGGTGGCAAGAAATACTGTTGAATCATTAAAGGGCAGTATTCATAATCGCATGCAAAAATGGCTTGAAGAGCGGGGACCTAAGATGCTTTTATTAGCTTGGTTGCCAGGCGTAGGAGACCCTTTATGTTTGGCCGCAGGTTGGTTGCGTCTGCCATGGCTGCAATGCATGGTATATATGGCGACAGGAAAATTCCTTCGTTACGTTACAGCGACTTGGTTTTTAATGCTTATCCCTAATAGCTTTTGGAGGATGTTAGCCCAATGGTTGCATTTACCGTTATCTCCTTAACATTGCTTAATTTCTTCTAATTTTGTAATTACTATAATTAGATTCAGGCTGCAATCAAAGTCATTATTTCTTCCCATGAGGGAGTCATGTTTTGGTAACAAGGGTTTTTAAATTATTATCGGAAATTTCATGTCCAGCAAATGGCTAATCATGTAACATTAGGTTTTAGTAGGAACCCATCCCGCTCTATCTTTTTTGGTGAATATTGATATGTCTAAGTTAAAAGGAAAAACAGCTTTAGTTACTGGTTCAACCAGTGGAATTGGCTTAGGAATGGCTTTGGCTCTTGCAAGGCAAGGAGCAAATATTATGGTAAATGGGTTTGGGGAAACCGAAGGAGTTCTCTCGGAAATAAGATCAATAGGGGTGGAGGTTGATTACCATCCTGCCGATATGAGTAAGCCTGTAGAGATCGAGGATTTAATTCGATGTACTGAAAATCGCTTCGGTTCATTGGATATTTTGGTAAATAATGCTGGTATTCAATATGTTGCGAATATTGAAGATTTCCCAGTTGATCGTTGGGATTCGATAATTGCCATTAATTTAAGCTCCGCCTTTCATACAATTCGCTGCGCCATGCCTGGAATGAAAAGTCGGAATTGGGGGCGGATTATTAATATAGCCTCAGTACATGGTTTGGTTGCCTCGACACAAAAAGCCGCCTACGTGGCTGCTAAGCACGGTATTATTGGCTTAACAAAGGTGGTGGCACTTGAAACCGCTCGCACTGGAATTACTTGTAACGCGATTTGTCCTGGTTGGGTTTTAACCCCCTTGGTTCAAAAGCAAGTGGATGCAAGGGCTGAACGAGACCATGTTTCAAATGAACAGGCAAAGCTAGCATTGGTTTCTGAAAAACAACCTTCTGGTGAGTTTGTTTCTCCAGAGCAATTAGCTGCCTTAGCAGTTTTCCTGTGTGGTAACGATGCCTCTGAGGTGCGTGGAGTTGCTTGGAATATGGATGGCGGCTGGGTTGCACAGTAAAAGCAAATTTTGCGCATTAATCGTTGGAAATTTTACGGTCGCTGATAATTTTTCCCCACGTTTCGGATTGGCTGGCAATATATTTTGCTAATTCTTCACGAGTCCCGGGGTTTGGGCTTAATCCATGCTCAGCAAGTTGCTTGTTAACAATTTTGTCATTTAGGGCTGTTACCAACGCACGATTCCATTTATCTAAGATTATCTCTGGAGTTTTCCCGGGAGCAACGAAAGCATACCAGTTCGTTGCATCAAAACCTGAGTAGCCAGATTCTGCGATAGTAGGCACGTTTGGCAAGTTTGGCGAGCGCTTTGCCCCCGTTGTTGCAATCGGTATAAGTTTGCCATTTTTAATATAGGGTTCTGCCGTGGAGATGGTTGAGTAGTAAGACGAAACCCTACCCCCTAAAAGATCAATCATTGCAGGACTGCCGCCTTTATATGGGACGTGAACAACATCGATCTCTGCTCTTGAATTAAATAGCTCACCTTGAAGGTGTGAGGCCGAACCGCTTCCTGTTGAAGCGAACGTAATTTGCCCAGGATTTTTTTTAGCTAGCGCCACAAACTCTTTAAGAGTTTTAACGCCCAGCTCCGGGGTTACAACTAAAACGTTAGGAAAGTTCATCCCCATAGTTAGCGGGGCTAAATCCTTTACAGGGTCATATGGTAATTTCATTAAGTGTGGAGCTATTGATAACGGTCCAATCGACCCCAAAAGGATGATTGAACCATCTCCAGGTGCTATCGCCGTATAGGCATGCGCTATATTTCCTCCCGCCCCTGGTTTATTGTCCACAATTACATTTTGACCCAAGTCTTCACTAAGTTTTTTTGCAATAACCCTTGCCGCGCTATCCGATGCTCCGCCTGCAGCAAATCCAACAACCATGGTGATGGTTTTTTTTGGTGGAAACTCTTGTGCGCGTAGTTCAATTGGGAAAAAAGGCAATATAGTTACAATAGAAATTAAAATCGATGCAAATGGTTGTCTTTTCATGGAATTAATTGACTAACAGTGGATGATTTTATGAGGTTACTTGGGTATATTGGGGGTGCAAAATGCATCAAGTACAAAATACATGCTGTCGCTTAAAATTTTTTGGAAGCTGGTGGTGCGCTTTAATAGTAGATTCGTACTCATTTTGGTATCGTAACTCAATACACCAATCTTAGAAAAAAAGATCATTGGTTGAGGTATTGGATACCAAAGGGTATATGTGCAATCCCCTGATAAGCTTAAATTACTTAATTCTCTAGGCATTTATCGCTAACAAAATATATTGCAAGGCTTAATCCCCAAGAGGAAAGAGGCGGCAAGAATTGTAAAGAGTGACTTCGCATCCATATATAAGGTAGGATTATTATGACATTAATTTTTTCTTCACTGGGCCGTACAGTTTTTGTTGGTTTTGTGTTTTTAGCTTTAATTGTGTATGTTTTAGGCGGTAAATTGAGCGATTGGGAATTCCTTTTTATTTTTCGCTGGTTGCATGTTATGTGTGGCGTAATGTGGGTTGGTTTGCTCTGGTATTTTAATTTTGTTCAGATACCTTCAATGGTTAAATTATCGGATGAGCAAAAACCTGCAATTAGCAAAGTAATTGCCCCATCGGCTTTATTCTGGTTTCGTTATGCAGCCTTGTTTACCGTTATAACTGGTTTAATTGTTGCTCAATTGAATGGATACTTGCACCAAGCATTCGCCTTAAAAGCCCCATATCGTGCAATTGGATTTGGCATGTGGATTGCTTTAATAATGGCCTTTAATGTTTGGTTTATTATTTGGCCAAACCAAAAACGTGCTCTTGGAATTATTTCTGTGGGCGCTGATCTTAAAGCAAAATCAGCGCGATTGGCTACTTTGGTATCTCGTTTAAATACATCGCTTTCAATACCGATGCTATTTCTAATGGTTGCCCAGTCTCATAACACCACTTGGTTTGCACTTTCTAGTTAGCATCCAAAAAAGGAATAATAAAAATCTGCTGATTGGTTTTTTTTACGGCAATATTGCTGGTAATTTTTTTGATAACGCTCCACGTTGAGTTGTGGCTGATCCAAGCAGGGCAAAGCCAAGTAGCTGGCCATTCGGAGATTCAAAACGTGCTTCAAGTCCACCACCATCGATTGTCTTGGTTTTCCATTCGCCTTTGGCATCCTTTGCTGGCGGTGAAACAACGGTAGATAGTGAAGGGGTCTTTACCATCACGGGCATTGCAGGGTAGGTAAGGGATGCGTGTTGGCCAATGAGGTTGGATGCTAAAACGCGAGCAGCTTGCATAATAGGCATTACATATGGCAATACCAATCCATCCACTTCTGCACAGTCTCCAATTGAATACACATTATTAGAGCTTGTTTCCAGTTCGCGATTAACCTTAATGCCAAGACCGGTTTCTATACCGGCATGTTTAGCTAGATCCAATCTTGGTCTTAAGCCAATTGCAGAAAGAATAACGTCAGTATTTATTAAGTGATTATTTTCTAACGCTATTTGCAAGTTTTTTCCATTTTTAACAATGGATTGCACGGTAGTGCCAAAATGCCAGCGTATTCCAACCTCACTCAGCTTGGTTTGCAGTTCTTGTGCAACCAATTTTGGGAGTAATCTACCCAAGATCTGCGGCGCAAGATCAATTACATCCACTTCATATCCCGCAAGGATGAGATCGTTCGCAAATTCGCATCCGATCAATCCCGCTCCCAGGATTGAAATTCTTTTTTTGCCTAGGATTGCTTGTCGGAAGAGGGTGTATTCCTCTAAATCATTCACAGTAAGGACTTTAGTGGCGCCATTGCCTTGGATTGGTAGCCGGATTTGATCAGAACCTAATGCCATCACCAGTTTTAAGTAGGGCAACGCGCCTTTGTTGGTATTGATTATTTGGGATCCGGTATCAATTGATAACACTTCTGTTTCAGGCAAGATGCTAATGTCCAATTCGGTTGCGATGCTCTCTTTAGAGCTGGATATCAATTGTTCGGGCTGTTTTTTGCTTACTAAGGCAGTAGATAACATGGGCTTTGAGTAAAAATAGCCCGGTTCGCGAGTTACTAAAGTGATCGGAATCACTTTATCCAATTTACGTAATTCGCGAATTGTTGTAAATCCAGCCAATCCGCTCCCAATAATGATGATCGAGGATTGAGGTAATACGGTATTTATATCCAAGGCTGAGCTCCAAACGAAACATAAAATAAAATACTAAGCGCTTATCTCAAGCAAGCATTTTGCTTGAAGTTAAAAACACAGCATACAAAATGCTTCTAAGCGTGTGTGATTTTCATTCAGAAAAATATTCAGTAGGAAAAAAATTTAGTTTGTTATTTATTAGAAATTTGAGGGAATTAAAATTCCTCGAGTTAATTATGATCTAAATCCGCTTATTATTTTTCTTCTTGATCATTGATAAGTCCAAATTGATTTGCAATTAGAATTGCTGCAATTGACGCACATCCAAGAGCAAAGAATTCCCATTGATGAAGTAGGGCCGTTCCAATTGCAGTCATCATCGCTGTCCAACCAATAGACATCTTGCTTTTTTTACTAAGTTTTTTCATATGCATTCCAGAAATTTAATTAAATATTTAATGGCGTTATAACTAATGAGATTTTCTATCGGCTTCTTACTTTTGCGCTCAGTTCATCAAATTTTCCGTGTTTATCTATGATGGAAAGCCTAATGGCCTCTGATTCAAAGTCAGACTGAGCAGGATGAAATTCGCTGTTGCTTAATGAAATGACGTAGGTCCAAACTAAATCTTTTCCGCGATTTTTAAAAATATCTACCACTCTTTTCATTTTTTTACCACCTATTCTGTCAGTCTGTTTGGGTTTAATGCAAAATATGTACTATGGATATTCTTTTTGATCTTAATATTTATCTAAGAATTAGCAGTCTAGAGAAATTTAATAAGAATTGAGTTTGTTCAGGAAAATTTTTTAATGCCAAATGTAGCATAGGATATGCACCTATGTTGGGTTGGATATCCTTCATCTTAGCAAGACTTTGGAATAGTTTCTACAATAGTT
>CAIKFU010000067.1 GCA_903826775.1 uncultured beta proteobacterium | reverse complement strand
TTGAGCATTTAAGGTGAATTTATTTATACCATGACTTTGACCAAATTTAATCAATGATCCAATTAAATGCCGTCCAATACCAACCATCCGATATTGACTAAGGACTGCCATCCGACCAATTTTTCCGGATTGATTAGCGATATTAAGTCTTGCAGTTCCTATGCACTTATTGCCTAAGTGGGCTAAAGCATGCCATGCAGATTGATCATATGAGTCAAATTCCATATTTTCTGGAACGTTTTGTTCTTGAATAAATACAGTTGTTCTGATTTCGAAGGCCCTGTATTTCGCGCTGTCCCATGGTCGAATAGTAATCTTAGGCGTGTATAAGTTCATTCATTCGTTATAAGAAAATTTTCTTAACGGGTCTGGTTGCGATGCATTAATTTAAATAGTGCCTTTGATGACCCCTGATTTGACTTGCTAAGCTGCTTGATTACCTCATTGCGATCTTCAATACTCCGGTTTTGACTAAGTTTAAATTTTCCATGAATATTATCTATTTCAATGCTGACTCCGACTATTCCTTGTAGCATTGTTTGTATATAGTCACTGGGAGCATCGTCAAGTTTCCATTTTGGGGTATTTTGCTGTTCATGTCGATTAGTTAATTCCGAGACGTGGGTTCGTATCCATTCAAGGTCATAAGTTAGATTTAATTTTCCTGCAATATGAACAATCGCATAGTTCCAGGTCGGTACGACTTTTCCCGAAACATGTTTAGACGGGTACCAAGATGGAGAAATGTAGGAGTTAGGCCCTTGAAAAATTACAATAACACTCGTGTTGGGATCCTTTTCAACTAACTTTGTGATTGGATTATTTTTGGCGATGTGCCCATGAAGTTGAGTTTTGCATTTATTCAGTATCAGCGGTAGGTGGTTAACTTCACATTCTTTATTAAATGTACAGATGATTGAGGCAAATGGGTATTCATTAATTAATTCATGCAAGACTTCGGGATTGGTTTCTTCAAAATATTTTGGTGTGTACATATAAATTGAATTAATTAATCTAATATTTTCAGATTGTATGGGATGTTAGACCGACAAAGTTACATCATAATTTTGATTTGTTGTTATTGATGTTTTTTCTATTAATTAAATACAAATTTCTCTTTTCAGGGTATATAATGAGAATCATTCGTATTTAAATGGAATCGTTTTGATGAATTTAGATGAGGTTGAAGTCGGCAGAACCAGCTTAGTTAAAAAAATCATGCCACCAAAGGGCAGGTCTGATTTAGGCGGTCAATTGGAGGATATTGGTTTTCTTCCGGGAGAGTGCGTTACCGTTTTAAAAAAGGGGTTGTTTAAAGGAGGCCCTTTTTTAGTTCGCATCGGCGCATCCACTTTTGCGTTGAGACAATCTGAAGCACAGATGATAGAAGTCGATTCTTTAATGTCATGATGTCGGAATCAAAAATTCATATTTTTCCAAAAGAACCGCTGCTGGCTCTTGTAGGAAATCCAAATTGCGGGAAAACAGCACTTTTTAATCTGCTTACAGGTAGCAGGCAAAAAGTTGCAAACTATGCTGGGGTAACAGTAGAGCGCAAAGAGGGCCGACTGGTTCTCGATTCCGGGAAGGTGGTTCGGATATTGGATTTGCCAGGCGCTTATAGCCTGTATCCTCGATCACTAGATGAACGGGTTACATGCAACGTCCTACTAGGCCAAGCAGAGGGTGAAAAGCGACCTGACCTAGTTTTATGCATCTTAAATGCAATGAATTTACGTCGTAATTTGAGATTAGTTCTTGCTGCTAAGCGTTTAGGATTGCCATGTATTGTGGTTTTGAATATGGTTGACGTAGCAAAACGGCATGGGATTGAAATTGATATTGATAAGCTTTCTAATGAGCTGGGTCTGCCCGTAGTGACTACGGTGGGTATTCGCGCCAATGGCACTGATGCTTTAAAAACTTATCTATCGCATTTCGATTGGCGCAACTTATCCAGCGTAAATTCCGGTTTGACTTTTCGTTCCGCAAGCAATCTAGAGGATCATTCTGTTCACGTTGAGGCTGATAATATCCAAGTCCATCGCATTTTAAAAAATTTAAGTTTGGATACGATTGTTCCAGACGCGTTGAGTGATCGCCTAGATGCCGTATTTCTCCATCCATTCATTGGGCCCGCATTCCTGGCGATACTTCTCTTCTTTGTTTTTCAGGCTGTGTTTAGTTGGGCTACTATTCCAATGGATGCCATTAAAAATGGCATTGAGTGGTTAAGTGCTTTAGTAGGTTCCGAGTTACCCAATACTTGGTTTCGAAGTCTCCTAATTAATGGAGTGCTTGCCGGAGTTGGTGGCGTACTAATTTTCCTTCCTCAGATCCTGATTTTATTTTTCTTTATTTTAGTTTTAGAAGAATCGGGGTATTTGCCAAGAGCAGCTTTTATATTAGATAGGGTAATGGGTTCAGTTGGCTTATCGGGAAGATCCTTTATCCCTTTGTTGTCGAGTTTTGCTTGCGCTATCCCTGGAATCATGGCGACGAGAAGCATTTCAAATCCACGAGATCGATTGGTGACAATTCTTATTGTTCCTATGATGACCTGCTCTGCACGATTACCTGTCTATGCATTATTAATTTCTGCCTTTATTCCAGAAAGAAAATTGTGGGTTGGTATCGATTTACAAGGGCTTGTCCTATTTGTGCTTTATCTAGCGGGTATCTTTGGTGCAATGGCAGTGGCTTGGGTTTTAAAGCGATTTGCAGGTGATACATTTAAAGTTCACACATTGATGATGGAGCTGCCTAGTTACCATTTGCCCAGATTGGGTAATTTGGCAATCAATTTATGGCACCGTTTAGAGATTTTTCTTCGTCGTGTTGGAGGAATTATCTTGATAATGACAATAAGTTTGTGGGTGCTTTCAAGTTTTCCATCACCACCCAGTGGATTTAGCGGGCCCCCTATTCAATATAGTTTTGCAGGGATGATAGGACAGGCTTTAGCAGTTATTTTTACCCCAATAGGGTTCAATTGGCAAATTAGCATTGCATTGATTCCGGGGATGGCTGCAAGGGAGGTGGTGGTTAGCTCTCTTGCTACCGTTTATTCATTATCGTCTGCAAATGCTAACGCTACTGAAGCGTTGATCCCATTAATTTCTGCGAGTTGGAGTCTAGCTACGGCATTGGCCCTTTTGGCTTGGTTTATTTTTGCCCCCCAGTGCCTCTCTACTATTGCTGCTGTAAAACGAGAGACTGGCGGATGGAAAATACCAATAATTATGATGAGCTATTTGTTTTTTTTGGCTTACATTGCCGCGTTTTCTACATATAACTTGGCCAAGTTTTTTGGCTTAGGTTAACTCCAAATGCTGCGGATTAAGCATTTATTTGCGGTTGCAGATTTGGGCTTTTGTTATGGAGTAAATTTTTTTTCCCATGCTTCAATATTTTCAATGCCCAATACGCGGTTGTACTGATTTCCTGTAAACATATGGTCTTGGTAATTTTCTAGAGTTTTCTGGTTTTGTAGATGCTTGAGTGCATTTTCCATTGCGAAACCAAATACTCCGCGGGCTAGAGTTGGGTGAATCGCTATGTCGACTCCTGCATTTTTTAGTTCGCTAGCCTTAAGCAATGAGATGGGGCCTCCCACGTCAACATTATAAAGGCAGTAATTAGGAACCTCTTCTTTAATGCGTTTAATGTATTTTAGGCAATCTGGATTGGCTTTGAGTTCAATAAACACCGCATCAGCACCTGCTTCGGTAAATGCTTTTGCTCTATGAATGGCCTCATCAAGACCGAATGCGCTAGCGCTGTCTGTGCGGGCAATGATCATAAAATCCTTATCTGACCTAGCAGCAATTGCGCACTGGATATTTGCAAGCGCTTGATCAAAGTTCAGCACTGTCCGCGCCCCGGGAAATTGAGCGCAGCGTTTTGGAAATATCTGATCTTCGATATGAATGGCTGCAACGCCGGAAGCCTCAAATTCTTCAACAGTGCGCTTAATATTTAAAATCCCACCATAACCATTATCAGCGTCACAGATTAACGGAATATCAACGCATGAGGCAACACGCCTTGCATGGTCCGATATGATCGTTAAATCTATTTGACCAATGTCTGGTGTTCCTAATAGACAAGCGGAGACGCCATTGCCGGTCATGTAGGCAGCTAAAAAACCCGCATCCTGCACAAGCCTCGCACCATAACCATCGTAAATCCCAGGAGCTATCAAAGTTTCATTGATGGCAATCAATTGCCGTAATTTTTTTCGTTTTTGAGAGCTGGATAACTTCATTATTGAAAATTCCAATTTGGATGTTTTTTTAGGAATGGTATAAGACCACCTAATTCTATTATTTTAATAATCTCATTAGGAAGAGGTAGTGCTTTTATAGGAATTTTATTTAACGAGTTTATGCATCCAGTGCGAAAATTTATCTCAAGAAGTGTGCCACCTTCAATATTGGATGTATCACATTCCATTAATGGAATGCCATTATTAATGGCATTCCTAAAAAATTGCCTGCCAAACGATTTAGCAACGATGCCTTTGATATTCATTAACAGCATAATTTGAACTGCCTGCTCGCGTGATGAGTTGATTCCAAAATTATCTCCGGCAACCAATATTCCTCCGCCTGTATTTGTAATGCGTGTAGCTAGACCCGGGCTTAATTCGTTAAATGCAATCTTCGACATGAATTGAATATCTTTTCCAGGTTGATATTTATTGGAGC
>CAIKFU010000066.1 GCA_903826775.1 uncultured beta proteobacterium | reverse complement strand
ATCTAGGCGACAGAATCCGGCTTATCGATTGACTCTGCACTTATTCCGAAATGACTTCAACGCTGTAGGTCAATTCAGCAGTTTTGGAGAGCATAGTTGTTGCTGAACAATATTTTTCATGCGAGAGTTTGACAGCGCGGTTTACTTTGGCCTCATCAAGATCTTTACCCCGTAATTGAAAGTGCAGATTGATCTTAGTAAAGACCTTTGGGTCATCTGAGGCCCGTTCTGCTTGCAAGATTACTTCACAAGCGCTAATAGCTTGTCTGGCCCTTTGTAGGATTAAAACAACATCAAATGCGGAGCAACCCCCAGTTCCCGCCAAAAGCAGTTCCATTGGCCTCGGGGCCAAGTTTCTACCTCCTGCTTCTGGTGCGCCATCCATATTAATTAGATGACCGCTGCCAGTTTCGGCTGAAAACGCCATCCCACCTGATCCTAGCCAAGAAACTTTACATTCCATATTATAAATATCTCTATATGTTATAAATGTTCAATAATATCAATAGTTTAAAAACATTTCTCTATCCATAGAGACTTTACTTTAAAAAATTAGATTTATCTTGCATTGCACCATAAAATTCTATAGAATTACCACATTGGTAGCCAATTTGGTTAAATTTAGCTAGATTGATTGCCTGCAGATGTCTCCTCCACCCAAACATAGGTGGATTTCAGCCCGGGACTTAGTCCCGGGTTTTTTTTAGTCTATAATTCAAGGCTTTACTAAATTACCGATCTAGTCAGCGGTAATTGTTTTGCCAGTTAAGTAACAAGATCTGCGAGCTTGCAAATATAAGCAGGGCCAAAGTGGCGGTTGTTTAATTGGAAGTATTTTTGACTTTAACAATTTGAGAAAATCATGAAAACCTTTTCCGCAAAATCCCATGAGGTGAAGCGTGAGTGGTACGTGATTGACGCTACGGACAAAGTCCTCGGTCGTGTCGCCAGTGAAGTGGCACTCCGTTTACGCGGCAAGCACAAACCAGAATTTACTCCGCACGTTGATACCGGCGATTTCATCGTCGTTATTAACTCGTCAAAGCTACGTGTTACTGGCACCAAAGGCTTGAACAAAATTTATTATCGTCACAGTGGATACCCAGGTGGTATTAGCTCGACCAACTTCGATAAGATGCAAGATCGATTTCCAGGCCGCGCCTTAGAGAAGGCTGTGAAGGGTATGTTGCCAAAAGGCCCACTAGGCTATGCCATGATCAAGAAGCTTAAGGTCTACGGTGACGCTAATCATCCGCATACGGCTCAACAGCCTAAAGCGCTAGAGATCTAAGGAGCCGACATGTACGGAAATTGGAATTATGGAACAGGTCGCCGCAAGAGTTCAGTTGCGCGCGTTTTTATTAAGTCTGGCAAGGGTGAAATTACCGTAAATGGGAAGCCTATCGACGCATATTTTGCTCGCGAAACATCGCGTATGATTGCTCGTCAGCCCTTGGTTCTTACAAGCCATCTTGCTACTTTTGACATCCAAGTGAATGTTAAAGGCGGCGGAGAAACTGGTCAGGCTGGAGCTGTGCGTCACGGGGTAACACGTGCTTTGATTGATTATGACAATACCTTGAAACCGGCCTTGTCTAAGGCTGGCTTAGTAACTCGCGATGCTCGTGAGGTTGAGCGTAAAAAAGTTGGTCTGCATGGTGCTCGTCGCCGTAAACAGTTCAGTAAGCGCTAAAGCTTTTAGTTGTATCGAAAAAAGGGCCGCGCAAGCGGCCTTTTTCTTTTTACAATCTAGTAAATGGCTCTTTTGGAATTTTGGAGAAACAAATGATTAAAGTCGGGATTGTGGGTGGTACAGGTTATACCGGTGTTGAATTGCTTCGTTTGCTTATCCAGCATCCTGAAGTCGAAATTCAGACAATAACATCTCGAACTGAGGCAGGAATATCGGTTTCTGAAATGTTTCCTTCTCTGCGTGGCAGGGTGGATTTAAAATTCTCAAAACCGGATTCATCAAGCCTTAATCAGTGTGATGCTGTATTTTTTGCAACCCCACATGGTGTTGCTATGTCCCAAGCCAAAGAGCTTCTTGCTTCGGGAGTAAAAATATTGGATCTAGCTGCAGATTTTCGTTTAAAGGATATTGCGGAGTTTCAAAAATGGTATGGAATGCCACATGCATGCCCAGAAGTTTTAGCCGAAGCTGTGTATGGATTACCGGAAATCAATCGCTCAGAAATTGCAACGGCACGCGTAGTTGGTCTAGCGGGTTGTTATCCAACCTCTGTACAGCTGGGGCTGGCTCCTTTGCTGTCGCAAAAAAGTACTTCAGGAAAAGCCCTGATTGATACCAACCACCTTATTGCAGACTCTAAATCAGGTACATCTGGCGCTGGACGCAAGGCTGAAATAGGGACGTTATTGGCGGAAGCTAGCGACAATTTCAAGGCATATTCTGTGAAAGGGCATCGCCATTTACCAGAGATTATCCAAGGGCTAAAGGCAATAGCAGGGCATGAGCAAATTGGGCTAACTTTCGTGCCTCATCTGACGCCAATGATCCGCGGGATTCACTCCACACTTTATGCCCGGTTAACCGATGAAGGCAGGGAGATTGACTATCAAAGGCTATTTGAGGATTTTTATAGGAAAGAGTCGTTTGTTGATGTGATGCCAAGTGGCAGTCACCCTGAGACGCGCTCTGTAAGAGGAAGTAATGGGTTGCGCATTGCAGTTCATCGTCCTGGAAATGGCGATACTTTGGTTATCTTGGTAGTGGAGGATAATTTAGTAAAAGGCGCATCTGGCCAAGGGGTGCAGTGCATGAACATAATGTTTGGCCTCCCTGAGACTATGGGGCTTACGCAAATTGCGTTATTGCCTTAACGTGTTTGTACTTGATGTATTTGTGATTAAAGCCCCTACTGCAGACTAGCCATTTAAAGCCTAAAATGAAACATTGCCAATTGAATTAGGAGTGAAATCATGAACCAAGTTGCTGCTACTGATCCGCAAGATTTTGCAGAACCGCCAATACCCTTAGTTTTTACGGATAGCGCTGCAGCGAAAGTGGCGGATTTAATTGCAGAAGAGGGAAATCCTGAATTGAAGCTACGCGTATTTGTTCAAGGCGGTGGTTGCTCGGGATTTCAGTATGGCTTTACTTTTGATGATGCCGTAAATGAGGATGACACCTTGTTCGAAAAAAATGGCGTTACATTATTGGTTGATTCTATGAGTTTTCAATATCTGGTAGGGGCTGAAATTGATTACAAGGAAGATATTAATGGCTCTCAGTTTGTAATCAAGAATCCGAATGCTACAACGACCTGCGGTTGTGGCTCCTCGTTTTCGTCCTAATTATTCCATTCAAGCTGGGTAGCAAGCCCCAAGAATTTTATATCCATTCGCACCTGTAACGGTCGGCAAATTTGCCGACCGTTTTGTTTTATGGGCCCAAGCTAACCATGCAAATGCTAGGCTTTCAACTAGTTGTGGATCTACCCCGTACATAATGCTGGTGTTTACGGAAAGCCTATTTTTGAAATATAAATTTGAGAGATTTTTTAAAAGATCCATTAAGGCAGAATTTTTTGCTCCTCCTCCGCAAACAATCAATTTTTGAGTGGAGGGGGCATATTGAAACAAAGCGGTTAATACCGATTGAGCGGTTAGGTTAAGTAGGGTTGCTTGAATATCCTCAGCAGAAAGTGGTTGGTGGTTAACATGGTGAATAATCCAGGGCAAATGGAAGTGATCTCGACCGGTGCTCTTTGGAGGGGGTTTTTGAAAAAACGGGTCTAAAAGCATTTGCTTTAGAAGCTCAGGATTCGCTGACCCTTTTAAAGCCCAGGAGCCATTTTCATCAAATAATTCCCCAATGTTTTTCTGTATCCAAGCATCAAGCAGTATGTTTCCAGGACCGCAATCAAAACCCTTTATCTCTCCTATTGCAGGCAATAACGTTAAGTTTGCAATACCGCCAATGTTAAGGACTGCACGTTCTTCGTTCGCACTATGAAACTGCTGCACATGAAAAGCAGGGACTAATGGAGCTCCATGCCCTCCAGCGGCAATGTCCCTGCTTCGAAAATCTGCGATTACATCAATTCTGGTCATTTCAGCAAGTAACGCAGGATTTAGTGTTTGGTGGCTATAGCTTTGATGGTTTGGAAGGTCTGCTTGGTGGCGAATGGTTTGTCCATGGGCGCCAATAGCGGTAATTTGGTCAGGATTAACTTGAGTCTGATGCAGCAATTGATTTACGGTATCTGCGTAAATCAGGGCAAGTGCATTAGCAGCCTGGTTTTCACGGTGAATTTCATTATGACCAGGCGTTTGTAGATCGAGCAATTCTTGACGCAAGGCGAGGTTAAATGGGGCGCTAACCGAGCCTTGAATATGTGTTTTGCCGTCTGCATCAACTTTTGCTAATACAGCGTCAACCCCGTCTAGGCTGGTTCCGGACATAAGTCCTATATAAAGAGAGTAAGGGGTATTCATGTATAGAGAAAACTAAGGTATTTTGGTGAAGTGTTGGGTTCTAATCTCAGGAATGCGACAATTATGTTTTAGCAATTTAAACACTAATTTAACCGAATCAGCATGACGGCTAAGCCAGAACAAAAATTTCCCCTAACACCTGACGTTTTCGAAGCTCTTGAAATCACTAAACGTGGTTGCGATGAATTGTTGGTTGAGGCCGACTGGTTGGTAAAGCTGGCTAGAAGTCAGGCGACTAAGATTCCATTGCGAATTAAATTGGGCTTAGATCCTACCGCTCCCGATATACATTTAGGGCATACCGTTGTTTTAAACAAATTGCGCCAACTTCAAGATATTGGGCATACAGTTATTTTCTTGATTGGCGACTTTACGAGCATGATCGGCGATCCTTCTGGCCGCAATGCAACGCGGCCCCCGCTATCTGCTGAAGAAATTGCAATTAATGCCGAAACTTATTACAAGCAGGCCAGTCTGGTGCTTGATCCTGAAAAAACCGAAGTTCGATATAACAGTGAATGGTGCGACCCTTTGGGGGCTCGAGGCATGATTCAATTGGCTGCTAAATACACGGTTGCCCGCATGTTGGAGCGGGATGACTTTACAAAACGCTATCGCGGGGGAATTCCGATTTCAGTCCATGAGTTTTTGTACCCTTTGATGCAAGGTTACGATTCTGTTGCTCTAAAGAGTGATTTGGAGCTTGGTGGTACAGATCAAAAATTTAATCTATTAGTTGGCCGTGAATTGCAACGAGAATATGGACAAGAGCCGCAATGTATCTTGACGATGCCGTTGCTGGTTGGTCTTGATGGTATTGAGAAGATGAGCAAGTCAAAAGGTAACTACATCGGAATTCGTGAGTCAGCAAATGAAATGTTTGGCAAACTGATGAGCATCTCTGACGAATTAATGTGGGAGTATTTTACTTTGCTCTCTTTTCGTCCAATAGCTGAAATTGATTTAATGAAACAAGAGGTATCGGTAGGTCGTAATCCGCGCGATTGCAAAGTGTTACTTGGTCAGGAGATTGTTGCTCGATTTCACTCTCAGGTAGCAGCAGAAAATGCCTTAGAAGATTTTAATCACCGAGCAAAAGGTGGTATTCCAGACGGTATTCCTGAAGTGAGCTTGGGGGGCGCTCCCTTGGGTATTGCCAGCTTGCTCAAGATGGCAGGCTTAGCGCCGTCGACTACGGAAGCAAATCGAAACATTGAGCAAAATGGTGTGCGTATTGATGGTGTTGTAATAAGCGACAAGACCATTAAAGTTAAATCTGGAACGTATGTTGTACAAGTTGGTAAGCGTCGGTTTGCAAAAATTACACTGAGCTAATTTAGGCCAATAAGTCACCATTTGCAGAGGTGCTTGGCGGAGTTAATCCAAAATGTTCATAGGTTTGTCGAGTGGCTACTCTGCCACGAGAAGTGCGCTGAAGGTATCCTTGTTGAATTAAATAAGGCTCCAATACATCTTCAATGGTATCCCGTTCTTCGCCAATGGCGGCTGATAAATTGTCTATTCCAACTGGACCACCATCAAACTTATATAAGATGGCTTCCAGTAGCTTTCTATCCATCACATCAAAGCCCCTAGGGTCAACATCGAGCATTGCCAAAGCGCCATCAGCCATTTCTTTGGTGATAATACCGGTCCCCTTAACCTCTGCAAAGTCCCGAACTCTTCGTAATAGGCGATTAGCAATACGGGGAGTGCCCCGAGCACGCTTTGCAATTTCAAATGCGCCTGCCGGATCAATTTTTGCCTTTAAAAGATTGGCAGATCGATCAATAATGAGTGTAAGTTCATCGATGGTATAAAACTCTAGACGAGCGACAATCCCAAATCGATCGCGTAATGGGTTGGTGAGCATTCCAGCGCGAGTGGTTGCGCCAATGAGTGTAAATGGTTTAAGTTCTAATTTGACGCTACGTGCAGCCGGACCCTCTCCGATCATGATATCCAAGGTATAGTCTTCTAAAGCGGGGTATAGGATTTCCTCAACTATAGGAGATAGCCGATGGATTTCATCAATGAAGAGCACATCATTTGATTCTAGGTTTGTGAGGAGGGCGGCTAGATCGCCCGGCCTATCGAGAACAGGCCCACTAGTTTGTCGGAGATTTACGCCTAGTTCTCGAGCAATAATATGGGCAAGAGTAGTTTTGCCAAGTCCCGGGGGTCCAAATAACAAGACATGGTCTAAGGCTTCCTTACGGGCTTTAGTTGCACTAATAAATATTTCCAATTGAGATCGGGCCTTGATTTGGCCGATATACTCATCCAATTGTTTTGGACGTAAAGCTCGCTCGAAGACCGCCTCAGCGTTTCCAGCTGAGCCACTGACAATTCTGTCTAATCCGCTATCGGGTAAATCATCGGGAAGGGAGTTAATGTCGTCTGTATGAATTGCCATGCCGCAAGTGTATTCTTTATTGGTGGATTTTTGATGGTTATAAGCTTGAGGTGTTAACCTCTAGAGAGGTGTTTTAATCCAAGTCGAATTCCATCCGAGACCGAGCTATCGGGAGGAATTTGTTTGAGGGTTAATAAAGCTTCTTTCTCTGAATAACCCAATGCTAAAAGTGCCTGCAATATCTCATTGGTGACTTCAATTACGCGTGGATTACTGTCGCCAACGCCTAAATCAGGCGCTAGCTTTCCTTTAAGTTCAAGTAAAAGGCGCTCAGCAGTTTTCTTGCCAATTCCAGGAACTTGAGTAAGGCGACCAGACTCTTGTAATGCAATAGTTTGTACTAATTCATTTACACTCATTCCGGATAAAATAGCTAGCGCTGTACGCGATCCGACACCGCTAATTTTGATTAGCGCTTTAAATGCTTCACGTTCTGTTTCAGTGGCAAAGCCAAAGAGTTGGTGCGCATCTTCACGAACCTGAAGATGCGTCATCAAAGTAACGCTTTGATTTATAGCTGGGAGTTGATATAGGGTACTCATTGGCACGTCGATTTCATAGCCTACCCCTTGGCAGTCTACTAATAGACGGGGAGGGTGAATTGAAACCAAAATTCCTTGAATGCGACCAATCATTTCTAGATCTTACCCTGTGTGAATAGTTTATTCAGTTAACCGCGTTTTGGTGCTTGACTTATTGAAAGTGGATTTTAGTGACGAACTTGTAATTCCGGTAGGCTGAAGATGGTGGTGCGCAGCACAGATGGCGACTCCGAGGGCATCTGAAGCGTCAGTGCCCGGTGAGCGGTTAAGGCGTAGCAGTCTTTTAACCATGTCTTGTACTTGCGGCTTTGCTGCTCGCCCAGTTCCAACGATTGTTTGTTTTACACGCAGGGCACTGAATTCAGAAACTTGTAGTTTTTCAGAAACTAGGGCCGCAATAATTGCGCCTCTTGCTTGACCTAACATAAGTGTAGAACGTGGATTTATGTTTACAAAAACTTCTTCTATCGCAGCAATTTCTGGGTGATACACACCTAAAATATCTTTAACTCCAGTATAAAGAGTACCCAATCTTTCAGGAAGGCCTTTACTGGGGTCACCGCTTTCAATCGTCCCTGATGCTATGTACTTGAGATGTTGGCCTTCGACGTCAATGATGCCGAAGCCAGTTACTCTTAAGCCAGGGTCGATTCCAATCCAGCGCATGAACAATTTAATGTCGAAAGTGACGCGTGCCAGTAAAAACCATGGCAATACCGTGTTCGTTGGCTGCCGCAATGATTTCATCATCCCGCATGCTTCCTCCAGGCTGGATGACGCAGGATGCTCCAGCGGAAACCACCACATCAAGACCATCGCGGAACGGGAAAAAGGCATCGCTAGCGACCGCTGATCCAGCAAGACTTAGTCCTGAGTTTTCTGCTTTGATGCTCGCCATTCGGGCTGAGTCCACTCGACTCATTTGACCTGCGCCAATTCCGAGAGTCATGCCATTTCCGCAATATACGATTGCATTGGACTTTACGAATTTTGCTACCCGCCATGCAAACATCATGTCGTTCATTTCGATTGCAGTGGGATGCCTTTGCGTAACGACTCGTAAATCAGTTTGCAGAACATTTTTGAAATCAGGGGATTGAACCAAGAGGCCGCCGCCTACTCGCTTTAAATCAAATGAATTAAAATCCCTGCCCAGTGGAATTTCTAACAGACGAACATTTTGCTTGCTTACAAAAATCGCTTTAGCTTCTGGAGTAAACGCGGGTGCAATTAAAACCTCAACGAATTGCTTTGAAATAGCTTCTGCTGCAATAGCATCGCAAGGAGTATTGAGGGTAATAATTCCACCAAAAGCTGAGCTGGGATCGGTTTTAAATGCTTTTTGATATGCCTCTAGTGCATTTTTACCGGTAGCAATACCGCATGGATTAGCGTGTTTAACTATGACACAGGTTGCGAGATTTTCCGCATTGTTAGGAAAGCTTTTTACGCATTCCCAGGCCGCATCCGAGTCGGCAATATTGTTATATGAGAGCTCTTTTCCTTGGAGTTGTTTGTAATTTGCCAAAGCCCCGGTGACGGGTTGGGTATCCCGATAGAATGCAGCTGATTGGTGTGGGTTTTCGCCATAGCGCATTTCCTGTACCTTATTGAAGTTAAAATGAAGGGTTTCTGGGTAAAGTGAGCGCTTCTGGTGATCTAGATCATCCCCTAGGGAGGAGAGATAATTAGCGATTGACCCATCGTATTGTGCAGTATGAGAAAACACTTTTTTTGCTAGGCTTAAATTTGTCTTATAAGAGACGGAATTATTATTGGCCCTCATTTCGGCCAATATAGGCTCGTAATCATCCGATGAAATCAACACGGTAACATCTCGGTGATTTTTTGCAGCCGCCCTTAACATTGCTGGACCACCAATATCAATGTTCTCAATGGCATCTTCAAAAGAGCATGCATCTTGTGAAATGGTTTGATTAAATGGGTAGAGATTAATGACCAACATATCAATGGTGTCAATCCCATGCTCTTTAATAGCCGCCATATGTTCAGAAGAATCTCTTCTGGCTAATAATCCGCCATGTACTGAGGGATGTAAAGTTTTAACCCGTCCATCAAGCATTTCAGGAAATTTTGTAATAGACGCGACTTCAGTAACTGGCAAATTGTTTTCTGAAAGCAATTTTGCTGTACCACCTGTAGAGATTAATTTTATCCCCAATTCATGTAGGGCTTGAGCAAAAGGAAGAATACCCTTTTTATCGGAGACTGAGAGTAGGGCAGTGCGGATCATAATTTTTTTGTCTGTATTAACGAATAAAAGGTTTTTTTAGATTAAATGGTGCTCAACTAACTTTTTATGAAGAGTGTTGCGGTTTATTCCCAAATACTGGGCCGCTAGCGATTGATTTTGATTCGCGTGACGCATCACTAATTCCAGCATTGGCTTTTCGACCACCCTCAGAACCATTTGATAAATATCGCAAGGAGGAGTTCCCTTAAGATCATCAAGATAACTTTGCAATTGAGTTTCAATGCATTCTGTTACTGGATGTTTATTTGCCATATGAATACTGTAGATTTTATTTTAGATGTTTATGCTGCTTCTAGAAAAAGAAGTCGATCAGAGTGGGATTTCATCTCATCAAAAAAATCATTCACCATCTGTAACTGAGATTTGCAGTCGTCAGCAGTATTCATTTTTTGACGAAAAGCATGAGAACCTCTCAAACCTTTGCAATACCAGCCGATGTGTTTTCTGGCGGTACGTAGACCAACGTATTCGCCATAAAAATCATAGTGGTCGAGAAGATGAGCGTTCATGATTTTCTGGATCTCGCCAACCTCTGGGATTGGTGATTTGCAATTGGTTTTGAGGAAGTGATCGATTTCACGAAATATCCAGGGACGCCCTTGTGCTGCGCGACCAATCATGATTGCATCAGCACCAGTTGCTTTTAAAACAAATTCGGCTTTTTCCGGAGTGGTGATATCGCCATTAGCAACAACTGGAATTCGTACGCTACTTTTTACCGCCTGAATTGTTTCATATTCAGCTTCACCGCTATACAAATCTGCGCGTGTTCGACCATGCACGGTAATCATTGCAATACCAACTTGCTCGGCAAGTTTTGCAATAGAGATGGCATTTTTATGGTCACGATCCCATCCCGTGCGAATTTTTAGTGTTACCGGGATTGCATTTGAATTTGAGCCGACCGCATGGACAACGGATTCAAGTATTTTTTGCACCAAAGACTCATCCCGTAATAAGGCCGATCCAGCAGCGACGTTACATACTTTCTTGGCTGGGCAGCCCATATTTATATCGATAATTTGGGCGCCGTTGTCTCGGTTGAGCTTTGCAGCAGAAGCCATTAATGTTGGGTCAGAGCCGGCTATCTGAACGGCAATTGGATTAAATTCACCCTGATGGTTTGCACGTCTTTGCGTTTTTCCACTATTCCAAAGTATTGCATTTGAAGCAATCATCTCAGAAACGGCATAGCCTGCACCCAAAGATTTGCATAGTTGCCGAAATGGGCGGTCTGTGACCCCAGCCATCGGCGCTACAAATAGTCGATTTGCAAGAAGGTAAGGGCCAATTTTCATTTGATGAAATGATTGATTCTAATGAGGCTTAGTGGTTATTGAAGCTATACACTTTAGCACATTGGACTTGAAATTTGCTTAAAAATTAGGCAGTCTTAACCTAATCATGAGGCGTATGCGGTTATCTGCGTCCAAACATCATTTGCCGGGCTAACGAGGTTTTAACCATGGGCAACCACTGGAGGGCTGATAGAGCAATCCCGCGGGCCAGTGCCACTGGAATGATGTTTGTCGTAAAAATTCTTGCCAATACATCAGTAATTCCAATAGTTATTTCCCTATCAATTTTTCTACTTAGCGCATATTGTTCGAGTGATTCTTGGATATTCGTGAGCGTCCTATTTTTTTCAGGTCTTGAAAAGAGGGTAGATAAGTTTTCAGACAGTAAATATGCGTCTCGTAATCCTAAATTGAGACCTTGTCCTGCAACTGGGTGAAGCGTTTGAGCTGCGTTACCAATCCAAACTTCATTCCCATTCCAAAGTATTTTTCGATAGTTCAGACCAAGTTCATATAGACGGCGTTCTTGTACGTTGAGAAAACGGCCCATCCTAAAACCAAACTCCACCTGAAGTCTTTTGAGAAATGCATCATCATTTAGATGCAAGCGCTCTAGCGAAGTGGCAGGAGAACCGCACCAAACTAAATTTAAAATGTTTTTGCCAAGATGGCTGGGTAAGAGGGCAAGTGGACCTTCAGCCGTAAATCGTTCCCATGCCTGATGACTTGGTGCATTCTCTACCTCAACTAGTCCAACTAAGGCTGACTGATGATAATCGCGACCAGATTCAATCCACTCTTGATGATTAAATAAACCACCTTCAGCATGAATAATGCATTTGGCGGATATTGTCGGCTCTTCTTGATTTCGGTCAATATGCTGCCATTTAAAATTTGGACTTTGTCCCATTAAATTTCGCAATGATTTTCTTAGTGTTAGCTGAATATCGCGATAGCGAATGATATGACCAAGCGCTTCTTGATTAAGTTCTTCGCGAGTCATGAGTGCGCGCCCAAATTTCCCCGCTTGTGAAACATGAATGCGATGAATGTCAGCGCAGTCAGTCGGCCAAGCGTGAATTGTATTGAGTAGTATTTTGCTGCCGTGTGATAAGGCGATGCCTCTACTATCGCCATTGGAAATGTCTTCATCATTAATCGGGTTGCGATCTAATAGAACAAGGCTCAATTCGGGAAGCTTTTGTAAACACCATGCCGCACAAGCTAAAGCGACAGGACCGCCTCCATGAATGAGGATATCAAAATCAGAATTTTGTGAGATTTCTCGAGGCATTTTATAGGCGCATCAGTTCTTCAATATCATCAGCTTTTACTGGGGCATCGCGTGAAATTAATTCGCAACCTGACTCATTGATAACGGCATCATCTTCAATGCGTATGCCGATATTCCAGAATTCTTTTGGAATATCGTCCGCTGGACGGATGTATAGACCGGGTTCGATTGTTAGAACCATGCCTGCTTGTAGAATTCGCCACTGTTTATCTTTAGCGGGTATAGCGATTGATTGTTCTCGGTATGAGCCAACATCATGAACATCCATACCAAGCCAGTGGCTGGTACGATGCATATAAAACCGACGATAAGCTTCAGTTTCAATAGCATTTTCTAGAGATCCAAGGTCTTTTAATGAGAGAAGTTTCTCGTCTAGTAAGCCTTGGGTCAAGACTCGAACGGCCGCTTCATGAGGTTGTATAAATGTATTTCCAGGACAAGTTTGCGCAATCGCAGCTTCTTGTGAGGCTAGCGTAATGTCATATAAAGCTCGTTGTGGCGGGCTAAACCTCCCATTAACCGGAAAAGTTCGAGTAATATCCGATGCGTAGCCATCAAGCTCGCAGCCTGCGTCTATCAAACACAGATCACCGCTGCGTAATTCTGCAGAGCTTGCACGATAATGAAGAATACATGAATTAGCACCGGCAGCAACTATGCTGTTATAGGCGACGCTTTGAGCGCCGCTGTTGCGGAACTCGTGCAACAACTCCGCTTCCAGATGGTGTTCACGCATTCCTGGTTTGCATGCGCGCATTGCACGAGCATGGGCTTGAGCAGAAATTTTAGCGGCACGACGCATGATGTCAATTTCATGCATATCTTTAAATAGACGCATTTCATGAACAATGGCTTCAATATCGTGAAACTCTGAAGGCGGATTTATGCCAGAGCGGCTGTTTTTACGAACCTGATTTATCCAGTGGCGAACTTGACGGTCCGTTTCTGCATTTTCAGCCAAGCGTATATAGAGGGCTTTTTGATCGGATAAAGCCAATGTCAATTGCCGGTCTAGATCTAAATTTGAATGGGCAAAGTCAATTCCAAGTGTTTTCGCGGCTCTCTCTGGCCCTAGGCGAATGCCATCCCAGATTTCCCTATCAGGGTCTCTGGGGCGACAAAACAAATGAGACTCATGAGTATTCTTGCTAACTATTAAAACTAAGGTGGCATCAGGTTCATCAAAGCCAGTTAGATAAAAGAAGTCGCTATCGTGCCTATATGGAAAATCACTATCGCGGTTGCGCATATATTCTGGGGCAGTAGAAATAATGGCAATACCACCCCCGGTGCTTTCACGTATTTGCAGGGCAAGTCGATTGCGTCGATGTTGATAAATAGCGGATTTATTCATAAGCGGCATTTAGCTCTTGCAAGCGTTGTGGAGTTCCTACATCGTGCCAGGTACCAGCAAATTTTTCACCGCTGACCATTTTGGTTTTCATAGCTTCTCTGAGCAATGGGGCTAACTTTGTTGGCGTATCCGGCTTAAGCATGTCAAATAAGTATCGATGATAGAGACCGATACCTGAAAAAGTTAAGCGTTCTGCGGCATCGCTTTTGGGTTTACAGTCTAATACTACCCTGTTCTCAAGGTAAAAATCACCGTCTGGATGTTGTTTTGGGTTGGGAACCAAAATCAGGTGTGCTAAATATTGATTTGGGCTAATGCGAAGTTGACGTAACGCCAACTTCAGTTGATCTATTGGAAAGCTGGGGCAAAAAATGTCTGCATTAATCGCCATTATGTAGTCAACAGGATTCAGCATGTCGATTGCTTTGCGAATGCCGCCAGCAGTTTCTAATGCATGACTTTCACGGGAGTATAGAATCTTGACGCCAAATTTGTTGCCGTTTCCAAATGTAGATTCAATCATTTCACCAAGCCAAGCATGATTGATTACTATCTCCTGAATGCCGTTTGAAGAAAGGTTCTCAAGATGCCATGCTAGTAGCGATTTACCGCCTACCTTTAGGAGAGGCTTAGGTACTTTATCCGTCAGGGGTCTCATGCGCTCGCCGCGACCCGCAGCAAGGAGTATGCAGGGCGGTGTATCGGTGTTAATCATTGCAGGTAGACTCAAGAATGCGAGCCAATGGTTTTAATTCAATATATCGATTGGCTGTAGCTATTGCATACTTTAAAACCAACGGGATATCCTTGAGATAGTCCTTCTTGCCATCGCGATAGCAGAGTCGGGAGAAAATTCCTAAGATCTTTAGATGGCGTTGCAATCCCATCCATTCGAAATCCCGATAAAAGTCTCCAAAATCTGCATGCATCGGCAAGCCCATTTTTCGACCTTGTTCCCAAAATTTAATAACCCAATCAATCACCATTTCCTCTGGCCAAGAGATATAAGCATCGCGCCATAGAGATACTGCGTCGTAAGTTATTGGTCCGTAAACGGCATCCTGAAAATCCAAAATTCCGGGGTTGTTTTCTTTGGCGATCATTAAATTGCGTGAATGGTAATCGCGATGAACATAAACCGAAGGTTGAGCGAGGTTATTTTGAATAATGAGCTCAAATGCGCTTTTCAGCTGGGAATGCTGTAAATCACTCACCTCAAGATTGAGATGACGTTTTAAATACCATTCAGGAAACAGTTCTAATTCACGGTTCAAAAGCTCGCGACCATACTCAGGCAATACATTAGATTTGCTAGCCATCTGCATGCGAATTATTGCCAGCATCGCATCTTTATATAAGTGGTTGGCATTGTCACTATTTAAGTTTGTTAGATAAGTCTCGGAACCCAGATCGCTTAACAATAAAAACCCTTCAGCGACATTTTTTTCCAGGATTTTAGGGACATTTAGCCCTTCATTTTGAAGCAGTAAATCGACATCAATAAAGGATTTTAGAGGTTCGTGCTGCGGTGGAGCGTCCATCACAATAAGCGTTGGAAAGTCGGTGTTTTGCGATTTAATCCGGAAATAACGTCTAAAACTGGCATCTGAGGATGCTGGAGCCAATGTTGGGATGTCAAGTAGCCATTTAGGCTCAAGGTCTTTTAGCCAGTTTTCCAGGATGCGAAGGCGTGAGTAGGTCATGTTGATTCGTATAATAAGGCGGGTCAGTGTCTATGAGTCATTATCGCCGTTGCGCCGGTCCTCGCGCCCCTCTGTTTTCTACCGTAACCCTGTGTGTATTCGCAGGGATATTACTATTTCAGTTTGAGACCCCTATTTTCGCTCAAGCGCCATCGCCAATCCCATTTCAGTCCTTAAGCAACTCAGCCAATTCCATTTTGATTCCCGATCGTGGTGAGGTCACGGTACTGAAACTGGATGATCAATTGCGGGCGGGAAAGCCAATTCCAGACGATAGGTCGATGACCTTTACCATGAGTGATGAGATTAGTGGTGTCGTGGATCGTGAAATGAAACTTCAGGGGCGCGCTCAAATGCGCCGAAATGGTGCCGTTATTAAAGCGGATGAAATTATTTATGATCCCGATACCGATATTGCTGATTTAATCGGTCATGCGGAATTAATCAAAGGGAACACTTCCTTTAAAGGCCCTAAAGCCAGTTTCAAAATTGATGCTCGCGAAGGAAATATGGTAACGCCTAGCTATGAGCTTCGAGATAATCGTGCGAGTGGAAAAGCGCAGAAATTGACGGTTCAGTCTTCAGATATTTTTGTATTTGAAAATGCAACCTACTCGACGTGCACACCTGAGAATTTAGACTGGTATTTTTCTGCGAGTCGTCTTGAGGTTGATAACGAGCAAAAGGAAATGGTAGGCACGGATGGCGTGATGCACTTTTTTGATGTTCCGATTGCATACCTTCCGTATTTTAGTGTGCCAACATCTACCCAGCGTAGATCCGGTTTGTTGGCTCCGGTTGCGGGATACAACTCAAATAACGGTGTGGATGTAACTCAGCCATATTATGTCAACATTGCTCCAAATCGTGACCTGCTAATTTTGCCCCGTTTTATGAGCGAGCGAGGGGTTCAGTTGGGTGCAAGTTATCGATTTATTGACTCTAAATATTCAGGAAGCGTGTTAGGGGAGTATTTGCCTTACGATAGAAAAACTGGCACAAACCGGTGGAAGTACGATTGGCAACAAAGGCAAAATTTTCTTGATGTTCCCGCGGGTGCACCAGGATCAATAAATGCTTATGCAAATATTGCACGTGTTTCCGATAATTTATACCCAACCGATTTTTCGCAAAGCATTGCTGGAACGTTGACTAGCCAGTTTCGACAAGATCTGGGCGCAGCGTCACGACTTACGGGTGGTTTGAGTAACTGGACCGTAGCCGCTCGTGCCCTTACCTTTCAAACCCTTCAGCCCGATCCGACAGCGATTGTTCAGGCGCCCTATAACGTTTTGCCGAATATTGCGGCTAACTACAATAATCAACTGACACCAACCATGAGGGACGCAAGCAATAAGTACATTGTCTTGCCAACAGGCCCAAGCGTTAGTTTCTCGGCTGACTATACCCGGTTCTCCTATAACATAAACGGAAATTTGGCTGCGACCGCACCTGGTGTTTATAGTCAAGCCGATAGATCTGTTATTAAAGGTGCATTGGCTCTTCCGCAAGTGACTCCAGGCTATTACTTTACCCCCAAGATTAGCTTTCAAGCGAACAATTACAATGCCACAGCCTTTACTCCAGGCAATCCAGTGGCACAAGGATTCATCCTGCCTACGCTCACCTTGGATTCCGGTATGGCTTTTGAAAGGGATGCTGCTGAGTTGAAGGGATTTTTTGGACGGGACATGTTGCTAACAATGGAGCCACGAGCCTATTACGTCTACACCCCATATCAAAGTCAGGCCCAGACCCCGTTATTTGATACTGCAGATGCCGGTTTTGGGGTAAGCCAAATCTTTAGCCCAAATACTTTTATTGGTAATGACCGAATTTCTGATGCGAATAAGGTAACGGTAGGGGTGACTAGTCGCATGTTGGAGGCAAATACTGGAGCCGAAAGAGCCTTGGTAACTTTAGCGCAACAACAGGAGTTTACTGCTCAGCGGGTGGGTTTAACAGGAACAATTGCCAATCCAACTACGTATTCGGACACATTGGGGGCTGCATCGGTACGGTTATTGGGAAATTTCGGCATGGATTTATTTGGTCAGTACAACACCCAACTAGATAAGTTTGTGCAAACGAGTGTCGGAGGCAGTTGGAGGCCTACGCCGGGTAGAAGCCTTAATTTTGGGTATCGCAATGTATGGACTCCACCCACTCAGGCTACCGCTACTACTCCCGCCACATTGTCGTCAACCACAACAGATCAGTACAATATTTCTGGGCAATGGCCTATAACCCGTGAGATATCGGTGTTGGGTCGTTGGGGTTATGATGCTTTATCTACCAAAACGCTGAATACTTTATTGGCTTTGGAATATGTACGTGATTGCTGGACGCTACGTGGGGCTTATTCACAAGTGTTAAATACTTCTTTATTAACAACAACCCAAATTTTATTTCAAATAGAATTTAGGGGTTTTGGTACGGCTGGAAGCAATCCAGTTGATATTATGAGGTTAAATGTTCCAGGGTATATGCCAACTTCTAAGCCTATACCTCCATCACCATACGAGAACTATCAATGATGTTTAGTAGGATTACTCTAATGCAAGCTTTGACCCGCCTTTTTATATTTGGGACACTTTTATTTGGATTTACAGCCTTTGCGCAGGATTCAGTGCGCACAAACAATTCTGAAGGTAGTAAGGTTCGGAATATTGATGGTGTTGCAGTGGTTGTCAATACGGGATATGTTACTCGCAAGGAAATCGATGATCGCATTGCTGTGATTCAAAAACAAGGCGGAAAATTGCCAGATGCGGATACATTACGAAAATCGGTAACTGAACGAATTATTATTGAAAAAATCCAATTGCAAGAAGCGCAAATGGAGGGTATCACCGTAAGCGATAAAGAATTGGACAGAATCATTGCTGAACTTGCAGCAAAAAATAAAATAAGTGTTGCGGAATTTCGTGCCAAGGTAGTGGCAGCAGGGTCAACATATGAGCGTTATAAGCAAATGTTGCGAGACGATGTAGTAATGGCGCGTTTTCGTGAGCGAGAGGTTGAATCGAAGATAAAGATATCGGATGCCGAGATTGATAATTATATTGCTGAAGGAATGCGAAGTAGGGCGAGTGTTGGCACATCGCGTTCTGCTTCAACAGGCAATAGTAGTGGCGTAGAGGAAATCGATGTCGCCCAAATTTATGTTCCTGTAGATTCGAATGCTGGTGTTGGAGAGCAAGCCGATGCAAGGAAAAAAGCTGAAGCGATTTATAAAGAGGCTAGAGGCGATATAGATTTTATGCAGTTGGGAGCATTGGTCAACAAAGAGAATCCCAAAATTAAATTTCAGGAATTGGGTTATCGCACACCAGATCGTCTACCACAGCTATTTTACGAAGCCGTTAAAAATATTGGCGGTGGACAACTTGCGAGTAGTGTCATAAAAAGCCCTGCCGGGTATCATGTACTAAAAGTCCTGGATCGACGCACTCCTATGCCATCTAATGCGGAAGCGCCTGCCCAGGTCCCCGAGCAGCAAGGTCAAAATACACCTCAAAATATTACAATCACTCAAACAATGGCTAGGCATATTTTGCTGCGTAATAGGCCGGGATTGGTTGATGCTGATGCTGAAAGAAGGTTGCAAGGGTATCGCGACCAGGTTCGTGCAAAGACGGCTGATTTTGCCGAATTGGCTAAAAAGTATTCCGAAGATGGTTCAGCAGAAAATGGCGGCCTATTAGGATGGATGTCTCCCGGAGATTTGGTTCCTGAATTTGAGCAGGCCATGAATCGACTCCAAATAGGCGAGATTAGCAACCCAGTAAAAAGCGAATTTGGCTGGCATTTAATTCAAGTGGTGGATCGTCGTGATGCCCAATTAACTATAGAGAAGCAGCGAGAATTTGCTCGTGCCGCAATTCGTGAAAGAAAGTTTGATCAAGCTTATCAGGATTGGATTCGTCAGTTACGTGACGGTGCAACTGTAAAAGTTATCAATATGGACGATGCCGCACCAGCCACTCGTTGAGATAGCCATTTCCTCAGGTGAGCCATCTGGAGTTGGTCCAGAAGTATCACTAAAGGCTGCGTGTGAATTTATAAAGGAAAATTCACACGTCAGAATTACCATAATAGGCGATAGCGCCCTTTTTTCAAAGAATTCATTATCAACGGCCTTGATATCGAATCGAATTCGATTGCATGACGTTCCCTTACTCCAGAAGGTCAAGAGCGGACTTTTAAATACTGCCAATGCAAGGTATGTCCTTAATGTATTGGATGTTGCAATTGAAGGCTGTCAGAACGGCCGTTTTGATGCGATGGTAACTGCCCCAATTCAAAAAAGCGTTATTAATGAAGCTGGCATCCCATTTACAGGACATACTGAGTATTTAGCAGAAAAGTGCAATCAAGAGAAAGTCGTCATGTTGCTTTGTGCAACTTTACCTTCAGGTATTTTGAATAATTTCGCCAATTTAAGTTTAAGGGTTGCTTTAGTTACTACCCATATACCTCTTAGGAATGTGTCAGAAAACATTGATTATGAAACTGTATTGAAAGTCATTAAAATTGTAGACGAAAGCTTGCAAAACCATTTTGCTATTTCTCACCCCACCATTCGTGTAGCAGGTTTAAACCCGCATGCAGGGGAGTCGGGGTATCTTGGCAACGAAGAGATTGAAATTATTTCTCCTGCAATAAATTCCGCAAGGAGTATGGGAATTGCGGTTAGCGGCCCCTATCCTGGCGATACCATCTTTGATATTAAGGTGTTGGACAAGGTAGATGCATTTATTTCGATGTACCATGACCATGGGTTGGCTCCGTTTAAATTTGTTACCTTTGGGGGCGGTGTAAACGTCACTTTGGGTCTGCCAATTATTCGTACCTCGGTTGATCATGGGACAGCTCTAGAAATTGCAGGCAAGGATCAGGCTAATGCAGGGAGCATGTTAGAGGCCCTTCGTTTGGCTTACCAAATGGCAAGAAATCAAAATGCACCGCGCCCGTAAACGTTTCGGCCAGAATTTCTTGATAGATGACGGGATAATTCACGCCATCATCAGAGTAATAAATCCAAAAGCCGGTATGCATTTAATTGAAATTGGGCCCGGTCTTGGAGCTTTAACTAGGCCGCTATGGGCTTTAACTAATAAGCTTGATTTGTTAGAGATTGATCGGGATCTTGTTGCTTACTGGAATAGGGAAAATATTGATGGAATTCGCGTTATCCAGGGGGATGCCTTAAGTTTCGATTTTTTAGAGTGGGCAAAAATTCGAGAAAAGGAAAGTATTGTTTGCAAAGTAGTGGGAAATTTACCCTATAACATTTCATCTCCTTTACTCTTCCATCTGGTTTCAGCAGCAAACTATATCAGCGAGCAGATTTTCATGCTTCAGGCGGAGGTAGTTGAAAGGTTAGTGGCGGTTGCTGGAAGTTCTGATTTCAGCCGTCTCTCGGTTATGCTTCAGGCGCGATATCACATGGAGAAAGTGCTAGATGTTCCACCGGAAGCTTTCGATCCTCAACCAAAGGTAAATTCTGCTGTTGTGAGAATGGTTCCGCGTAAAGATTTTATGCTGAGTAATCACGAATGGAACGCATTGGAAAAGCTTGTGGCTGCAGCATTTTCTCAAAGAAGGAAAATGTTGCGTACAAATTTAAGGGACTACTTAGGCAAAATTCCTTTAAGTGAGGCTCAATTAAAGTCTAGGGCACAAGATATTTCAGTTGGTTGTTATTTAGAGTGGGCAAGAGTTTTAGTTAATCCATAAGCGCTTGGGTCAATAATCCTCATTTCGGTTTCAATCCACTCCTCTACCTCTTTGTGCAGTTGATCACCGGTTTTTCCTTCGGATGGAATTGCTGGGCCGATTGAAAAAATTACCACCCCAGGGTTTTTTATAAACCTATTCTTGGGCCAGCATCGACCGGCATTATGTGCAATTGGAATTACCGTGGCTCCCGTTGCGCTAGCCAAACGAGCGCCGCCTTTACGATAGGGCTTATGAGATCCTACTGAAGTGCGGGTGCCTTCCGGAAACATTAAAATCCATTTACCTTCACTTAATCGGTTTCGTCCTTGGGATGCAACAGACAGAGCGGCTGTTTCCCGACTTGCACGGTTTATGTGAATCATTTTTAATAACCCAAGAGCCCAGCCAAAAAATGGAATCCATAGCAACTCTCGTTTAAAAACAAAACATATTTGCTTTGGCAACAGGGCAATGTAGGCAATTGTTTCATATGCAGATTGATGTTTGCTTAAAATTACAATTGGTTGATCAAGGGCCTTCATCATATTTTCCATCCCTCGAATTTCATAGTGAATTCCGCAAAGAGGTTGGAGTAAAGCAATGACGATTTTGTTCCAAAGACCAATAAAACGATACCTATTTTCAGGATTTAAAAATGGAAAAACCAGTATGCACAATATCGACCAGATTGGCGTAAAGATTAATAAAAATAAAGCAAAGATGCTAGAGCGTAACCAATTCATATCTAATTTCTAAGAAGAGGTGGTTAGAAGAAGGGCGTTGGCAAAGTCTAATAAATTTTCATGAACTCTTGTGCCAGCTGGGAGGTTTCCATTTTTAAGGGTTAGCTTGCCCTTTCCTGTTAATACTAAGTACGGTGTTGCGCCCAACGTGACTCCTGCCTGAAGGTCCCGTAATGAATCGCCAACTATAGGAACCCCTAAAAGAGGTTGCTTTGTTTCAATCTTGTTATAGCGATTAGCAATTTTAATCATTAAACCGGGCAACGGCTTCCTACAATTACAGGCATCGGTATCAACGTGAGGGCAGAAGAAAATACTATCTATATAGCCTCCGATAGGCTTAAGCAGGTCGGCCATTTTTTGGTGCATAGCGTTCAATTCGTCGATTGTGAAATACCCCCTAGATATACCCGACTGGTTTGTGGCTAGTGCAATTTTGTAGCCAGCTTTATTTAGTAGTGCAATGGCTTCTAAGCTACCGGGCAATGGAACCCATTCGGATGCCGATTTTACATAATCATCCCTGTCTTCATTGATCACTCCATCGCGATCCAAAATAATTAATTTAGAAGGGTTTTGGGTCATGCTAATTTACCAAGATCAGCAATTAAATTCATTTTTTGGTGTAGTTGTTGTAAAAGGGCAAGTCGGTTATCTCTTAATTCCAGATCCGGATCCATTACCATTACATCAGCAAAAAATTGATCAATAGGTCCGCTAATAGTAACAAGGGTTTTTAAAAAATCTACGAATTGACGATTTTCGTAGGAACTGAGTAGTTTTGGTGCTACGGCCTCCAGTGCTTGAGCTAGTGCAAGTTCAGCAGGGGCATGCAGTTTTTTATTATGGTAGTTTGTCGGGATTGGGGTGGTGGTTTTTTTAAGGATATTGCTGATGCGTTTATTGGCAGCTGAAAGTTGTGCAGATTCTGGCAGAGCATTGAATTCCCTGAGAGCGGCTAGACGTTCAATTAAATCATTTATGTGGGATGGTTGTTGACTTAATACGGCATCTATTTCAGCCGTAGTAAATGGTTTTCCGGAAACAGATTGGTCTCTAAGGTAGGCGCGAAGGCGGTCCATTACAAAAGCATATATGTCTTTAGATTTTGCTTTCTCTCTGATTTCATTTTGAGAAAACTGTTGTCGAGCCAATTCAATTAATTCGCGTAAATTAAGTGGAAAATTTTTCTCTAGTAGTAAGCGGCAGATCCCTAAGGCATGACGACGAAGTGCATAAGGATCTTTATCTCCAGTTGGTGATAAACCAACACCCCAGATGCCTACAAGAGTTTCTAATTTATCTGCAATCGCAAGAATCGTTCCGGTTTGCGTAGTAGGCAATTGATCGCCTGCAAAACGCGGCATGTAATGCTCGCTGCATGCAGCAGCAACCTCGAAATGTTCCCCATCATGAATAGCATAGTAATGCCCCATAATTCCTTGTAGTTCTGGGAATTCACCAACCATATCGGTTAAAAGATCGGATTTTGCAATTTCGGCAGCGCGACTAGCCAAGTCAGCATTCACAGGAACGTTTAATTTAATTAATGCCTGCGATATACCAAACGCAATTGCAGAGACTCTTTGCGCACGCTCTAATTGATTTCCAAGCTGGTTGTGATAGATCACTTTTCCCAGATCCGCAACTCGAGAGGCGAGGGAGCGTTTTTGATCTTGTTGGAAAAAGAAGCGGGCATCTGAAAGTCTTGGCCTGACGACGCGTTCATTTCCAGAAATGATTTCTTCAGGTTGGTCGGTGTCAATATTGGAAACGATTAAGAATCGATTCCTTAATTTCCCTTGTTTATCTGTAAGTGCAAAATATTTTTGATTTGTTTGCATCGTCAGAATGAGGCACTCTTGGGGTACTTCTAAAAACTCTTCGTCAAAATGGCACTCATAAATTGCAGGCCATTCCACCAAAGCCGTTACCTCATCAAGAAGACCATCAGGCATTAATACTTGATCTTGCCCGGATGCCTTTATAAGCTGCTCTTGTATAAATTTCCGACGCTTTAAGAAGTTTGGAATAATTTTTGCTTTTGATTCAAGATCAGCTTCATAATGATTTGCATCATTGATTGCTAATGATCCGGGAGCCAGAAATCGATGCCCTTCGGTTTCATTGCTTGCAGTTATACCTAAGGCATGAACATCTAATATTTTTTGTCCATGTAACGCAATAATACGGTGCACTGGACGTGCGAATTCAACATCCATCAAGTCGCCATTTGACTGCAATATTTGGTAATGCATCATTTTGGCAATTGGTAACTTTTTGAGTGTTTGTTCCAGTGCGGGCTTCAGTATTTTTTGTAGTTCAGCTCCAGTTGCAATGGTATTGAGATAAAGCGTCTCATTTTTATCCTGCCCCGATTTTTCTAAACTTGAAATATCAGCGTGCGGATAACCTAGCGCGCTTAATTTTTTTAATAATGGCGCAGTTGGATTGCCATGCTGGTCAAAGGCAATGCTTACAGGAAGCAATTTTTCGCGAATTTGATAGTTTGGCGCTTTGTCCAAAATGTCGGTAATGAGAACGCCGAGTCGACGAGGGGTGGCAAAGCCGCTTACGCTTGCATTAGGCCCAACTAGATTAAATGCTTTCAAAGAATCATGCATGCCATCACGAAATGCCTCGCCCAATCTCTTTAGTGATTTTGGTGGCAACTCTTCTGTAAATATCTCGATTAATAACGAATCAGACTGGGCTAAAGGGATTTTTGTGCTCATAAAATATAAAGTTCTGCTTATGCTTTAACTTGACGTTGGCACATAGGAAAACCTAGCTCTTCTCGCGATTCAAAGTATGCTTGTGCGACAGACCTAGATAAATTACGTATACGTGCAATATAAGCAGCCCGCTCTGTAACTGAAATTGCGCCACGAGCATCGAGTAAATTAAATGTATGAGCTGCTTTTAAAACCATTTCGTATGCAGGTAGAGCTAGTGGCACATCCATTAAACGCTTTGCCTCAGATTCAAAGTTAACAAAATTAGTAAAGAGTAATTCAGTGTTCGAGTATTCAAAGTTATAGCGAGACTGCTCAACTTCATTTTGATGATAAACATCGCCATATGAAATGCCTTCAGTCCAAACCAGATCATAAACATTTGAGCAGTTTTGGATATACATTGCTAGGCGTTCTATGCCGTAGGTAATTTCGCCAAGCACAGGCTTGCAATCTAATCCGCCAACTTGCTGGAAGTAAGTAAATTGAGTAACTTCCATTCCGTTTAGCCATACTTCCCAACCCAAGCCCCAAGCCCCAAGAGTGGGATTTTCCCAGTCATCCTCAACAAAGCGCACGTCATTTTGTTTCAGATCGAGACCGAGCGAAGAAAGTGATCCCAAGTAGAGTTCTAAAATATTTTCAGGGGCTGGTTTCAGCACTACTTGGTATTGATAGTAATGCTGAAGTCGGTTTGGATTTTCACCATATCGTCCATCCTTTGGCCTTCTGGAGGGTTGAACGTATGCCGCATTCCATGGCTCAGGGCCAATGGCCCGCAGAAAAGTGGCAGTATGGGACGTGCCAGCACCTACCTCAAGGTCTATAGGTTGTAATAGTGCGCAACCTTGTTGATCCCAGTAGTTTTGAAGTTTGAGAATAATTTGCTGAAAAGTAAGCATGATGAACCCGACTAAGCCCTAGATTTTACCTGTATGAAGCTGCTATTACAAAAAATACCTATTCCGGTAAAGACCAAACAAAAGTATGAGACAAGAAAAAGTCAAAATAGGAGTATTTCCCCAAAGAACATAAAGGGTTTTGCCTGTAAATGCCTGTAAATTTTGATTTAGGATTGCCTGGGTGAATTGATTTAACTGACCTAATACTTTGCCATCCGGTCCTAGGATTGCAGTAATCCCTGTATTGGTAGATCGTAGAGAAGGTAACCCTGTTTCAAGAGATCGTAATTGCGATAACCTCAATTGCTGCATAGGTGCTTGTGACATCCCAAACCAGGCGAGGTTGGTAATGTTGATAAGTAAATTAATTTCATCCGAGCTGTTTCTTATCCGAGTTGCTAACTCATCGCCAAATATATCTTCATAGCAGATGGTTACAACTGCATTAATAGGCAATTGCCCATTTAATGATATTTGGAAGGGAGCTTGATTTTTATCCCCACGAGAAAAATTACTTAAGGGGACATTAAAGGACTTAATAAACCAATTAAATCCGGGTGGGATAAATTCACCAAAAGGCACCAAATGTGATTTGTCGTAAACAAAAGCGGGGGCGGAAGGCCTTAGGCCAATGGCACGATTCGAAAATTCACCAACCTCAGATGGATTTAATTGTTTACCAATTGCGCCAAATAATAAATTGCTGTTAGTGTTATTTGCAAATTGTTGAAGCTTGTTGAGGGTCTCGATAGGTAAATTATCTGTAGGCCAGGGAAACGCGGTTTCAGGGGCGACAATTAGGTCTGCAGAAGTGTCTGAAAGATTCAAGCTATAGAAACGAATCTGTTGCAAAGCCCCTTCGGGCATAAATACAAATGATGGTGAAAAGTTACCTTGAATTAGCTTAACTGAAAAGGGTTTGCCAATCGGAGTTGTGAAATGCCAATAAGACAGCATATGAGCCCCGAGAATAAGGCAAACAATCCCTGTGAAAGCGAAAAAAGGTTTTTTGGATACTTGAAGAAGCTGCCACGAAGTCCAAATTGTGAAAAAAATACATCCGAGTCCGCCTAGGTAAGGGGCGATTGCGCCAAAAGGACCGTTGACTTGCGCTTCGGAAAAGCCCATCCAGGGGAAGCCAGTAAAAATATGCCCCCTTAGGTATTCTGCTAAAACCCAGCTTGCTGATAAAACCAGTCCGGACAGTTTATTTATTTTAAAGTAGCTAATTGAGAGAGTAGCTATTGAAAAATAAATGGCCATATAGCTAGACAACAAAACTACAGCCGTGCAGGACAGTACGGCATTCATTCCCCCAACATCGTGTAGGCTGATATAAATCCACCAAAGTGCGGATATAAAATACCCAGCCCCGAAAATGAGGCCAGCAGCAAAACAATTCTTGAGTGAGCGCAAATTCATTTTTATTAGCAGCCACCATACGACAGACAAAACGGGAATTTGTAGCCATCCCCCATAGGGAATTTCTGCCAATACGGCCAATAAAACACCCAGGGAGATAAGAAATAAAAATGCTGAGATTTGAGAAAATTTCAGCTTTAGCTGATTAGTCAAGAAACCCTCAGTCAAATTTTGTTGGAATACGTCGAGCAAGGAGAATATGAACTTGCCTTGGGTCTGCGCGCTGAATTTCAAATTCAATATCACCAATTTGAATTCGCTCGCCAAATTTAGGTACTCGACCAAGGGTTTGAATTACAAGTCCGGCAACGGTTTCTATATCCGTTAGCTCGAAGTGGGTGCCAAGAGCCAGATTCAGTTGTTCTATTTCGGTAATTCCTTTAACTCGTATATCTCCATTTTTAAGGGTAATGATATTGTCAGCTTCTTCATCTATATCATGTTCATCCTCGATATCGCCAACGATTTGCTCTAGAACATCTTCAATTGTGATGATGCCGGCAACATTGCTATATTCATCTACAACAATTGCTAAGTGATTGCGATTATCTCTAAAATCTCGAAGTAAGACGCTAAGGCGTTTTGATTCAGGAATAAAGACAACCGGCCTTAGCCAATCCCTTATTTGAAAATCTTTTTCTGTAGAGTAACGAAGCAAGTCTTTAGCGAGCAGTATCCCGATTACCTTGTCACGGGCACCCTCAAAAACAGGAAAGCGGGAATGGGCAGCTGAAATAACGGTTGCAATAATTTGAGGCATTGGAGAATTGATGTCAATCCAGTCAATTTGAGCACGAGGAAGTAGGATATCTCTTGCTGAAAGTTCGCTAACTTGAAATACACCCTCAATCATTGAGAGGGCATCTGCTCCAATTAGCCCTTCTGTTTGCGCTTCCCTTAGTGTGTTTATAAGCTCTTGCCGGCGCATAACTGGGCTTGCTGGCTGAGACGTTAAGAAATCAGTCAGACGCTCAAGAAAAGATTTGTTTGGTTCAGACATCCTAGAAGAATAGCTTAGAATTATTTCAGATGAAGAATTAATACTTACAGGGCAAGATAGGGGCTAGCAAACCCTAGGCTATCTAAAAGAGCAACTTCTTTCGTTTCCATTGTGTGGGCATCTTTTTCTTCTTCATGATCGTAACCTTGGGCATGAAGGCAGCCGTGAATAATCATGTGGGCTAAATGGGAATGCATCATTTTTTTTTGTGTTTTTGCTTCCCTAGAAATTACCGGCAGGCAAAGCACAATATCGGCGCTGACAGACTGTTGAGAAACATCGTAAAGAAAAGTTAGCACATTAGTTGCTTTATCAATTTTTCTAAAATGGAAATTTAACCTTCTACTTTCAGCGTGATTAACAAATCGCAGTGTAAGTTGCCCATTTATCCTGATTGCAGTTTTAACCCATTTTTTTAAGAGCGGGAACGGAGCAATTTCAGCCATTTTTTTTTCAATGGCTGCGCTTGCAAATTGCACCTCTATATTCAGCTTCAATTTATTTAATGCCGACATCAATAAGCTCACCTCTTAATGTGTGCGATAAAACTTCCGTAACGCGAATATCAACCATCGAGCCAATCCATGATTCAATGTTTTTTTCCGGTGATTGAATATGAATAATCCTGTTATTTTCAGTCCGACCCTGAAGATTGATGCCATCTTTGGCCAAGCCTTCAATTAAAATAGTTTCTTTGCTGTTGAGCATGCTTTTACTAATTGCGTTTGCTTGTAAATCAATCTTTGCTAATAATTGATGCAAACGTTTTAATTTAGTTGTGTATGGAGTCTCATCAATTAAATTTGCTGCCGGGGTGCCTGGACGCGGGCTAAAAATAAAGCAATAGCTGTTATCAAACTTAAGTTCTTCAACCATATCCAATAGTTTACTGAAGTCAGCATCGGTTTCGCCTGGAAAGCCTACGATAAAATCGCTTGAAAGACAGAGATTAGGGCGGGCAATTCGCATTTTGCGAATTATGCTTTTATATTCTAAGAATGAATATCCCCTCTTCATTGCCGATAAGATCTTGTCAGAAGCATGCTGAACAGGTAAATGTAGATGGCTTACTAGCTTAGGAACTTTGGAATAGACGTCTATTAATCTTTGAGAAAACTCCTTAGGATGGCTAGTGGTGAATCGAATGCGTTCAACCCCAGGAATTTCAGAAATGTATTCAATTAACAATGCAAAATCTGCTAAGTCCTTTGTGGATCCCATTTTTCCAAGATAGGCATTTACATTCTGACCAAGCAAAACAATCTCTTTAACGCCTTGAGATGCAAGTCCTGCCACTTCAGTTAATACATCATCAAATGGACGAGAAACCTCTTCGCCTCGGGTGTAGGGAACCACGCAATAACTGCAGTATTTTGAACACCCCTCCATGATTGAAACATATGCTGAGCCGCGCGTTTGCCTTGAAACTGGAAGATGATCGAACTTTTCTATTTCCGGAAACGAGACGTCAACTTGTGAAATGCCGGTATGAAGTCTCTGGGAAATTAGATCGGGAAGCCTGTGAAGAGTTTGCGGTCCAAATACCAGATCAACGTATGGAGCTCGACTAATTATTTGCTTGCCTTCTTGGCTGGCAACGCAACCTCCGACACCAATGACAAGATGAGGTTTAATTTTTTTTAATTCTCTTAGTCGCCCAAGATCAGAAAAAACCTTATCTTGTGCCTTTTCTCGGATAGAGCAGGTATTCAGCAAAATAACGTCAGCGTCTGCCGGATCTTCAGTGGTTTCCATGCCTCCATTGGCGTGGAGGATGTCGGCCATTTTGCCCGAGTCATACTCGTTCATTTGACAGCCAAAAGTTTTGATGTAAAGCTTTTTCATGTGCCGTTCTCAGGTTTATAGCTGGGGGCGAGGGGGTTATTCTAAGCGATAACGCTTAAAGAAGTTGATAGGCAAAAATTGTGATTATGGTGGGAGGTATTGCTGCAAGCAGAAGGAAGCTAGCAGAAACTGCTGCATTTGGGAAATAGCTTCTTAATATGGCAATTCCTGCTGGGTTTGGAGCATTTGCAATGACAGTTAACCCACCGCCTGCAACAGCTCCGCTGACTAAGGCTAGCTTAAATTCCAACGATGTTCCATTGACCAATGACCCGAGATAAGTTAATGCTGCATTATCAGTAATTGCTGTAAGAGTTAGGCTGCCATAAAAAGCCGCTGTTGGGCTCATTTGTTCCAAGATCGGCTGAAGCCACCAACTTTGTAGGCCGCCCAATACAACCAATCCAGCAAGGAAAAAACCAACTAGGAGTGCTTCGCGCAATATTAGGGGGTTTTGATATTTCGGATAAGCGGCAGCATAACCAATAAAAAATAATAAGAGCCAAATAAATATTACTGGATCATGGGCTACACCAACTATTCCGATTAAAAAAAGTAGATGAATCAATGTAACGATCAAAGGGGTTTTTTTAGTTAGCATCATTTGCTGCGGTTCAGTCAATTGATTGCGAAAAAGGAGGGTAATGGTCAGGGCATTTATGAAAATGGCCACACAGGATTTGAGCCCAAAATGGCTAAACATAAATGCGCTATCCCAGTTCCAAGTAGATGCAACCATTAAAACAGGGGGAGCAGCAAAATTTGTGAGGGTTCCGCCGATCGAAATATTGACAAATAAAACGCCAAGAGTTCCAAACATTAGCAACGTGGATGGTTTATGTCGGTATACCAAATCCCGTAGTAAAAATGCCGATAAAGTCATGGCGGCAGGTTCAGTAATAAGGGAGCCTAAAAGCGGAGTAATGCTTAATGTAAGAAAATAAAGAGCTGGAGCCTGCCTAATGCGAAAGACGGCTTGAATTGCTTTACTCAACATATTGAGTATTTGATTGGCAAAATCTAAAATTGGCTTACTGCCAGCAACAACCATAATGGCAAATACAAATAAAGCTTCCGTATAGTTACGGCTATTGGCGTATTCTTTAGCGGTGGTTAGGTTGTTGCTTAGCCACATGAAGATAATCAGAATTGAAGCCCAAAAACCAAATACTATCTCTACTTCTCCAAGCAAATGCCATAAACCTGCATGGTCTGGATTTTGATTTGCTAAGCGTTCAAAATAAGAGGTGCAAAAAGTATGTATAACCGCAATTAAAAAAATAATACTTGCGCCAAGCTCAGTAGGGGTAAAGTTCATCGTTGAATCTTATCAGTAGCGGTATTAGTAAACAAAATTTTTCTAATGAATGTGGAAATTCCTTGATAGCTTTGGAGATAGTATGAAATTAAAAATTGGTTTTAAGGAGTTAATTGACAATGCCATGTCAACAGTGGAAACGGTTTGCATAGAAGAGGCAAACGGATTTTTGCATGACGATGACTCAGTATTCGTCGATATACGGGATATACGGGAATTGGAACGGGAAGGAATGATTCCCGATGCAATACATGCACCACGAGGGATGTTGGAGTTTTGGGTTGATCCAGACAGCCCATATTACAAGCCAGTTTTTGGTTCGGGAAAACGTTTGGTGCTCTATTGCGCATCCGCTTGGAGATCCGCTTTAGCTGCCGAAACGTTGCAGAGAATGGGCGTGCCACGAGTTTGCCATTTGGAGGGGGGTTTTAGTGCATGGAAAAAGGGAAATTATCCTATTGCCAAAAAACACACAAAACCACATTCCCCTTAATTTTCAATGACTTGTTGATTATTATGGACGACTTGGTTGCATTATGGCGGCCCTTGAAATCAGAAAATGTAGCCCAACATAGAGAAAATTGGTACTAAATTTAAAAAAGGATTTTGGTATGACAGTAGCAACGAAAGAGACTTTAGGGTTTCAGGCTGAAGTAAAACAACTTCTTCAGTTAATGATTCATTCCTTGTATTCAAACAAGGAAATATTTTTACGCGAGTTAATTTCGAATGCATCTGATGCATCCGATAAATTGCGTTTTGAAGGGATGACCCACCCAGATTGGTATGGCGACGATACGGAGTTATCCATTAAGGTTGGTTTTGATAAACCAACAAGGACGGTAACGATTTCTGATAACGGGATCGGAATGAGTCGAGATGAGGTGATTTCCAACCTTGGCACTATTGCGAAATCTGGAACCAAAGAGTTCTTTTCGAAGCTTTCAGGAGATCAGCAAAAAGATGCAGCATTGATTGGGCAGTTCGGCGTGGGATTTTACTCGGCATTTATCGTTGCTGATCGGATTACCGTTGAAACTCGTCGGGCAGATTTAAGTCCAGCCGAAGGAGTTCGTTGGGAGTCGGATGGCTCGGGGGAATTTACCGTGGAATCAATTATTCGACCAGAACGTGGAACGGCAATTACCTTGCATTTGCGTGAAGGCGAGGATGATTTCTTATCCTCGTATCAACTGAAGTCCATTATCCGGAAATATTCTGACCACATTTCCTTGCCAATACTAATGCGCAAAGAAGAGTGGGATGAAGAGAAGAAAGAGCAAATCGTTAAAGACGAGTTTGAAAGCGTCAATCAGGCAAGTGCATTGTGGTCCCGCTCCAAATCAGAGATCACGGAAGAACAGTATGACGAGTTTTACAAGCATTTATCCCATGATTTTGAAAAGCCATTGACGTATTCCCATAATCGAGTTGAAGGTCGCAGTGAGTTTACTCAGTTGTTGTTTGTACCAGCTCATGCCCCTTTTGATTTATGGGATCGCAACAAGCGGGGTGGCATCAAGTTATACGTTAAGCGAGTCTTTATCATGGAAGACGCTGAGCAGCTTATGCCTACCTATTTACGATTCGTAACTGGCGTGATTGATTCTGTTGATCTTCCGTTAAACGTTTCTCGTGAAATTTTGCAAGAATCGCGCGATGTAAAAATTATTCGTGAAAGCTCAACAAAAAGAGTGCTGAGTATGCTCGAAGAGTTGGCTAATAGTGAGGATGAGGCTAAAAAAGAGAAATATCAGATATTTTGGAAAGAATTTGGTCAGGTTTTGAAAGAGGGCGTTGGTGAGGATCAGATTAATCAAGAGAGGCTCTTAAAGCTTTTGCGGTTTTCTAGTACTAGAACCGACCAAATTGAGCAAACCGTTTCGCTCGCTGATTACATCTTAAGATTAAAAGAAGGTCAGGACAAGATTTATTACGTGACTGGTGAAACATTTAATGCAGCAAAAAACAGTCCGCATTTAGAAATCTTCCGCAAGAAAGGGGTCGAAGTTTTATTGCTTTCGGATCGGGTAGACGAGTGGATGCTTTCGTTTGTTCATGAATTTGATGGCAAGCAATTGGTCTCTGTTGCGAAAGGCGGTCTAGATTTGGATAGCTTGGCAGATGAGTCTGAAAAGAAGGAGCATGAAGAAACTGAAAAGCAGTTTAAGGAATTGCTTGATCGAATGAAAGTTGCGCTTGCTGATAAGGCCAAAGATGTTCGGGTAACCTTCCGTTTGACAGACTCCCCTGCTTGTTTAGTGGCTGATGAGAATGAATTGTCAGGAAATTTACTTCGCATGTTAAAAGCCGCAGGGCAGCAAGCTCCAGACAGCAAACCAATTTTGGAAATTAACCCAGAACACCCATTGCTATTAAAGCTAAAGTACGATGACAGTCAGTTTGATGAATGGTCAAATATTCTATTTGATCAGGCTTTATTAGCCGAGGGCGGGCATTTGAGTGATCCAGCAGGATTTGTAAAGAGGATTAATCAGTTGCTATTGAAATAGACTAAAGGCAGTTATGAGAAAAGTTGAAGTTCAGTTTGGGTCGGGACCTTTGCAACAAAGGCTGTCAGTAGGAGACCTTCATTTCCTGTCCGATTCCGAAGTAAGTCGAGGAGGGGATGGGACTGGTCCTTCCCCTCATGAATTATTAGCCGCCGCTTTAGGGGCGTGTACTGGTATGACGTTAAAAATGTATGCAGAACGCAAGCAGTGGAGTTTGCAAAATGCGATTATTTCCGTCGATATTGTGAGAGAAAATAATATCGAGCGATTCATTAGAACGATTCAGTTGATTGGTGATCTGAACCAAGAACAAAAGGAACGCTTCAAAGACATTGCAAACAAGTGTCCGATTCACAAAGCGCTTTCTGGAGAAATAGAAATCCAAACCGAGTGCATTGCTTAAACTTCCGTTTTTAATTCCTATGGACTGATTATTTATGCGCCATAGGGTCTTAAAACTAGTTGAGAAGGCATTTTTTTCAAAGAATTTCTATAAAAAATATAAAAATGCACCATTAATGTGCAATATGCACAAAAACAAAGTTTTTATATCCCCATAATGATGCAAAAACATCAAAAAAGGAATTTTCTGTGGAAACTCTAAAGTCAGGAAGTGATGCGTTATTTATTTTGTTGGGCGCCATCATGGTGCTTGCAATGCACGCTGGGTTTGCTTTTTTAGAACTGGGAACAGTACGCAAAAAAAATCAGGTGAATGCCCTGGTGAAAATTTTGGTTGATTTTTCAGTTTCCACAATCGCATATTTCTTTATCGGTTATAGCATTGCTTACGGGATCAATTTTTTTTCGGGTGCGGAAGTATTGGCTCAAAAAAATGGTTATGAATTGGTTAAGTTTTTCTTCTTATTAACGTTTGCTGCAGCGATTCCTGCGATTATTTCTGGTGGAATTGCAGAACGTGCAAAATTTAATCCTCAGTTAATTGCTACTTTTATATTGGTTGGCTTTCTTTATCCATTTTTTGAGGGTATTGCTTGGAATCAGCATTATGGAATTCAAGCTTGGATCAAAGATTTTACTGGGGATGAATTTCATGATTTTGCTGGCTCAATTGTTGTTCATGCAGTGGGAGGGTGGATTGCTTTGCCAGCAGTAATTTTATTAGGGGCACGTCGTGGCCGATACAGTAAGGATGGGCAGGTGGCCGCGCACCCTCCTTCTAGCATTCCATTTTTAGCTCTTGGCGCCTGGATTCTGGCTGTAGGTTGGTTTGGATTTAATGTAATGAGCGCACAAAGCATTGATAAGATTAGTGGCTTAGTAGCCATGAATTCATTAATGGCAATGGTAGGCGGCACATTGTCTGCTTTGATTGTTGGTCGCAATGATCCGGGTTTTGCTTATAACGGTCCTCTAGCTGGTTTGGTTGCGGTATGCGCTGGATCAGATTTAATGCATCCATTAGGGGCCTTAGTAGTTGGTTTGATTGCGGGCGGTTTATTCGTATCGATGTTTACCTTGGTTCAGAATCGATGGAAGATTGATGACGTTTTAGGCGTATGGCCATTGCACGGTTTGTGTGGGCTTTGGGGTGGGCTTGCCGCAGGGATATTCGGCTCTAAGGCTTTGGGCGGTTTGGGAGGCATCAACTTTACTGGTCAGTTAATTGGTAGCGTGTTGGGCGTAGCTATCGCATCCTTGGGCGGTTTTATTGTTTATGGGGCTATAAAAGCCACAATGGGAATTAGGATGTCTCAAGAGGAAGAGTATGAGGGGGCAGACATTAGCGTTCATCGAATTTCGTCAACCCCGGATCGTGAGCCAAATTGGTAACGCCTATAATCTGACAATGGCAATCTTTGAACTAAATGGTATAAAACCTCAGTTGGCTGAAGGGGCTTGGGTTGCCGACAGTGCTGAGGTAATAGGCAATGTTGTTTTGGGAAAGAATTCTAGCGTCTGGCCCAAGGTTGTTATAAGAGGAGATAACGATTTAATTAGGATAGGAGAGGATAGCAACGTACAGGATGCGTCCGTCTTGCATACGGATCCTGGGTATCAGTTGATTTTAGGAGACCGTGTTTCGATTGGTCATCATGTCATGTTGCACGGTTGTCAAATTGGAGATGGAAGCTTAATTGGGATAGGGGCCATTATCCTGAATGGCGCAAAAATTGGGAAAAATTGCTTAGTTGGGGCTGGAGCTTTAGTAACCGAGGGAAAGGAATTTCCTGACGGCTCAATGATTTTGGGTTCTCCTGCAAAAGTAGTTAAAGCCTTAGACCAAGAGCAGTGTAAAAATCTAGAAGATATTGCCGGTCGATATGTAAAAAACGCTCAGCGTTTTGCAAATACACTCAAAAAAATAAATTAGCAATTCAGTTGTATATCAAATGCAAAATTTCACCAAGCATTTAATCTAACGTTAAAGAACAAGTAAGTTACAAAGGGGTATATGGATACTCTCGGTTTTTGGGTTGGAATTGTGGCAACTATTGCTTTTGCAGTAACCGGGGTATTGGCAATAGCCGATCGAGGTGTGGATTTATTCGGTGTGCTTGTTTTGGGAATAATCACAGCAATAGGCGGTGGAACAGTTCGAGACTTAATTTTAGGGGCTCCCATATTTTGGGCTGAGTTTCCGGTTTATGTTTGGGTAGCATTAGGCGCAAGTATCTTCACCTTTGTAGCTGAATCGTTTTTTTCTCAACCTCAGATTTATCGTTGGATGCTTTATATCGATGGGTTTGGCGCTGCATTGTTTGCAATACAGGGAGCAGATAAAGCTTGGAATCTTCACTTTGGCTATCCGGTGGCGCCTGTAATTTTGGGGGTAATAACGGCAATAGGTGGTGGTTTATTGCGCGATATTCTTGCTGGCAGAAAAACCTTACTAATGTCGCATGAGTTGTATGCAATACCAGTAACCTTGGGATGCATTATGTACATCCTGATACTTAATTTTCTCCCGTTATATGTATACGAAGGGTCAATTGTTTGCATGCTATCCATCTTTGGATTACGTGTAGCAGCTATTTACTGGGATTTACGAGTGCCAGGTATCTTTATTACTAAAAGGCGCTAACTCCACCATCACTCCGGGGATCCCATCCCCCCCTAAGTACTCCCGATGTATCTCGAATGATGCAGCCTGCATGACCAACAGTCTCATCAAAAGAGTCTAGCAGTTCAATTTCATGCCCCATTCCACTTAGATGCTTTGCTATCCAAGGACTAAAGCGAGACTCAATTTTCAATGTATCGCTTGTTTGCCCCCACGTTCTTCCAAGCAACCATCTTGGTCGACTGATGGCATCTTGAGGGTCTAATCCGTAAATTGCAGTACGTGTAAAAACCGCACATTGGGTTTGTGGTTGACCATCTCCTCCCATAGTGCCATATACCATTGTTCTTCCATCCTTAAGCAAGGCTAAAGCAGGATTTAAAGTATGGAAAGGTTTGCGAAAAGGCTCTAAAGTATTCAATGAATTTGGGTTAAGCGAAAAACTACATCCCCGGTTTTGCCAGTTAATGCCAGATTTTGGCAGAACAATTCCAGAACCAAATTCATGATAAATGCTTTGAATAAACGATACTGCATTCCCATTGGCATCAATTACGCCCATCCAGATAGTGTCTGCTGGTACTTTGCCAGCACCCCAAGGGAGAGCTACGTCAGGGCGAATATTTTTCGCAAGTGATTTTAAAAAGGCAGGGCTTAATAATTGCTTAGGGGATTTTTTCATATAAGCTGGATCAGTAACAAATTGATCTCTAACTATGAACGCCTGTTTAGTGGCTTCAACGCAATGATGAATATATTCAGCGCTATCAACTTTAAATTGTTTGAGATTTAGCTGGTCAAGAATCCCTAAAATCATCAGCGATACAACGCCTTGAGTAGGTGGCGTCATATTGTAAATATTGCCTAAGCTGTGAGGGAGTTTTAGCGGGTCGATTAGTTTTGCCTGATGACGTTGTAAATCAACAAGGCGAAGTGGGCTGCCGATATTTTCGAGTTCCTTCGCTAGTAGGTTCGCAAGGTCGCCTCGATAAAAATCATCAGTTCCATTTTTGGCAATTTGACGCAAGGTACCAGCTAGCCGCGATTGCTTAAAGATACTTCCCTGTATTGGACTTTTGCCATTGACCAAAAACGTATCCGAGAAGCCTGGCTGAGATTCCAGTTCAATACGTTTTTTTTCTGTTAGGTTTTGCTGGCTATAACTAACAGGGACACCATATTCGGCATATTGAATTGCATCAGTTAAAAGCCTAGAGAGAGGAGTCTTCCCTCCAAGTCCTAATCCTTGCTTTGATAACGCGTGAGCCGTTCCCCATCCAGAAATAGTGCCGGCTACCGTATTTGCGGCTATCGGTCCTCGAAATGGGATGGAATCCAATGGGCCAAAACCATGATCGGCATACCAGTGTCTAGACGCTAGTTGAGCCGCTGCACCGCATGCATCAATACCCCCGACAGCTTTTCCTGGGGAATTGATTACCCAGAACGAGTCACCACCAATTGAATTCATATGCGGGTACACAACTGCAATGGTTGCGGCTGCAGCAACCATTGCCTCAAGAGCATTTCCACCCTCTCTCAATATGGCTAGAGCAGATTCAGAAGCAAGCGAATGTGGGGCTACGGCCATTCCTCTTACTCCCCATTTTGGTTGCATAGTTGTATCCAGTTTTTATAAATTCGGTTGAGATATGTGTATTGTAAGACTGGGGAAAACCCCGACTGAATTTGATGAGGAATTACCCTAAGTAATAGATTTCTTTGGTTTTTACCGAGCATAATTGGATCGTTGTTATTATTTTAAAAATAATTAGGAGCTACTGATGGCAATATCAACAAAATCAGCACCAATGACTTCAGGGGAGCGCAAAGTTATTTTTGCTTCATCTCTTGGTACAGTGTTCGAGTGGTACGACTTTTATCTATATGGCTCATTAGCTGCAATTATTGCTAAGCAGTTTTTCTCAGGCCTGGATGAAGGTTCAGCTTTCATTTTCGCGTTATTGGCTTTTGCTGCTGGCTTTATTGTTCGACCATTCGGTGCATTGGTATTTGGTCGCTTAGGTGATTTGATTGGTCGTAAGTACACCTTCTTGGTGACGATTGTCCTCATGGGTTCGTCAACCTTTTTTGTGGGCCTTTTGCCTTCATACGCCAGTATTGGTATGGCTGCCCCAGTTATCTTGATTGCATTGCGATTACTTCAAGGTTTGGCCTTAGGTGGTGAGTACGGTGGCGCAGCAACATATGTCGCAGAACATGCTCCACGGGATAAGCGGGGAGCTTATACGTCTTGGATTCAAACAACAGCCACATTAGGTCTTCTGCTTTCCCTGATGGTCATTTTGCTTACGCGCGAAATTACAGGACCGGATTTTGAAGTTTGGGGTTGGAGAGTACCGTTCATCTTGTCAGTAGTTTTACTAGGTGTATCGGTTTGGATTCGTTTGTCGATGGCCGAATCGCCCGCCTTTAAGAAAATGAAGGAAGAGAATAAATTATCCAAAGCTCCTATAACTGAATCGTTTGGTGAATGGAAAAACGGAAAGATTGTGATCTTGGCTTTGTTCGGTTTGGTTGCTGGACAAGGTGTAGTTTGGTATTGCGGAATGTTTTATGAGTTGTTTTTCTTAACTCAAGTATTAAAGGTCGATGCTAAAACTGCAAATTTGATGGTAGCAGGAGCGCTAGTTCTGGGTACGCCATTCTTTATTTTCTTTGGCGCCTGGTCCGACAAAATTGGCCGTAAGCCTGTAATTATGGCTGGCCTGTTATTGGCGATTGTTACCTATATACCAAATACACCAGTATCTATCTTTAATGGACTTACTCACTTTGCCAATCCCGCTTTGGAAAAAGCGATGGCAAATTCGCCAGCAAGCATTACTGTTGATCCAGCAGAGTGTTCATTTCAGTTCAATCCTACGGGTACTGCTAAGTTCACGAGTTCTTGTGACATCGCAAAACAGGTTATGGCATCCAATTCAGCAAGCTATACGACTATTCCTTCAGCACCAGGAACGGTTGCTAAAGTTAAGATCGGTGAAACTGAAATTGACGGCTATAGCTCTAAGGGCATGCCTGCTGCTGATGCTAAAGCATTAGATGCGAAGTTCAAAAAAGACATTCGTGAAGCCTTAAATGTTGCCGGCTATCCAGCCAAAGCAGATCCGGCAGCCATCAACGTTCCAATGACGGTTTTGTTGTTGGTTATTTTGGTGATCTACGTAACGATGGTATACGCTCCAATAGCAGCAGCTTTGGTTGAGATGTTCCCAACCCGTATTCGTTACACGTCTATGTCTTTGCCTTATCACATTGGTAATGGCTGGTTCGGCGGTTTGTTGCCAACCATTTCATTTGCCTTGGTGGCGCAAAATGGGAATATTTACTACGGTCTCTGGTATCCGATCATTATCGCTGCGATGACATTGGTTATCGGCGTGTTATTTGTTCGTGAAACAAAAGATGTGGATATTTACGCGAGAGACTAAGCGGGGTTTATTTGCTTCAAATTAAACCGACCCTTTTGGGTCGGTTTTTTTTATGTGCTTCAATCCGTTTGAATATTTCGTTTTAAGAGGGCGATGTTTTGTGATGCTATTGATGTAGTTTGACTTCCGGGTTCAATATAAATCTCTTCGCCCGCACAAAGGCTACCGCTTCGATTTACCCGTAAATACCATCCGCAGAAACCGGATTGCAGCATGGTCTTTGCTGAGCCCTTGTATCCAAATTTAGCGTTGAATTTATAACAAGGCTCTCTTAGTTTTACTACTGATAATTCAACATCACCAATTCTCCAGATATCACCAACAAACACATCAGCTTCTTTGAGGCCTTCTATTGTAAAATTTTCCCCAAGGGCTCCATGTTGAAGATTAACTAATTGATTCGTTTCTTGACTCAGCAGGTTGTTCCAGAACTGGTAATGCTCTGATGGGTAGGCATAAATTGCTTTTTCAAGGCCTCCATGAACAGTGAGGTCAGCCTGCTCATCGCCTTCTACGCCGAGGGTATTAATGCGAACGGTTCTTGGTTTTTCTAGATTGCTAATTGATTTTTTGTCGATTCCGGATTGAACCATTTTGTAATCGGGGTGGGAAATACCAAATAGCGGTTTTACTTTGCCAATAGAAATGGATAGGATTCGCATTGGCTAATTATATGGTTCGAACGATGGATCCATGTAGCTGTTGCTTTAGATCCGCCTACCCTACAGAAAACTAAAAAAGCCTGTAGAAAGGGAGATTATTAAGAGTCTTGTTTGCTAAGCAAGACCCAACCAGATTAATTTTTAGGTCTAAAGTGACCCTAATATCAGATAGGTTTAAGAGCCTAGTTGATGATCGGTATACCGTTTTGCATAAGCAATTCGAGCCTCAGCCCATGCGTCGATTGCATTTTTAATAAATTTGGGTACTGAATTCATGATCTCTTCCTTTCTTGAAGGGTTATCGATGACCTGTGATTTGCCCTCGGATTAAGGGTTTACACCTAGTCATTATGCGCTTAATTTAACTATATTGCCTTTCGCTATGATCAGAAGTCGCATATGTAATTGAATTCTTTGAAACATTTCAGTCCTTGAAAAGACCAGTTTGTTAAAGGGTTGAGTGATACGTCTATGAAATAATTTATAATCACCAGTTCGGCGAATTAGCTCAGTTGGTTAGAGCGACGGAATCATAATCCGCAGGTCCGGGGTTCAAATCCCTGATTCGCCACCATTTTTAAGGCCATTGCCATTGGGTAATGGCCTTTTTCAGTTAACGGGGTTGTATTCAAAATTCCTGACGTTCACCAATTGCATAAACCAACTCCAGACTAAACAATGAAGCAATTATGGAATTTCCTTTTTTTTCAACTGGGATGGTTTTTATGTATTTTTGGAGCAGCTAACCACCATATTGTTTGGCCAGTGCTAATAGTTATTGCCTATATTATTTTATATATATCTTGTTCTGAAACACCTTCAAAAGAAATAACCCTTATATTTAAAGTGATTATATACGGAGTGAGCGCTGACACACTTTTAATCCAATCAGAAATACTAAGGTTTGAAGAGTCTTGGCCCTTGCCTGGGATATCACCAATTTGGATGTGGGGATTGTGGGCCACTCTGGCGACTACATTAAATTCATCCATGTCTTGGATGAAAGAAAGATATGCATTGGCGGGAGTTATGGGGGCAGTATGCGGGCCCTTATCGTACATAGCAGGCATTAGCTTGGGTGGGGGGGAGTGGTTATCCCAAAAAGTAGGAATAGTGGTGTTGGCAGCAATTTGGGGTGTAGCCATGCCCACATTCATGTACTGGGCAAAAAAATAAATACTTGATAAAGATACTGTTTTTATATACAGTAGTGAGAGAGTTTGAAAAAACACCAAATTTTGGTTAAAGCATGCAATAAAGTAAAAGGAAATAAATAATGGCTATAGAAGAAAAGAAAAAATCAGCTTCATCAGAATTTGATGGAATGAGTGGAGATAAGCAAAAGGCTTTATCAGCCGCATTGGCCCAAATTGAAAAGCAGTTTGGGAAAGGCTCAATTATGAGATTGGGCGATGCCGAAATTAATCAAGATATTCAGGTTGTTTCAAGCGGTTCTTTGGGGCTAGATATTGCGTTAGGGGTAGGTGGCCTAGCAAGAGGAAGGGTTATAGAGATATATGGACCAGAGTCTTCCGGAAAAACAACCCTAACCTTGCATGCTATAGCCGAGATGCAAAAAATTGGCGGAACATGTGCATTTATAGATGCAGAGCATGCATTGGATGTGCAATATGCCTCACGGTTGGGGGTGGATGTAAATAATTTATTAATTTCGCAACCGGATACCGGTGAACAGGCCTTAGAAATAGCAGATGCACTAGTGCGTTCTGGCTCTATTGATTTAATAGTTATCGATTCAGTAGCAGCTTTGGTGCCAAGAGCTGAAATAGAAGGGGATATGGGGGATTCATTGCCAGGCTTGCAGGCTCGACTAATGAGCCAGGCTTTACGAAAACTCACAGGAACAATTAAAAAAACGAATTCAATGGTAATTTTTATCAATCAAATTCGCATGAAGATTGGGGTTATGTTTGGGTCTCCAGAAACAACTACAGGCGGAAATGCATTGAAATTCTACGCAACAATGCGTTTAGATATACGTCGAATCGGTAGTATTAAAAAAGGGGATGAGGTTGTAGGCAATGAAACTCGAGTTAAGGTAGTAAAAAATAAGGTTTCGCCGCCATTTAGAGAAGCAATTTTTGACATTATGTATGGCGCCGGTATTTCAAGAGAAGGTGAAATTATAGATATGGGTGTAGAGGCTGATATTGTTGAAAAGTCAGGCTCATGGTATAGCTATAACGGCGATCGCATAGGCCAAGGTAAAGATAATGCAAGGGAATTTTTAAAAGAAAATCCAGAAATAGCGAAAGATATTGAAGGCAAGATTCGTGATAAATTGGGCGTGAAGTCGGGTAAGGGAATAGCAGAGATTTCGAGTGATGGGGAGGTTGAGTCAGTAGATGCCTGAGTTGCCCAAGGGTACAAAACAAAGCCCGAGTATAAAAGCTCGGGCTTTGCGCCTTTTGTCATTGCGTGAATTTAGCCGCAAAGATTTAAAAAATAAACTACTCGAGGCGGTTAATACTCAAATAAAAATTAATAAGAGTAAGGGTCTAATTCATCTGGATATAGAACAAGAAACAAAATCAAAAGAAACAGAAATAGAGGTAGTTCTCGATGATTTTGAAGCGCGTGGATGGTTATCCGATTTGCGGTTTGCAGAAGCGCTAGTTCGGAGTCGAAGCCCGCGTTATGGTTTAAGAAAAATTCAAAATGAGTTACAAAAATCTGGAGTAGATTTAGAAAAAACAGGCAAACTTTTGAGGGAGTTAAAAGAAACTGAATATGTCCGTGCACATGCTCTATGGCTTAAGAAATTTGGTGTGATTGGAGCCAATCAAAAGGAAAAAGGAAGGCAGTACAGATTTCTAGTATCCAAGGGTTTTGGATCGGATATTGTTTCAAAAATTATAGAAGGTAACCGAACTAGGGGAATTACGGAGTGAAAAGATCATGTTGCCGCGTTGCAGCATGCTAGACTTATGAGGTTATACCGCTTATTTAATAAAGACTAAATTTGGATAATGCAGTAAGTCTTTGAAGAAGAAAGCAAAATCGATTTTATTAATCCTCATCGCTTGCTAAAAAAAGACCGTTTCGGGAGTAAACATGAAAATTCACGAGTATCAGGGCAAAGAACTTTTGCGCCAATTTAATGTGCCAGTGCCAAATGGCATTTCAGCATTTAGTGTTGATGACGCAATGAAGGCCGCAGAAAAGTTGGGTGGTCCAGTGTGGGTTGTTAAAGCTCAAATACATGCGGGCGGTCGTGGTAAAGGCGGTGGTGTAAAGCTGGCAAAGAGCTTGGAAGAGGTAAAAAAATATGCTTCGGAAATTATGGGGATGCAACTAAAAACCCATCAAACAGGCCCAGAGGGTCAAAAGGTTCGCAGACTCTTAATAGAGGATGGCGCAGACATAAAGAAGGAATATTACTTCAGCATTGTGACGGATCGCGGTACTCAAAAGAATGTGATCATGGCATCGAGCGAAGGTGGAATGGATATTGAGGAAGTTGCGGCATCATCACCAGAAAAAATTATCAAAGTATTTGTAGACCCGTTGGTCGGTCTTACCGACGAGCAGTGCAATGAGATAGCGCTAGGAATTGGCGTGCCAGAATCTTCCATACCCAAGGCAAGAGAAGTATTTAAAAATCTTTACAAAACCTATTGGGATACTGACGCATCATTAGTGGAAATCAACCCATTAATACTTGAGGGTAACGGCAATATTAAGGCCCTAGATGCAAAATTTAACTTTGATCCAAATGCGTTATTTCGACATCCAGAAATTGTTGCCTATCGGGATATAGATGAGGAGGATGCTGCAGAAATAGAAGCATCTAAATTTGATCTTGCATACATCTCGCTTGATGGAAATATTGGCTGTTTAGTCAATGGTGCCGGTTTGGCAATGGCCACTATGGACACAATCAAATTGTTTGGTGGCGAACCAGCTAATTTCCTTGATGTTGGCGGTGGAGCTACTGCTGAGAAGGTTACAGAAGCTTTTAAGATAATGCTTAAAAACAAGAGTGTAGAAGCCATCTTGGTAAATATTTTCGGTGGAATTATGCGTTGCGATGTTATTGCAAATGGCGTAGTAACTGCTTGCAGGGCCGTGAATTTATCCGTGCCTTTGGTAGTTCGCATGAAAGGAACCAATGAGGATCTTGGCAAGAAGATTCTTGCAGAATCTGGTTTGCCAATCATTAGCGCTGATTCAATGGCTGAAGCCGCTACGAAGGTAGTTGCAGCAGCAGCTAAAAATAAATAATCAAGGAATTTAATATGTCGATTTTGATTAATAAAAATACTAAAGTAATTACACAGGGAATAACCGGAAAAACTGGCCAATTCCATACAGAGAAATGCCAGGAATATGCTAATGGCGTAAATTGTTTTGTAGCAGGAGTAAACCCAAAAAAGGCTGGGGAATCAATTTTTAATATCCCAATTTTTGGAACTGTAAAAGAAGCCGCTCAACAAACGGGGGCAACAGTATCCGTAATTTATGTTCCTCCTCCGGGTGCAGCTGCAGCCATTTGGGAAGCTGTTGAGGCAGATTTAGATTTTGTTATATGCATTACTGAGGGGATACCAGTCCGCGATATGCTAGAGGTACGAAATAAGATGAAGCAGAAGGAGGCGAAGGGCGGTAAGAAGACTTTGCTGCTTGGACCTAATTGCCCGGGGATTATTACCCCGGATGAAATTAAAATTGGAATTATGCCAGGGCACATTCATAAAAAAGGCCGTATTGGTGTGGTTAGTCGTTCTGGAACCCTTACTTACGAAGCGGTTGGACAGCTAACCTCAATTGGCCTGGGTCAGTCTACTGCGGTTGGAATTGGTGGAGATCCCATAAATGGATTGAAGCATATTGACGTAATGAGAATGTTTAATGAAGATCCGGATACAGATGCGGTGATCATGATTGGTGAAATAGGTGGACCTGATGAGGCTGAAGCTGCTCGTTGGTGTAAAGATAATATGAAGAAGCCAATTGTTGGATTTATTGCAGGCGTAACTGCACCCGCTGGAAAGCGTATGGGCCATGCTGGCGCATTAATTTCTGGTGGAGCCGATACGGCCGACGCAAAATTGGCGGTGATGGAGGAGTGTGGGTTTACGGTAACCCGGAATCCTTCAGAAATGGCTACGCTACTAAAGGCTATGTTGTAAGATTTACCCAAGCAATCCATCTTAAATAAAACTATAACGGAGATTTTATGGATTTAGTCGCAGCATTTTCCGATGCATCCTTTTGGGGGGCATTGCTGTCAATTATTGTTGCCAATATTTTATTATCCGGGGATAACGCAGTTGTAATAGCGTTGGCATCACGAAATCTACCTCCGGCACAACAATCCAAGGCAATATTTTGGGGTAGCGCCGCAGCCATTATTTTAAGGGTGATCTTAACTGTAACAGCAGTACAGTTGTTAACCTTGCCTTATCTAAAAATTGTCGGTGCAGTGTTGTTGGTATATATCGGCATTCAATTGTTGGCCGATAGTGGTGGCGAAGAGGATATGAAGGCCGAGTCCAATCTTTTGGGCGCAATTAAAACGATTTTGGTGGCTGATTTGGTAATGAGCTTGGATAATGTCATTGCTGTCGCAGCGGCGGCTCAAAAAGGCCCTGAAGATACCCGCCTTTTGTTGCTAATTGTTGGTTTAGGTCTTTCTATCCCTTTGATTATTTTTGGTAGCACCATGTTGGTAAAAGTTATGGATCGCTTTCCAATTATCATCACGGTTGGTGCTGGCCTATTAGGGCTTTTGGCTGGCGGGATGTTAGTTGAAGATCCAGCCATCAAAGAATCTATTCAGGCAGCCATGGAAGATGCGCACATGATTTTTGAGGCGATTGGTGTTGTTCTTGTAATTCTTGGTGGAACTTGGCTAAAGAAGAGAAATATGGCTAAAGAGCGAAATTAGGCATGCATTATTTTATATAAAGCCGGTCTTGTGACCGGCTTTTTTATTTCATGATGCCGTTACTTATCTTTGGATTTCCATTCGCCGGACTTTCCGCCGCTCTTTTGAAGTAGTCTAATGTCCCTCATTACCATTCCTCGGTCTACGGCTTTGCACATATCATAGATCGTAAGAAGTGCAATTTGTACGGCTGTGAGCGCTTCCATTTCAACCCCGGTCGTACCGGTAGTCTCAACACGGACCTTACACTCAACCAAGCAGCGTGTTTTATTCAATAAAAACTCGATACTGACATGGCTTAATGCTAATGGATGGCACAAAGGAATGAGATCAGAAGTCTTTTTGGAGGCTTGTATAGCTGCTATGCGCGCAACGCCTAGAACATCCCCTTTTTTATGGGAGCCACTCTCTATTAATTTAAACGTAGCCGGTAGCATTTTAATGGCGCCCTTAGCGATTGCTATTCGATGGGTAATATCTTTATTACCTACGTTTACCATATGGGCTTGGCCACTAGAATCAAAATGAGTTAGTTTATTCATGCGATAAGTTTTACCATAGAGGGGTGGGTCAAATAAAGAAACTTAATCCAATTTTATTATTTAAGCGCATTCTGTCATGTCAGCTTGCGCTTGCGCTAGCTTTTTCAAATACATTTCACGAAGTATGGGCTGCAGGCGAACCCCCTGGTTTGGGTTCCGGGCCTGCGGTAGTCTCAGGGGATGTTTCAGTGCAAAGCGATTCAACTGCTCTCCAAAATCTAAATAGGACTTTTCAGCCCTCAGGGGACAAACCCTTAAGTCAACCAGCTCGACCGGTTGTTTTTGGGCAACCCAATCTAGTGTTACCAGACATGGGTGATCCTGGCGGCGATGCGTTGAGTCGGGTTGATGAGCGTAAATACGGCGAGCAGATCATGCGAGAAATTCGTAAAGATCCGGATTATTCGCTTGATTTGCCAATTTACGACTTTTTAAATCAAATGGAAAGGCGACTGCTATTGGCTGCAAAACAGCAACAGCTTGGTGGAGCGAATGAGCAAGGAAGTGGGCTGTACAACTTTGAATTGTTTGCAGTTAAAGATAGCAGTATTAATGCATTTGCTTTACCAGGAGGGTTCATTGGATTTCATACGGGCTTACTGGTAACAGCTGAATCAGATTCTGAGGTTGCGTCTGTCATGGGTCATGAAACAGGCCATGTTTTGCAACGACATCTTGCTCGCCAATTGGATAAGCAGGGCATGAATACAATGATTGCTTTAGCGGGGGTGCTTCTAGGAGCATTAGCAGCATCGAGAAACCCATCTGCAGCATCCGGATTAATCTACGGAGGTCAAGCATTAGCTGTGCAAAATCAACTCTCATACTCGCGAGATGCTGAGCGTGAGGCTGACCGTATTGGCTTTCAAATACTAGATGCTAGCGGTTATGACGTTAACGGTGCCCCAGCATTTTTTCAACGTCTACAAAAAGCCACTGGAATAATGGACAGCGGCATTCCTGCCTACGTTAGAACCCATCCATTAACTACCGATCGCATTGCGGATATGCAGGATAGAGCTCGAACGGTAAGCCCAAGAAATGTACCATCGTCCACTGAATTTTATTTTATTAAAGCAAGGGCAAGGTTAGAGCAGCAGGCTGGGGCGAGCGGTTTATATGATGCACGAAATTTCTTTGAAGGTTTAAGTAAACAAAGTCAAGCCGGAAAGCAAATGGAAGGACTTTATGGGCTCGCATTAGTAGCTCAACGCCAAGGTCGGCTTGATCAGGCTGGCGTGTATTTGCAGCAGGCTCGTATCGTCGCAAATGCTCCAGCATCCTCAAGTACGACACAACAACGGCAGAGTCTTTCATTGGACATTACAGCCTCAGAGCTTGCTTTATCAAAGGGAAAATATGATGAAGCTTTGCTGATTGCTCAATCAGCCTTGAAGGCAAACCCCCAATCCTATGCTGCCGGTGCAGCAATTATTAATGCAGAATTAAAGCTGGGGAGAACAAATGAAGCTATAGCATGGTTAAAAAACAGAACCAAATTACAGCCTGGCGAAACATTATGGTGGGGGATGTTATCTGATGCATACGATCAAGCAAAAAATTTACCAATGCGCCATTTTGCTTTAGGTGAAAAATATGCCCTTGAAGGTGCCTGGCCATCAGCTATTGAGCAGTTAAAAATTGCCAGAACTATTGGGGGAACCGATTTTTATCAAAACTCCACTATTGATGCGCGATTGCGTGAGATGCAGAGGCAGTATAGAGACATGCAGATGGAAGAATCAAAAGGGAAGCACGGTTAAATTATTCAACTGGATTTTTGTTGAATCCAAATCTGCTGGGGATCTCCAATGAGTGAATAGGGTGAATTGGTAATCTTCTCCCAAGCCAATTCCAGGAACTTTCTAGACTGCACGAGTGAGTATCCAGTTTTGCAAGATCTGAAAATAAACCGAGGTCATGATCATGTAATAGAGCAATGCTTGGTTGATTTAGTTGAATGAAGGTAGGAACTCCTTCGTCCTTCAAGATACTCTGCACCGTAATTCCTGAGATAAAAATGTTCCCAGACTCATCACTTAAAGCTTCTTGTGGATGGAATTCGTTTTGACATTGAGTCACAAGCTGAAGGACTTCATTCGATGGAGTTATGCGAACGATCCATGGCGCAGCATCCAGAGTAATAAAAACTCGTTGTGGACCGTTTTGAAAAAAATATCGCCCAATTTGATCTCTCGAATAGTTTCGTGTTATGAAGTTGTTTAAATTGCTATTTTGAATTACTTCTCCAGGCAAATTGTATTTTTGGGCGTACTCACTACGAATACGCCATCGCCCGCGACGATCCAAGGCTAGCCAACCAAAACAATTTGGAACCGCTGGCCACTTCGTTAGGGATTGAAGTACCAGATTATCCATATAGGTCAGTGTAGGCCGTGAGTTGCTATTGGCAAGTCAAATGTATTTTCTGTGGAGTAACTAGCGTGTAGATGGGCAATTCGCCAGCCTTGGTTGGCTTGTAATAAAACTAGCGTGATATTCAGAAAAAACGAAGCTTCTATTTGGTTTTCCTTTAGGTGGACTGCTTCAGTTGTGTCATATATAGCGGTTCCTAGGGTAGTGTGAGTAATGCAATTAATAGGTTCAAGAAAGAGGGCTTGCTTTTCAAGTAGGCGTTCTAGTCCGCCTCTTATTTCAGAGTGACCGCTTAGTCGATGACCCTCAGGAAGGACGCATGTAATTGAATCATCATCTAGCCAAATGGCGAGCGCACCTTGTACATTCCTATGACGCAGGGCGTCTCGCCATGCGTCGACTACTTCATCTGCATTGTGAAAGAGTCTGGCAAGCTTTGGCATTATGGGTTCTCTGATTCATTTAATGATAAAAATACTTGTTCCGGGGAAATACCCCATAAGCATTTTAGGTGACCAAGCGGACAATCCCTTTTATGACATGGGCTACAGGGTAGATTGAGCCAGATCACTTTAGCTTTATTTGAGAGAGGGGGGGTGTGGTAAGGATCGCTTGATCCAAATATTGCAACTTGGTTTACTTGTAAGGCGGCTCCAATATGCATTAATCCGGAGTCATTACTGATAAGAGAGGCGCTCATATTGATGAAGGCCATCGCTTCGTCCAAGGAAGTGTTGCCACATAAGTTGTATATCCTTGACAAATCCTCTGGATTGGTTTTAAAAATCTGAGAGCAAATTTTTTCACCAAATATTTTATCGCTTGGTCCGCCTAAAATAATAATTGAATTTAGTTTATTTTTTTTGAGAATTTTCTGTGCCAGAAGAGCAAAATTTTCAACTGGCCAACGTTTGGATGGACCAAATTCGGCGCCTGGGCATAATGTGTAAATAGCTTGCTCGCTAAGATTTCTTTCTTTTAATTTTTGCAAAACCGATTCTGTTACGTGGTTAGAAATGTGTAAGCTCGGGTTTTTGATGAATTGAATTGGACCAGTTGATGTATTTTCGGCATTTTTGAGGGAATCGGCCAAAGCCAGATACCGCTCTACCATTGGCATTCGATGGGATCTAGATGGATTTGGAATGGACCGATTTATTAAACCAAATCGCATCTCTCCAAGGTAGCCGATACGAATCGGTATTTCTGCCATCCAAGGGATTAATGCTGATTTAAGGCTATTCGGCAATACAATGCACGCCGCGTAGTTTTGTTGCTTAATTTTCTTTGCAAGCCCATAACGGAGCTTAAATTGAAGTTGGCCGTGCTGAAGCGGTACCTCAAAAACCTCATGTACTTCCTTGCATGCCCTGTAAATTGGCGCTACCCAAGCGCTTGCAATGACATCAATTTGGCATTGATGGAAATTAGAAAGAAGAGATGCAAGTAGTGGTTGAGACATCACTGCATCGCCAATCCAGTTTGGCGCTATGATTAATATGCGATGCATGTCTAGTAGTCACAATCAACAACCCCAACATTGAAACAAGGGATGTTAATTTGATTTAGTGACCGTGTGCTTTTGTACCTGGAATGAGGCGGTATTCAGTACCGCAGTAAGGGCACTTTGCATTATTGGTATTGGCGATATCTAGAAAGACCCGCGGATGCAAATTCCAGCTAGGTGCTTTATCTGCAGGGCAATGCAACGGTAAATTTTTCCCATCGATCATTACAACATTGATAGCTTCACTCATATTTAAAATCCTATCCAAATGTGATTACTTGACGTAAGTTAACCAGGAGCTATAACGCTCGTTCTTTCCATAAACTGCAGAGAAATACGTTTCTTGAATTTTTTCTGTGATGGGACCTTTAAGACCGTTTCCAATTACTCGATCATCCAGTTCGCGAATAGGCGTAATTTCAGCAGCCGTACCAGTAAAGAAAGCCTCATCAGCAGAATAGACCTCGTCTCGAGTTATGCGTTTTTCACGAACTTCATAATTCAAATCTTTTGCAATTTGGATTACAGAATCTCGTGTGATGCCATCTAAACATGATGCTAGATCTGGTGTGTAAAGGATGCCGTTTCGAACCATGAACATGTTTTCGCCAGAACCTTCCGATACGTAGCCTTCAGTATCTAGTAATAATGCTTCATCGTAACCGTTGGCGGTAACCTCTTGATTGGCAAGAATGGAGTTGATATAGTAACCCGATGCTTTAGCGCGAACCAAAGAAGAATTAACGAAATGGCGTGTAAAAGAGGAGGTTTTTACGCGAATTCCTTTATTTAGACCATCTTCACCTAGGTACGCACCCCATTCCCAAGCTGCAATTGCAACGTGAATGGTGTTTCCTTTTGGTGAGACTCCTAGCTTTTCTGAGCCAATGAAAATAATGGGGCGTATATAACAGGCCGTGAGATTGTTGCTGTTGACTACATCAATAATGGCCTTGGAAAGGTCATTTTCGTTGTAAGCCAATTTCATCTGGAATATTTTTGTGCCATTAATCAATCGCTTAACATGTTCTTGAAGGCGAAATATAGCGGTTCCTTGAGGGGTTTTATAAGCCCTAATGCCTTCAAAGACGCCCATTCCATAATGTAGGCTATGGGTGAGTACGTGAATATTGGCTTCGCGCCAGGGAATCAGCTTCCCATCGGACCATATAAAGCCATCGCGGTCGGACATCGACATTTTCTCTACCTTTTGTATCAAGTTAATCGGAGTTGGCAAATCATGCTGGTTTTAGGCCAAAATCAGAATTGTCAACAAGGCTTTATTGTAGAGCAGGCAGGCTAGTCGTTTTAGAATAGAAGTTCCTATATTTACTTGGTGAGGCACTATGCCAGAATCCCTATTTAAAGTTAAGCGTTTAAGCGAATTGGCAAAAGCCGGCCTTTTAAAGGGCAAGCGCGTACTGATTCGTGCTGATTTAAACGTACCCCAAGATGAAGCCGGCAATATTACAGAGGACACCCGTATCCGCGCCTCAATGCCAGCCGTTCAAATATGTTTAGATGCAGGGGCAGCGGTGATGGTTACTTCCCATTTGGGTCGTCCAACCGAGGGGCAGTTTAAGTCTGAAGATAGCTTGGCGCCTGTAGCCCACCGAATAGCTGAGCTTTTAAATCGTAAAGTACCTTTAATTTCAAATTGGGTGGATGGTGGATTTGAGTTAAATCCCGGCGATTTGGTGCTATTGGAGAATTGCCGGCTAAATGTTGGCGAAAAGAAAAATGATGAGGGATTGGCCAAAAAAATTGCTGCACTTTGCGATGTCTATGTAAACGATGCTTTTGGCACGGCTCATCGAGCAGAGGCGACGACTTATGGGGTGGCTAAATTCGCTCCGATTGCGTGTGCAGGCCCATTAATGGCTGCAGAACTGGATGCTTTAAGCCGAGCATTGGCAAATCCCAAGCGTCCTTTAGTGGCGATTGTAGCGGGGTCAAAAGTGTCTTCTAAGTTGACGATATTAAAGGCGTTGGCTGAGAAGGTGGATGAGCTTATTGTTGGAGGCGGCATAGCTAATACCTTTATGCTTGCAAAAGGCCTGCCAATAGGAAAATCGCTTGCTGAACCTGGCTTGGTGGATGAGGCTAGGGAAATAATGGAAATTATGGAAAAACGTGGAGCTCATGTACCCATTCCTGAAGATGTTGTTGTTGCGAATGAGCTGTCCCCTTTAGCCCGTGCAAATCGGGTATCTGCCGATCAAGTTGCAGCAGATGACATGATATTGGATGTGGGACCTAAAACAGCAGCACGCTTATCCATTATGTTGGCACATGCAGGCACCATTGTCTGGAATGGCCCTCTTGGAGTGTTTGAAATCGATCAGTTTGGTGGTGGCACCAAAATGATTGCTGCTGCGATTGCTCATTCACCAGCATTTTCGATTGCCGGAGGAGGGGATACTCTGGCTGCTATTGCAAAATATGGAATAGAAAAACAGGTTGACTATATATCAACCGGCGGTGGGGCTTTTCTCGAATTTCTCGAGGGCAAGACATTGCCGGCTTTTGCGGTGCTCGCCGAACGAGCGAAAGACTAAAGATGCTAAGAGCGACAAAGATTATTGCAACCTTAGGTCCGGCTTCAGAAAAGCCAGAGGTTTTGCGAGAGATGATTCACGCCGGACTAGATGTGGTTCGCATGAATTTTTCCCATGGGACGGTTGCCGATCATAAGGCGCGACATGATTTAGTTCGAGATATATCCGCGCAAGTTGGGCGTGAAGTTGGCATCATGGCGGATCTTCAGGGTCCAAAAATTCGGGTGGGAAAGTTTGCAGAAGGGAAGGTGATTCTGCAGGAAGGTGCAAAATTCATTTTGGATGTGGATTGTGAATTAGGTAATCAAGAGCGAGTTGGGTTGGATTACAAAGACTTGCCAAACGATGTGAAATCTGGCGATTGCTTGTTGCTCAATGATGGCTTAATTATTTTGCTAGTAGAAAGTGTTAAGGGTGGAGAAATTCACACCGCTGTCAAACTTGGCGGACCGTTATCCAACAATAAGGGAATTAATCGAGCAGGCGGGGGGTTAACTGCTCCCGCGCTTACTGAAAAAGATATACAAGACTTGGATTCTGCAATCGCAATGGGGGTTGATTTTATAGCTATTAGTTTTCCTAAAAACGGCGCCGACATGATTGCGGCTCGTAAATTGGCTGATGCCGCAAGCTTAAAGCACGGTGTTGGAAAGGTGAAATTGATTGCTAAGATTGAGCGTGCTGAAGCAATCGTTCCTGATGCCTTAGATGGCATTATTCGTGAGAGCGATGGAATTATGGTGGCTCGGGGGGATCTTGCTATTGAGGTTGGTAATGCTTCGGTGCCTGCACTGCAAAAGAGGATGATCAAGTTGGCTCGAGAGGCCGATAAATTTACAATTACTGCAACCCAAATGATGGAGTCCATGATTAGTGCCCCTGTTCCAACACGTGCTGAAGTAAGCGATGTTGCGAACGCTGTGCTAGACGGAACTGATGCAGTAATGCTTTCTGCTGAATCTGCCACCGGTTTGTACCCGGTAAAAACCATCGAATGTATGGCTGAAATTTGCGTAGAAGCTGAAAAATCAGACTATATCAAAATTGATACAGATTTTTTGGATAAAACCTTTACTCGGATTGATCAGACTATTGCTTTAGGAGCATTATTTACTGCCCATCATTTAAATGCGAGAGCAATTGCCGCTTTGACTGACTCTGGATCAACTCCGATATGGATGAGTAGGCATAGCATTCATGTACCAATTTTTGCTTTAACTTCCAAGGTTGCTACTCAACGCTCTTTAAGTACGTATCGCAATGTCACACCATTGAGTTTGAATGAAAGCAAGGATCGGGATACCGCTATGCAGCAAGTCGAGGAGAGGCTGAAGAATTTGGGTGTTGTAAAGTCGGGAGATACCATCGTCCTGACAAGCGGTGAACCCATGGGGGAAGCTGGTGGTACCAATACGTTAAAAATTGTTCACGTAAAGTAACTTTAAAATTAATCACACTGAATAAGAGAAAATCATGTCATTAGTATCTATGCGCCAACTTTTGGATCATGCCGCTGAGAATGGTTATGGCCTGCCCGCTTTTAATGTTAATAATTTAGAGCAGGTACAGGCAATTATGGCTGCAGCCGATGAAGTGAATTCGCCGGTAATTATGCAGGCTTCGGCAGGAGCTAGAAAATATGCCGGAGAAGCATTTTTACGTCAGTTAATTTCTGCGGCTGTGGAGGCGTATCCTCATATTCCCGTAGTGATGCATCAAGACCATGGGCAAAGTCCCGCAGTATGCATGGCTGCAATTAAAAGTGGTTTTACTAGCGTAATGATGGACGGGTCGCTTGAGGCAGATGGAAAAACTGTGGCAAGTTACGAATACAACGTTGCCGTATCGCAAGAAGTAGTTAAGTTTTCTCACTCGATTGGCGTTACTGTTGAAGCCGAGTTAGGAGTGTTGGGATCCCTTGAAACAATGCAAGGCGATAAAGAAGACGGTCATGGTGCAGATGGCAAAATGACCCGTGAGCAGTTGCTAACCGATGTTGAGCAAGCGGCTGATTTTGTAAGGGCTACGCAATGCGATGCATTAGCAATCGCGATAGGAACAAGTCATGGAGCCTATAAATTTACCAAGAAACCCACCGGAGATATTTTGGCTATACAGCGCATAAAAGAAATTCATATGCGAATTCCAAATACGCATTTAGTAATGCATGGTTCTTCCAGTGTTCCTCAAGAATTGCTTGCTGAAATTCGTCAATTCGGTGGAGATATGAAAGAAACTTATGGCGTTCCCGTTGAAGAGATTCAGGAGGGAATTAAATATGGGGTTCGAAAAATCAATATTGATACTGATATTCGTTTGGCAATGACAGGGGCCATACGCCGTTATTTTTTTGAGAATCCGAGCAAGTTTGATCCACGTGACTATTTAAAGCCAGCTCGTGAAGCGGCAAAGAAAATTTGTATTGCTCGATACAGGGAATTTGGTAGCGCCGGTCAAGCCGATAAGATTAAGCCGATTACATTAGAAAAAATGGCTGAACGATATCGTAGTGGCGAATTGGCCCAGATAGTGAAGTGATGTAAATATGGCCGCCTTATACGCTACATCCATTAAGTCGCTCCCAATCTTGTCCAAGGGTAAGGTAAGGGATGTGTATGCAGTTGGTGATAGCCAGTTATTAATGATCACTACCGATCGTCTTTCTGCATTTGATGTAATCATGAGCCAGCCTATTCCCGAAAAAGGAATAGTGTTAAATCGGATGGCCAATTTTTGGTTTGATAAATTGGCGCATGTAATCCCGAACCATTTAACGGGTATTGACCCAGTTAGCGTGGTTCAACCTGAAGAGGTCAATCAAGTAAAAGGGCGTGCAGTAGTGGTTAAGCGGCTTAGACCCATATTGGTTGAAGCAGTCGTGCGTGGTTATTTGGCTGGTAGCGGATGGAAAGACTACCAAGAGTCCGGATCCGTATGCGGTATTTCATTGCCTCCAGGATTGCAGAATGCGCAAAAATTGCCAGAGCCAATATTTACACCAGCAGCAAAAGCCGAGGCAGGCGAGCACGACGAGAATATTTCTTTTAATAAAGTGGTTGAGTTGATTGGAAAAAAATTAGCCGATCAAATTCGCGAGGTAAGCATTCGCTTGTATAGAGAAGCTTCAGCCTATGCAGCAACACGCGGAATTATTATTGCAGATACTAAGTTTGAGTTTGGCTTGGATGATGCTGGGAATTTAGTATTAATGGACGAGATTTTGACTGCCGATTCATCACGATTTTGGCCAGCGGAAACCTATAAAGTAGGAACCAATCCACCTTCCTACGACAAGCAGTTTGTTCGAGATTGGCTTGAGGAAGTTGTGATTGAAGGTAAACATTGGGGGAAAAAAGCCCCTGCTCCAGATTTACCTCCAGAAGTAATTCAAAAAACCGCACAAAAATATGAAGAAGCTTTAAATCGCTTGATGCAGAATTGATTTATCTCAGCCTAAATAAAGACTGAGATAATAAAGACTGCGTCCAATTTAGGGTCTAGGAGGGTTAGATGGGCAATAAGCCAATTGTGGGTATTGTGATGGGATCCAGTTCAGATTGGGAGACTATGCAGCACGCTGCGTTAATGTTGAAACAATTCGATATTCCGCATGAGACAAAAGTCCTTTCTGCGCATCGTATGCCAGACGACATGTTTCGCTATGCAGAACAAGCTCGTGATAATGGCTTACGGGCAATCATTGCAGGAGCTGGAGGTGCAGCGCATTTGCCAGGAATGTTGGCTGCAAAAACAATAGTGCCTGTATATGGCGTTCCAGTAGCAAGTAAATATTTGCGTGGAGAGGATTCATTGTTGTCTATTGTGCAAATGCCTAAGGGGGTTCCGGTTGCAACATTTGCAATTGGTGAGGCTGGTGCCGCAAATGCAGCATTGCATGTTATTGCCAATTTGGCAGTAACTGATCCGGTTTTAGCGAAACGCTTGGATGTGTTTCGCATTGAGCAGACGGGGGCGGCACGTGCAATGGAATTGCCGGGGTATTGATTCTAAATGGCTGATCATTTAGGTCCAATATTGCCAGGAGCCTACTTAGGTATTTTGGGCGGAGGTCAACTAGGCCGAATGTTTACTCAGGCAGCTCAATCAATGGGGTATCGAGTATGCGTGTTGGATCCCAATGCCGAAAGTCCCGCTGGATCAATTGCTGAAAAGCATATACGTGCTGATTACACAGATTTATCCGCATTAAAAGAAATGGCAGCAATTTGCTCATCGGTAAGTACGGAGTTTGAAAATATTCCCGCGCAAGCTTTGGATGAATTGGAAGCGCTTGGAGTGTATGTGGCTCCTCGCAGTAGTTGTGTTTCATTGACACAAAATCGCATTACCGAGAAAAATTTCTTAGCTTCATGGAAGGAAGAAACAGGCATTAGCCCTGCTGATCATTTTGTAATTGAGCATAAAACGGATATTTTTCATGTTCCAAAGGGTTTATTCCCGGGCATTTTGAAGATTGCTCGAATGGGTTATGACGGTAAGGGCCAGGTAACGGTTCGTACACCTGAAGATTTGGAGCGTGCTTGGGATGACTTTAATCAGGTGCCTTGCGTCCTTGAAAAATTAATGGATCTTGATTTTGAAGTTTCTGCCTTGGTTGCTCGTGGCCATGATGATGAGGTGGTTGCATATCCAGTAGCGCAAAATATTCACCGGAATGGGATTCTACATAAATCCGTCGTGCCTGCCCCATCACTTAATCCTGAGCAAGAAAATAAAATTGTAGAGGCAGCCAAATCATTGATACGGCATATTGATTATGTTGGCATATTGTGTGTTGAATTTTTTGTTTTAAAGAGTGGCAAGATAATAGCCAATGAAATAGCCCCTCGACCACACAATTCTGGGCATTACACTTTAAATGCATGTGTAACGAGTCAATTTGAGCAACAGGTTCGTGCAATGGCTCGTTTGCCATTGGGGGATACGCGTTTATTAACCCCGGTTTCAATGCTTAATATCTTAGGAGATATTTGGTTTCTTAATAACGCAGTTTTAGGCGTCATGCATGAGCCTCCTTGGGATAGGGTGTTGAGTCACGCAGGGGCAAAATTACACTTGTATGGAAAATTTACTGCTTTGCCTGGAAGGAAGATGGGTCATGTGAATTGTTTGGGCGAGACGCTGGAACTTGCCCAAAAAAATTCTACAGCAGTCGCTATTGATTTAGGTGTAGAGCCCTAATCGAAATGCTAGAAGACTCTTTGCCTTATTCGAATATTGCTGTGAATGACGCTATACAAGCGTTGCAACAAGGTGGGCTGGTAGCAATTCCAACCGAAACGGTTTATGGACTAGCTGCTGATGCCACTAACATTGAAGCAATCCAAAAAATTTATGTTATGAAGAATAGGCCAGCTAATCACCCATTGATTGTCCATTTAGCTGAACCAGAAAATAATAATTTAACGGAGCCTGATTGGTTATCTGTGCTTACTCCATGGGCTAGAGATGTCTCTGAAGAAGCTTTGCGTATTATTTTTGCCTTTTGGCCTGGACCACTCACTTTGGTTTTTAAAAAAGATAGGCATGTTTTTAATGAAATTACCGGGGGTCAAGATACAGTGGCATTGCGATCACCAGCGCATCCTGTGGCTCAAGAATTGTTACGAAAGTTTGGAAAGGCTGTAGTTGCACCGTCTGCTAACCGTTTCGGGAAAATTTCTCCTACCAGTGCGGCTGATGTTCGCAATGAATTTACTAATTATCCCGATTTAGTTGTATTGGATGGGGGCGATTGCGATATTGGCATTGAATCAACAATTGTGGATTTATCAAATGGAGATTGTGCTACTCTTTTGAGGCCGGGGGCCATTACTCCGGCTGAAATTTTCAAGAGGACTGGCGTCGTAGTTAATAAGCCAGGGGTAGTATTTGATAATCAATTGACTGCTAGAGTGTCAGGTAGCTTCCGAGCGCATTATGCGCCGACTACCCCATTAAGAATTTATTCCCCAGGACGCTTACTGGATTGTTTAAGCGAGTATCCGGATATCAAAACTCGAGTGGCTGTAGCAGTTTGGGATTCGGATTCCTCTTTAAATCAAGATGGGATCTCATACGTGCAAATTAATGAAGTTCTAGTTCCAGCCGGGAGCGTTGAATTTGCAAATCGTTTATACAGGGTTTTAAGAGATCTTGACCAACAACAATGGGATTTAATATTGTTTCCTGAGCCCCCATCTGGGGAAGAGTGGGATGGTGTCAGAGATCGACTTCAGCGAGCTTGTTTCGGCTCAGGACCATCATTAAGCAGCCACTCCAACAATTGATCGTGTGCATCCTGCCCGCGATATGCGTTGGGATGATTAATAAAAGACGTTACAGCATATAGGTTTCCGGATTTACTCATTACATAGCCTGAAATTGCGCGAACCTCAGCTAAGGATCCCGTTTTAATTCTAGCTTCAGGTTGTTTTTTTAAATGAAGGAATTTTCTTAGCTGAGTAAGAAGTCGATTTTTCATCGTGCCATCCTTTCCTGCTAAAGGTAGGCTGTTGTAAAAAACGTCTGAAATAGACAAGCTTCGTGCGCTAACCAACAGTTCATTCATGTGCAAAGCTGAAATTGTTTCATTTCTAGAGAGTCCGGAGCCATTTTCCAAAACAAGCTCAGGAAAATTTAATTTTCTTTGCTTAAGCCAAGCCAAAATAACTTGTTCACTATTTGAAGTTGTGGCCGGTTTGCCAATTTTTTCTAGTGCTAGCGTTAGGAAGAGTTGGCGTGCCATTACATTGTTGGAATACTTATTGATATCTTGTACATCGCTTCCGAGATTAACCCCTTGAAATTCTAACAATTGTCTTGCAGTGATTGGGACTGGTCCACTACGTCCCTTTGGAGGCTGAGCCCAGACACCGCCAGATAACTCCCATGCTGCTGAAATCCCAAGCGTTAGAAAGGTATTAGGATCAAAGGCGACAATATTGTAAGTTGCCCCACTACAAGGCAATGGAAAAACACCCGAAAAATTTGCTTGCCATTGAATATTGTCCGATGGATTCACGGAGGAAGTGTTCTGGAATGTATTTTCCGCGTAAGCACTAAGATCAAATTGGATATCTTTTCGCCAGTATTCGCATGGAAGCCGGTTTAATTTTAGGTTGTTATTTACTTTAAATTGGGCTAATGCGGGGCTGTAGTTTATATCAATAAGCTCAGTCGAACGAGCTGCATTTAATTGAAAAGAAAGCGTTCGAAAAGCATACAGCAATGGATCTGGGGGGACGTTATAAGCGCGTAAAGATTCACCGTCTATGGTGTCATGTTCCATAACGCTTGGTGAATAGGCGCTCCGATCAAATATCAAATCACCATCAATTCTTTGTATCCCTAAGTCTCTCAGAGACTTCATCATCCGAGCCAACTCTTCCGGCACTAATTTAGGATCGCCTGTTCCCTGCAGATAAATATTTCCCTTAAGCGTTCCTTGGTTAAGGATGCCGTCTGTAAATACTTTGGTAATCCATCGGTATTGAGGGCCAAGAATATCAAGCGCGGTTAAGGTTGTAAGCAGTTTGATTGTTGAAGCTGGATTCATTCCCAGATTTGATCGCCAGTCAATCAATTCCTGTGAAGATACTTCGGTATTTACTTTAGATACTTCTATAACTGAAATGCTGATTTTGTCCAGTGGAATCTGATTTTTCTCAAGGCTTTTTAGTACTGGAATTGGAATTACCTGTGAGGGTTTGTTATCGGCTATTGTTTGTGCGACTGCAAAATTTGCTGCAAATGCAAACACATAAATTACATTGATTGCCCCCGCTTTTAAATTAAAAATGGGCTTTTTAGTGATTGCTAACTTGAAGTAGGTATTTCTAAGAAGCTGCATAAGTCATCCGGTGAAAAAATATTTCACTTTTATGTGTTAAAGGGGCTCATTTTTGATAGGATAACCCCCGGAGATGTAATTTACTCCTTAGTCTGATTATAAATTTATAAATAGCATTTAAAAATAAAGGATGCGAATATGACAAAGGCTGATTTAGTAGACGCGATTGCAAATGGAGCTGACCTAAGCAAAATTAAAGCTGAAGAAGCATTGACAGTTGTTCTTGAGGAAATCAAGAAATCAGTCACAAATGGGGATACTGTCCAACTGGTAGGCTTTGGAAGTTTTTCAGCAGGATCTCGTGCAGCCCGAATGGGCCGCAATCCAAAAACAGGGGAAGCAATAAAAATATCCGCATCTAAAACAGTAAAGTTTTCCGCTGGCAAGGCTTTTAAGGATGCCGTGAATAAGCGTTGATTGCATGTAGGCAGCCCTTAATGGGCTGTTTTTTAAAGGTGAAAAGATTCCTTATGCTTGAGGTTAGCTTGAATATTCTAATATCCTTCCGTTCTTTATTAGAAAAGCCTTTACATCGCTTTAAGGTGACTTTAGCATTTGAATAGTTGGCATTGATTGTTTGTTACTGGGGCAGGTAGTCAGGCAAATTAAATTCACCGCTAAGGTTAATAATTTTTTTGACGTATGCTACTTTCATGAACTAACAATTACATCTATCTGGACAGTAAAATTTCTGGATTAAAAATTATTTGAAAGAATCTTTAATGAGCACATTTGTACAAAACCCAACTCACTACTCTGCTGATTGTCTAATAGACAATGGATTTTGCACAGTCAATCTGGAAAACTTTTTATTTCTTGATGATGGGAAAGAGTCTGCTGCTATTGATCAGCTTGAAAAAAAATGTGGGAAGGTTGTACTCATTCCAGACGTTTTAAATGGGGAAAACGCATTCTTATATCATACTGGTTGCGAACGGATGAGTGATGTAGTTAGTCAAATATTTCATGATTCTTTACACTCTAAATCGAGCGTAGCGCGCCTCGATTTAGAAATGACAATTGGAGAGATATATCGCCAAAGTGTTGCGATGCCTTATTCTGATTGCAAACAAAAAATTAAAAGTTTTAGTTTTTAGGGGAGGCTCGTTAATTTTTCGAGTCTTGCTGAAGAACGTTTGTATCCAGGTGTTTTTGATGATTTGTCATAGTCAGAACCAGTTAGGCGATTTGCAGGCGCTTCGACAAAATGAAAAGGATAAAAAACTACACCTTCGGGGGATCGCTCAGTTATTTTAACCTTGACCTCGATTTTCCCGTGGTGAGAAACTAGGCGCACTTTCTCACCATGTTGTAGATTGTATCGGCGCGCATCCTCTGGGTTTACCTCAACTTCACCTTCCGGCTTCATGTGGTCCAGTCCTTGCGAACGTCTTGTCATTGTGCCAGTATGGTAATGCTCAAGTAAACGCCCAGTAGACAGTATCAGCGGGAATTTGTCATCGACATTGTCACCGGATGATTCATATTCAACTGCATGGAATTTGCCTAGCCCGTTCTTTGTTGGGAATGTTTCTGCATACAGATATCGGGTACCAGAATGATTTGTATCGAAGCAGGGCCATTGCAAACCCCCATTGTGAAGTCGTTCGTGCCGGATACCAGCATATGATGGAATAAGGGAAGCAATTTCTTCCATAATTTCAGCAGAACTTTCATATGACATGGGAAAGCCCATTGCGGTAGCAACATCGCAGATAATGCGCCAGTCAGGACGCGATTCGCCTAGAGGGGGAATTGCACGTTGTAGCAATTGGATTCGTCGTTCGGTATTCGTATACGTGCCGTCTTTTTCGGCAAAGCTACAAGCTGGAAATACAACATCTGCTAACGACGCCGTTTCCGAAAGAAACATATCTTGAGTCACAAGAAATTCCAAATTTCTTAAGCCTGCCTCAACCTCTGTGATATCGGGACTGCTACCCATTGGATTTTCACCCATGATATATAGGGCTTTGATATCACCGTTTAGAGCAGAGTGCTCCATTTCAACTATCGTCTGATAGGTATTGGTTGGTAGTGGTGCTTTCCAGACTTTTTCAAATTTTGCTCGATGCTCTGGATTGTTGATATCGTGGTAACCAGGAAGAGCATTATGCTGACCTTGCATATCGCTACATCCTTGTACATTATTTTGACCTCGGATTGGAATAAAGCCTGCACCAGGTTTTCCGACATGGCCGGTTAACAACATAAGGTTTGTAAGTGCTAATGCGCCATCTACGCCAGTGATGTGTTGTGTTATGCCCATGCCCCAGAGCAACATGCCGCGATTGGCTTTGCCATATGTACGAGCTGCCTCGCGGATACGATCAGCGGGAACATTACTTATTTTTTGAACATATTCGGGGGAGTATTTGCTTATTGCTGAACGGAATGATTCAAAGTCCTCTGTGCGAGCATGAATAAATGATTCATTTGTCATTAGTTCTTGAATTATGACGTGAGCAATACCGTTTAATACTGCAACATTAGT
>CAIKFU010000065.1 GCA_903826775.1 uncultured beta proteobacterium | reverse complement strand
TACCATTGGCTCAGCTCCAAGCTTTGCATAACGCTCCATCACTTCGGGATCTTTCATTAGCTTAGTAATCTCCGTATTTAAACGATCAATAATAGCTTTTGGCGTTTTTGATGGCGCCAATACACCTACCCAAAATGTGTAGTCCGAATTGGGGATTCCCAATTCAATAGTTGTCGGAACATTTGGCAAAAGAGGTGATCTAGTCTTTGTGCCAACTGCAAGCGCTTGAAGTTTTCCATCCTTAATTAATGGGTATGCAGAAACAATCGGGGCAAAAAACCAATCTGTTCTGCCTGCAATAACATCTGTTATTGCTTCAGGGGTGCCGCGATATGGTATGTGATTGGCTGTCAATTTAGCCGCTACTCGAAATTTCTCAGCGTTCATATGCGTAGCTGAACCGTTTCCAGCGGAAGCATAATTTGCATCTCCAGGGTGAGCAGAATATTTCTTGATCAATTCATCAAGGTTTTTATATCCGTTTGCGGGAGAAGTAACCATGACATTCGGCAATTGAGCCAATGGTATTACCCCAGCAAAGTCATTTAAAGTGTCATAAGGTAAGTTTTTATACAAGGCAGGGTTAACCACGTGTCCCGAAGAGTGAACCAATAAGGTAAAACCATCCGGCTCAGACTTGGCAACCTGTAACGCCCCTATAGTTCCGCCTGCGCCCGGCTTATTCTCGATTACTACGCTTACTCCATTACCCAAGCTAGGAGCCAACTTATCAGCTACGGCTCTAGCGATAATATCCGTACCGCTGCCAGCGGTAAAAGGAACAATAATTCTGATCGTTTGGCCATTTGGCCAAACGTTTTGAGCAAATGCATAAAGCGGTGACATTACAAAACCAACGACACCTAGTAATAAAAATTTATTTACGGTTTTCATTTTATTGATCCACCCCTATTGATTAAATATGTATTGCATGTCCAAAAGCGCCTAAAACTGACTCATGCATTGCCTCGGATAATGTTGGATGAGGAAATATAACACTCATCAAATCTTGCTCTGTAGCCTCTAGTGTTTTGGAAATTGAGTAACCCTGAATCAACTCCGTAACCTCGGCCCCTATTAAATGAGCCCCAAGCAATTCACCAGTTTTTGCATCAAAAATTGTTTTTACCATACCCTCAGTTTCATGCATAGCAATTGCTTTACCATTACCAATAAAGGGAAAACGACCAATTTTAAGAGTAAACCCCGCTGCTTTTGCTTTTTCCTCAGACAATCCAATACTCGCTATTTGAGGGTATGAATAGGTGCAAGCAGGAATTTTCAAGGGATCTAAAGGTTGAACATTTTTTAGTCCGGCAATTTTTTCGACGCAAATTACCGCTTCATGACTTGCCTTATGGGCAAGCCAAGGCGGAGCAGTTAAATCACCAATTGCATACACACCCGGCTCGTCCGTTTCCAGCCATTGATTGACAACGAGATGACCTTTATCAATACGGGCACGGGTAACCTCTAGACCTAATCCCTCAATATTTGCAACGATGCCGACAGCAACTATAACCTTGTCTACTGAAATTTCATTCACTTTCCCATTGCATTCAATAGATGCCAAAACCTGCCCGCCCACCTTTTTTAACTCTTTAATGGTGCTGGAAATAAAAAATTCAATGGAGCGTTTTTCAAATTCCACCCTAGCCAGCGAAGATATTTCTTTATCCTCAACAGGGAGGATGCGATCCAACGTTTCAACGACAGTAACCTTAACTCCAAGTGATCTATAAAAGCTGGCAAACTCGATACCAATAGCGCCTGAACCAACAACCAATAAAGACTTTGGCAAGTCTTTTGGAACCATGGCGTTTTTATAATTCCAAATGAATTCACCATCCGGCTCTAAACCTGGAACAACCCTTGGTCTTGCACCCGTAGCCAGAATGATGTGGGGAGCAGCAATATTGGCGATAATTTCATCGCCCCTCTTGACCTCAACATTTCCTTTGCCGGAAATTTTTCCAACGCCTTCAAAAACCGTTACCTTGTGTTTCTTTAGCAGATGCTTAACGCCGGCCTGAAGCTTCGCGGAAACATCTCTTGAACGTTGAACCATTTTTGCGAGACTAAACCCGTTGATTGATAAATCAACCCCGAAAATTTCCGCTTCCTGAGCAACTCGCAATACTTCCGCGCTCCGTAACAGCGCCTTAGTTGGAATGCATCCCCAATTCAGGCATACACCACCCAGATGTTCGCGCTCCACAATGGCAACATTTAATCCGAGTTGGGCTGCACGAATGGCAGCAACATAGCCGCCAGGTCCGGCGCCAATTACAACAATATCAAAAGAAGATTGCTTCATATAGGGTTCCTAAAGCACCATCTTGATGGGGTGCTCAATAATCCTCTTAAATTCCGCAATAAATTGAGCGCCAAGGGCTCCATCCACAACCCGATGGTCAGCAGATAAGGTGCAAGTCATCATTGTCGCGATAACAATGGTGTTGTTCTTCACAATCGGCCTTTGTTCCCCAGCGCCTATTGCCAAAATACACGATTGGGGCGGATTAATAATCGCAGAAAATTCACGAACACCATACATGCCTAAATTTGAAACGGTAATTCCCCCACCCTGATACTCATCTAGGGATAATTTTCCGGATCTTCCCCGCTCAGCAAGATTTTTAATTTCAGAAGAAATGCTAATTAAGCTCTTTTGATCCACATTCTTAATTATTGGCGTAATCAATCCTGAAGTTGTCGAAACGGCAACGGCAATATCAACGTTTTGGTGATGTTTGATTGCTAGATCACCCCAAGATGAATTGACTTGTGGAAATTTCCTCAAAGCCATCGAAACAGCTTTAATAACAAAATCATTGACGGAGACTTTTGCACCATCTACAGATTCATTTATCTCCAATTTCATTGCCAAAATTTTGTCTATTTCACAATCCACGCTCAGATAAAAATGGGGAATCGTTCTTTTTGCTTCGCTTAAGCGATTTGCAATCATTTTCCTCATGCTGCTATTTGGCGTTTCTTTGTCACCCGGTAAATGAACAACTGGCTTTGCTGTATCGATATATGAAGGGGAATTCAGGTCTTTTTTAACAATCCTCCCGCCAGGCCCTGAACCCATAATTCGTGAAAGGTCAATTTGATGATCCGCGGCAATACGTCTGGCTAATGGACTAGCAAAAATTCGACCCGTAGTAGAAAGAAAATTATCCGATTTTTTTATGGGTCGATCTTGCTTGAGCGCCACCGTATTTTCTTCCACAGTGGGTTGGCTAGGTGTTACAGCACTTTTACCAATACTGGCCAAACTCAATGCATCTTCACCGGACTCAAGCAATATGGCAATGGGCGTATTAATTTTGATATTTTGAGATCCACTGGGAAATAAAATTTTTCCTAAGATTCCTTCTTTTTCAGCCTGGACCTCCACAACGGCTTTATCCGTTTCCACCTCAACCAAAAGATCGCCAACCTTTACTAGGTCACCCTCTTTTTTATGCCAAAGAGCAAGCCCTCCATCAACCATGGATGGGGATACGGCTGGCATTAGAATTTCTATAGGCACTTTTTAGCTCTCGTTAAAATGATGATCTCTATTGTTCTGGATGCACCGGATGCCAAAGACGCTGGTCGGTTTCTTTTTCATAGGCCTTGCCTTCCGGATAGCTTACCAATTCAAGTTGCATTCCCCAAGGCGAAAGAAAATAAACCCACCGTTGTCCGGCGCTTGCATTTTTGGAATGCGTAGGATCCCCCAAAACCTGAATACCCTTTGATTTCAGATAGGATACGGCGCTATCCATATCATCAACGTAAAAAGCTAAATGGTGACCACCCACATCACTATTTTTTGGTTGTTGAGAATTCTGATCAGAACTTTGGTATTCAAAAATCTCAAAATTTGATCCGGACTTGCATCGGAGAAACTTTAACCTTTTCATAACGGCATCATGACGAACATTCAAATGCTCATTCATCCAATTATCAGCAGCTGAAAAAGGACCTAGCTCATAAAAAGGCTCGCAACCAATCACGTTAACAAAAAAATCAACCGCTTGCTGTAGATTTGGAACAGTAAAGCCAATATGATCCGTCCCACGCAAGCCAGGCAAACCCACTGTTACATCAATTTGATTCAAGATAAAGGCCTTCCCATATCCGCCATCATTGATCTAAACCCTTCCTTAATTTCCTCAATACCCACAAAAGCAGCGCGTTCCAATACCTTTGAAACGCTGGGGGAAGCCTCGCCCCCTCGAATTCTTGCAACCGGTTGATCAAGGTAATCAAAGTAGCGCCTTTGAACTTCATCTGTCAACATTGCGCCATAGGATGCGGTCAATGGACTTTGTTCAAGCACAACTACGTTATTGGTTTTTTGGATGCTAGGGCCAATGGTTTCCCAATCAATGCCAGCCCTATCTAAAGATCGTAAATCAATAATCTCTACATCAATACCCAGTTCTTCTGCAGCCAGAATAGCAAGCGATGTCATTGTTAGGTATGTCAGAACCGTAAAGGCCGATCCCGATCTTACGACCTTTGCTTTTCCCAAAGGGATGTAGTAATCAAAATCTTCACTTGGCCCTTGGCCATTTGTTTCATAAAGACCAACGTGCTCGATCATTAACACTGGATCTTCGCACAATAAAGCGCTATTCATAAGCCCAACATAATCGAACGGTGTCGAAGGGGCAACAATTCGCCAGCCTGGCCACATTGAATAAAGTCCAGCGGGGTCCATAGAATGTTGAGAGCCATATCCGGTGCCAATGGCAATCTTGGTGCGAAGAACCAATGGCATGCGAGCATCGCCACCAAACATATGGCGAGATTTGGCAATTTGATTAAAAACTTGATCGGCTGCAACCAGTGCAAAATCGGGGTACATAAATTCCACCACGGGACGGTAAGTCCCTTCCATTGCAACGCCTCCAGCCAAGCCAACAAACCCCTGTTCAGCAATTGGAGTCGGCACGATTCGTCCTGGAAACCGATCTGCTAATCCGCGAGTTGCTCCATTGGTGCCGCCTTTTAGGCGATGAATGTCTTCACCAATAACAAAAATACGCTCATCCTGCTCCATTCGACGAGCCATCACCCTGGCGACAGCGTCGATAAATTTTAACTCCTCAATTTTCCCGGTAGCGGTTTCCAACTCCTCAAAACGAACATTGGCAAATTCAGATAAATCGCCACGTAACCCCGCATCACGAAACTCAACTTTTGGCCATAGACTTGGAATAATTCGACGCGTACCGTCATCAATTTCGGTCAATTTCTCTACAGCCTCATTCATAGCCCTTTTAGCGTGTTCTCGAATCGCGACATCCTCATTTAAGGTAAGCCATTTACGATCAATCATTTCTTTAGCAATGCGCAAAACGGGGTCTCTTGCACGCCACCCAGACTCTTCTTCTTTAGACCGATACCCGAAGGCACTTCCAGGCAAGCCTCCTCCATGATGGAAAAAACGGTATATATCAGCCTCTATGATCGCCGGTCCTTTACCACTGCGCATCACATCTAGCGCCATTTGGGTTGCAATCCGCACGGCCACAGGATCCATCCCATCAACCCGGAACGACGGAATACCATACGCAGCCCCTCTTGATGACATCCGGATCTCTCGCGTTTCCTCTTTAACTGAAGTAGAAACTGCATAGCCGTTATTTTCAATAAAGAAACAAATGGGCAAATTCCACAAAGCGGCTAAATTCATTGACTCAGGAACTGCGCCAATATTAACCGCTCCATCACCAAAGAATGTAAACACAACATTTTTTTTATCTTGTCGTTTTTTGGCCCATGCCAAACCATTTGCAATGGGAACTCCGCCGCCAACGATGGCATTCGTTCCTTGGGCGCCCGACTCCTCCCAGCGAAGATGCATGGATCCTCCACGCCCTTTACAAAATCCAACCGATAAACCCAAAATCTCTGCTAACGTTCGGTAAAGAAAGTGCTTTACTTCATCTGATACGGGATCCTTGATTGGGTCATAGTCTTGAGTACCAATATGCTTCAGCCCTTTTGCCAGAAATTGGTGATGACCCCGATGTGAACCGGTGATCTGATCACCTGAAAGCAACTCCGACATAACTCCTACGGCACCACCTTCTTGACCAATGCTTGAATGCGCAGGCCCATGAATCAATCTCAAGCCGTCAAGTTCAAGCACCTTTTCCTCAAATGCCCGAATCAAATGCAAATGATTCAACATTTGAAGCAGTTCATCCCTACCAAAAAGATCCCAATCTTTTGAAGTGGAATGAATTTCTTGCCATGGCGCCCCGGGAACGAGGTTAGTTATCTTAGGCACTTAATGCCCTTTCACATTGTCTTTGAATGGTATTCATGGGTAATTACAACTTCCAACTAATGGATGGGGAATAAAGCGCTTAACAGATCAAGATAATCCGTCATTCACTTCAACATTTTCAGGTTTTAATTCCAAGCCAGAAGCCTCGGCTTGCTGCATGATTAGAGTTGAAAAATCCTCATCCGCATAGCCATTACCCATTAAGCTTTGAACCAAATCTCGAGTAATGGAAGCTAAAGGCATTGGAACCTCGTAACGTCGACCTGCATCCAATCCCAAATCCATGTCCTTACGCAATAAATATGGCGTGAAAGTAACGTGGAAATCCAAATTAACAAATGCAGGTGTTTTATAACGGGAGAAAACTGAGCCCATTACGCTGGTATTCATAAAATTCAAAAATGCATGGCGTGGCAAGCCTGCTTTTTCTGCAAGGACGGTAATCTCAGCAAGGGATTGAGTAACTACACCCAGAAATACGTTATGGCAAATCTTAGCGATGCGAGCCAATTCACCCTCTCCAACGTAGCTAATATTTCCCGGAGCAATGGCATTTAAGAAAGGAAGGCACTCTTCGTATAAATCTTTTGGTCCTGAAGTAACAATGCTCAACTTCCCCGCCTTAATGACTTTTGCATTTCCAGAAACTGGAGATGCCAGGACCCGTGTTCCAAGCTTGGCTAAAGCCTCGCGTAACTCAACAGACCCCTCCAATGAAATCGAAGAAGATTCAACTAGAATTTTGGGGCCTTTTCCATTGGCCGTATACAGTCCATTTGGTCCAATCAATACTTCTTTCAAATCGTTATAGGTGGAAACAATCGTAAATACCATATCGCAATCAGCAAGATCGGACAGTGTGTCGGCAATCTTTGCACCGTAAGCAGCCAATGGCTCAGCTTTGGAACGTGTTCTATTCCAAATGGTGATATTGCAACCTGCTTTTGCAAGCTTGGCGGCCATTTCATAGCCCATGCGCCCCGCGCCAATCCAGCCAATTTTTGCGGTTTTCAAATTCACAGCAGTCATTTCAATCCTCTCAATAATTAAATTTGTACTAAAAAATTTTCAATCAATAGCGGTTAGCAATTGGCAACTCTTCTGCAGGGAATAGAGTAATAATTTGCGCCCCATTGGGGGTCACCACTATTTCCTCTTCGATGCGCGCAGCAGAAAACCCGTCGGTTGCAGGACAATAGGTTTCTACAGCAAAAACCATACCCAATTTAAGCTCCATGGGCTCCATTAGTGAAGTCAAGCGAGAAATAATGGGACGCTCATGCAGCCCTAAACCTAAGCCGTGGCAAAAATTTAAACCGAACGCTTCCATCTCGGTATCGCATCCGATTTCTTGAGCAGTTGGAAATGCCAGCGCTATTTTGTCGCTAGAGACTCCTGGCTTAATTAGGTCTATTGCCCGATCCATCCATTCTCTAGCTTTTTTATAAGCAGTGATTTGAGGAGCGGTTGCTCTACCAACGTTAAACGTGCGGTAGTAGCAGGTTCGATATCCCATGAATGAATGGATGATGTCGAAAAAAGCCTGATCTCCGGGGCGGATTATTCGATCAGTAAAATTGTGTGGATGTGGGCAGCAACGCTCTCCAGAAATCGCATTGATGGCTTCCACGCAGTCAGAACCCATTTCATAGAGGCGTTTATTGGCCAATGCAACGATCTCGTTTTCACGAATTCCCGGCTTTAGAGCCTCATAAATGTCTTGGTAAACGCCATCCACTATCGCTGCAGACATGTTTAAAAGGGTAATTTCATCCCCACTTTTGATTTGCCGAGCATCCAGCATCACCTGCTGACCATCGCGAACTTCTATACCCAATTTTTGCAACTCAAAGAGCATGGGCGGCTCAACTACGTCAATGCCCAAAGGCATATTTAACATTCCTTCGGCCTTTAGGATGGCATGAATCTCCAAGGCGGCATTCCTAAAAAGACCGGCATCACTAGGAACAGCACCCCGCAATCCAAGTAACCCCGCTTTACAGTGGTCAGCATGAAGCCAGGACGCATTTATGCGGTGATGCTTTGCAGCAGATCCAAAATCCCAAATATAGGGGTCTCCGTTACCGGTCAATAAGGAGTAACGAGTTAATTTATCCCGCGCCCACTCCCCTATAACCGTACTTGTCGTATAACGGATATTGTGTTGGTCAAAACAAAGCAAAGCACCCAACTCGGATTTAGCAAGAGCTTGGCGCACCCTGGCAAGACGGTAATCATGCAGTCGCCGAAAATTAACCCTCTCCTCAAAATCAACCTGCATATGTCCAGGAGCTTGTATTGGACGATCCCAAGTATGTTTTGGATCAACATCCTCAAGTCGAATAATTTTGGGCTCAGCAGTAGATTTCTTTACCATGTCTATTTCCTAGGAATTATTAGTCTCTATATAAGTTTTTATTTATTATCTATCAATTGATCATTATCATTATCAACTAACTACTAAAAATGGCATTTGCACCAAAAAAGATCCTTAAAACCCTTTAATACTTGATGAATGTCAAAATAATTATATTTAGATAAGAAGATCCTGATGGAACTTAAATACTCCAGTTATTAGGGTTAACACTAATATAAAACTATTAACCAATATACATAAAAAAAGAGGCAATAAAGAAAATGGCGATCCAAGAATTAAAAAATGATTTCTCGAGTATCAGCACTGATTTATACATCAATGGAAATTGGGTGCAATCTAGCTCGGGGAAAAGGATTGATGTTTTTGACCCATCAACTGAACATGTCATTACATCGGTCGCTGATGCAAGCATCGAAGATGGGATAAAGGCTGTTGATGCTGCAAGCAATGCCCTACCGGGATGGTCACAAACAAGCCCAAGAGCTAGAGCAGAAATTCTCCGCAAGGCTTTCGACTTAATGAGTAGCCGCATAGATTGGTTTGCAGAACTGATTTCCCTTGAAAATGGTAAAGCGCTTTCGGATGCAAAGGGTGAGGCAAACTACGCGGCCGAATTTTTTCGCTGGTATTCTGAAGAAGCCGTTAGGGCTATTGGTGAAGTGGCTTTATCCCCATCAGGCTCTAATCGGATGTTAGTCCAATATCAACCGGTAGGCGTTTCTGTACTTGTGACCCCCTGGAATTTTCCTGCCGCCATGGCAACAAGAAAAATTGGCCCTGCATTGGCGGCTGGTTGCACTTGTATTTTAAAGCCAGCTACCGAAACACCATTAACCGCTTATGCGATGGCAGCTTTATTAGAAGAAGCTGGTGTGCCACCCGGGGTTGTTAATGTGATTACCACATCCAAATCTGGGGTCGTGGTCGATGCAATGCTGCATGACCCAAGAGTTAGAAAACTTTCGTTTACAGGATCAACAGAAGTAGGTCGCATCCTCCTAAAACAGGCAGCAGATCAAATTATCAATTGCTCAATGGAGCTAGGCGGTAATGCGCCCTTTGTTGTATTTGAAGATGCGGATATTGACCAGGCAGTTGAAGGGGCAATGATTGCGAAAATGAGAAATGGCGGTGAAGCATGTACAGCGGCAAATCGCATTTATGTACAAAAAAGTATCTATGCCAGTTTTGCTGAAAAATTTTCCGAAAAGATGAAGGCGTTAAAGGTTGGGAATGGATACAACCCTACCACCATGCTTGGACCTTTAGTAAATGCATCCAGCCGCAATAAAGTTGCCAGTCTAGTTAGCGATGCAGTATCAAAAGGTGCCAAAATTAAAACCGGTGGAAATTCCGTAGACGGTTCAGGGTTTTTTTATGAACCAACCGTATTGACGGACATACCCTCGAATGCTGATCTTTTGCAAGAAGAAATTTTTGGGCCAGTTGCAGCCATTATTCAATTTGAAACAGAAGCCGAAGCTATTCATATGGCAAACGATACTGAGTATGGCTTGGTAGCTTATGTCTACACACAAGATTTAGCACGCGGCTTAAGGGTTTCGGAAAAACTCGAATGCGGCATGGTTGGATTAAATAGAGGGTTAGTATCCGATCCTGCAGCCCCATTTGGCGGGACAAAACAAAGCGGCTTAGGTCGAGAAGGCGGTCACCATGGCTTGCTGGAATTTATGGAATCCAAATACATTGCAACAAATTGGTAGTCCCAAACTTTATTTCAAGAAGGTCAATTTCTATATTAGCAATTGCCATTCTTGAATAGATTGAGACTGCGAGTTTTCGCAAACAATAAATACAATTTTTTCTAAGGGGTGGAAATGGCATCAAGTAATCGATACCCAGATATTCTGCATTTTATTAATGGAATTTGGGTAAACAGTACGGAACGGCGTTCAGTTATAAACCCTTTTGATGAAAGCGTCATTGGAGAAATTCCCTGCGCCGACACAACCAATTTAGACTCTGCAGTCTCTGCAGCTAAGTCGGGATTTTTAGTATGGAAGGCTACTCCGCCGGCAAAACGCTATCAAATCATGATGACTGCCATCAAGCTCATTCGCGAACGAATAGAGGAATTTGCAACCGTCATGACTTTAGACCAAGGGAAACCAATTGCCCAATCTCGCCTAGAAGTACTAAGAGGATGCGACATTATTGAATGGGACGCCGGAGAAGGTCTGCGCACTTACGGTCGAATTATTCCCAGTGAACCCAATATGCGACACTCGGTTCTTAGACAGCCAATTGGCATCGTTGCTGCATTCTCACCATGGAATTTTCCGATGAGTTCGCCGGCTAGAAAAATTGGCGGCTCATTGGCTGCAGGGTGCTCGCTCATTCTAAAACCGCCTGAAGAAACTCCAGCAGCTGCTGTTTTGATGGCAAAAGCCTTTGCAGATGCCGGACTTCCACCAGGTGTACTTAACCTAGTATTTGGAGATGCTGCAAAAATTTCCAGCTACCTAATAGCAGAACCTGCTGTACGTTTAATCACCTTTACAGGATCCACGGCTGTTGGAAAAAAGTTAGCAGCCCAAGCAGGTCAATATATGAAACCTGTTGTAATGGAGTTGGGAGGTCATGCCCCAGTGATTGTCTGTAGCGATGCTGATCCAGAATCCGCTGGATCCCTTTCCGTCTTGGGAAAATTGCGCAACGCGGGGCAAGTCTGCGTAGCCCCAACACGATTCCTAGTCCACAATGCAATTTTTGAGGCCTTTACTAACGCGTTTGCATTAAAAGCCAACGACCTTAAAGTCGGCGACGGTTTAAACCCTGAGAATCAAATGGGCCCCCTAGCCAATCGACGTAGAATGGAGGCAATGGAATCGCTTGCTGAAGATGCAGTTAATAAAGGGGCGCGCTTAATATGCGGTGGAAAACGAATTGGAAAAACCGGTTATTTATTTCCAATGACGGCACTGGCTGATGTGCCTTCAAATGCACGCATCATGACAGAAGAACCTTTTGGTCCAATAGCAATTATTAATCGTTTTCATAATTTAGAAGAAGCCATTCATACTGCAAACTCTTTACCTTATGGCTTAGCTGCATACGCCTTCACAAAATCCGCTGCAGTTGCTAATCGACTTGCGCTTGAACTTGAAGTTGGAAATCTTTCCATTAACCACTTTACAGCGTCATTAGCGGAAACCCCTTTTGGAGGCGTAAAGGATAGCGGCTATGGTCGTGAAGGGGGAATTGAGGGTCTCATGCACTACATGATTACGAAAAATGTCTCCCATTTGATGCAAGAATAAAAACAAGGAATTGTTTCATGTCAACTACCGTAGAAGTAATGGCTGATGCAATAAAAGAATCCGGAACCTCTTTTATTGCCGGTCACCCTGGGGGAGAATCCGTAGAGCTAATGGAAGCGCTTCGTCAACGAGATATGCGTTTTATTCTCATGAAGCAAGAGGTAGCGGGAGCAATGCTAGCTTCAACATGGGGTGAAATTTCTGGGTCCCCAGGGGTCTGCCTCTCGACTCGTGGTCCTGGTGCTGCAAATATGGTAAATGGCGTAGCTTATGCGTTCTTAGATCGAGCCCCTTTGATAGCGATCACAGACCAATATTCTTCGCCAACTTACTCAACTGGCTTGCGTCAACGGATTGATCAAATGGCTTTATATGCCCCAATCGTAAAGTGGGGATCGACAATCAACGCGACATCAGTAAGGCAGCAAATGCGCAGAGCCATGCGTGAAACAACCTCGTGTCCGCCTGGCCCAGTCCATTTTGATATGCCCCAAAGCGAAACCACCAAAGATGTCCCGGAAATTGGATCACAAGCACCATTGATAGCAAATACCCTTTTTCCAGGGCCGGATCGCAGCGATCTCAAAGACCTGTTAAAAATGCTTGGGCAATCTAAAAAGCCAATTATTCTTGTTGGAATGGGTGTTTTATGGAATCGGGCATCAACTCAATTAGTGGCTCTTGCAGAACATTTAGGCGCCCCGGTTTTAACAACCCCTAAATGTAAAGGCGTTATCCCAGAAGACCATGCGTTACGCGCAGGTTGCATTATCGGCGGACTTATTGAGCGAAAGCTGGTATCCCAAGCGGATTTAATTATTACCGTAGGATTGGATACTGTAGAGCTTCAACCAAAAGCGTGGCCCTATTCAACCCCAGTAATAGCCTTATCTAATGCACCCAGCTTAGACGCATCCGTACCTGCAACCATGGAAGTGGTTGGCAACCTTCAAGTCCTGCTCACTCGGATAACAGAATGGTCGAATGAAAATTCAAACTGGGGAGGCAAAGCATCGGAAATATTTCGACAGGATGTTGTTGATGCCCTCAATACGCCAAGCAATGGATTGTCTCCGCAAAGAGCAATGGAAGTTGCTCGTGCGACTCTTCCGCGAAACACTATTGCAACCTGTGATGCCGGCGCTAGCCGCTTACTGGTTGTACAAAAATGGGAATCTTACGGACCACGGGAATTTTTAACGTCTAACGGGCTTGGATCAATGGGTTATGCAATTCCTGGGGCGCTTGCTGCGCGCATTGCCCATCCAGATCGACCTGTCGTTGCTTTTTCGGGCGATGGCGGTTTTCTCATGGCTGTAGCCGAACTGCAAACATCCGTAAGAGAAAATCTACCAATCATAGTAATTGTTTTAGACGATGAAGAAATCGGTCTAATACGCATTAAACAAGAATTGAAAGGAATCCCCCGCTACGGGGTAAAACTTGGGGGATTGGACTGGGAAAAAATTGCGCAAGGATTCGGTGCTGACGGAATCGCTGTCACTACAGAACAAGGCTTACAAGCAGCAATCAAAAATGCCTTGCAATCAGGAAAAACAACTGTGATCGCTGCCCGAATTGATTCTTCTGGCTATGTTGCTCAATTCAACGCACTACGGGAGCTATAAAATTTAGTCGCGTTTTATTCCCGCTTCTTTGATGATTTTCCCCCATTTAATGCTATCCGCTTTAATTTGAGCATTAAATTGCTCAGGAGTGTTATTAATTACGTCTGCGCCCATTTTTTCAAACTGGGCAATGAGATCAGGTTGTTGAAGCGTTTCTGAGATGTCGTGACTTAATTTTGTAACCAGTTCTGTCGGAGTATTGGCTGGGGCAACCAAGCCAAACCAGTTTGTAAATTCATATCCAGGGATTCCGGATTCGGATACGGTTGGAATATTTGGCAGTAATGGCGAGCGCTTGGCCCCCAATACGGCCAAAGCCTTAAGTCGCCCAGATTGAATATACGGAAGGGTTTGAACCAGGCTATCAAAAGTAAATCCAACCTGACCGGCTAATAAATCAGTAATACTAGGCCCGCTTCCTTTATACGGAACATGTGAAAAATCAGCTCCACTCATGTACTTAAATAGTTCAGCAGCCAAGTGTGGCGCGCCACCAGCTCCAGAAGAGGAGTAATTGTAGTGCCCTGGATTTTGTTTTCCCAAGGCAATTAGTTCTTTCACGTTGTTTGCTGGTAACGAAGGGTTTGCTACCAATACAAAATTTACACCAACCACATTTACGATCGGCCTTAAATCTTTGATCGGATTAATATCCATGGGATAAAGATATGGATTGATAACCATATTTCCTAGTGTGGCCATAAACATGTTGTAGCCATTGGGTTCGGCTCTAGCAGCCATGGTTGTGCCAATAATTCCTGCGGCACCACCTTTATTGTCAATCACTACAGGTTGACCCCACATGATACTCAATCGCTGACCCAACTTACGAGCCACGATATCCGTTCCACCTCCAGCTGGAAAAGCCACGATCATATTAACCGGTCTATTCGGGAAACCGTCAGTTGCGCCATTGGCAATCCCGGAGGAGAATAAAGCCAACACAATTAAAATAAATCTACGCAATGGGGTTTTCATTTTCCAACCTCAAAAAATATCAAATACTCATCAATATAACTTAATTTCCCTCGTCATAAAATTTGATGTAACCATCAGTTGAATACCGGATCACTAAAATGAAAATTTATATTCTCGACGCTTGCCATCCTGCTGGCATAGAACTGGCTAAAAAATTCTGTGATGTGGTTTGCTGGCCAGACCCTGAAATTGCAAATTGGCCAGAAAATGCAGATGGAGTAATGGTACGGATGACGCCAATTACATCGGATGAATTAAAAAGAGCCGATCATGTGAAGGTTATCTGTAAACAAGGTGTTGGGTTTGAGACTATCGATATTGATGCTGCAAAAAAATATGGTATTCCGATTCTAAGAACGCCTGGAATAAACAGTGAGGCCGTCGCTGAAATGGCATTTGCACTTTCGCTTTCGGTAACAAGGCGTATTACACGTTTTGATCGAATGCTGCGAAATGGTCAAGAAATAATTCGCCCTAATCATCTGGGCATTGAGATGCTTGGAAAAACAGTAGGAATAATTGGGATGGGTAATATTGGCACTCGTATTGCTAAAAAATGGTTGGGTGCATTTGATGCAAAAATAATTGCATTCGATCCATATGCACCGAAAAATCAGTGGGCCGACTTTCCCCATCGAAGGGTCGATCAAATTCAGGAGTTGCTTACTGAGGCTGATCTTGTTACTCTTCATCTGCCTCTAAATACGGAAAACCACCATCTAATTGGAGTTAATGAATTAAGCTTAATGAAATCGAACTCTGTTCTCATCAACGTATCGCGTGGCGGCTTAGTTGATGAATTGGCTTTATATGATCATCTAAAAAACGGGCACCTATTCGGCGCAGGGTTAGACGTATTTGAAGTCGAGCCACCAGATCCCACTCACCCGCTTCTTTCTCTTGAAAATCTCATAGCAACTCCTCATGCCGCGGGAGGGACATATGAAACTCAGGAACGCAGTTCATTGTGTGTTGCGCAACAAGTAATTGATGTTTTACAAGGCAAAGAGCCCCAAAACCGTATTAATTAATTTCAATTGGGTTATTTCTTTTCATACACCTAAATAAATAATGAGGGATTCAATGAGTAAAAACGCAAAAGATATATTGGTTAACAATGTTTTAGAGAAGCTAAAGCGGGGTGAAGTAGTTTCATCAATGACGGTTAGGTTGGTTCGTGGCATTGAAATTGCCCAAATCGCGAAAACTTCAGGCTTTGACTCAATTTATATTGATATGGAACACAACAGCTTCTCACTAGATACAACTGGTCAAATTTGCATGGCTGCCGTCAGTATTGGCATTGCACCTTTTGTTAGGGTTCCTGCGAAAAACTCAGAATGGATTTCTAGAGCCCTAGATGGGGGTGCCCTAGGTGTTATCGCTCCCCATGTCTGCTCAGCAGAAGACGCTAAAAGAGTGGTATCGGCATCAAAATTTCCGCCGCTTGGTGAACGCTCTGCTGCGGGAGGTTTACCTCAATTGGAGTATCGCTCGTTTTCAGCAACCGAGGCATATCCAGTATTAAACGCGGCCACAATGGTTATCGTGCAATTCGAAAATGTAGCCGCCTTAGATAATGCTGATGAAATCATCTCTGTTGATGGGGTTGATATGGTTTTAATTGGCACCAATGACCTAACTGCTGATATGGGAATACCGGGTGAATACGACCATCCACGAGTAAAAGAGGCGTTTCAACGTACTATCGATATTTGTAACAAATATGGAAAATATTGTGGCGTAGGTGGATTATCTTCCCGCCCTGACTTGGTCACAGAATTTGTAAAAATGGGGGCTCGATACGTTTCCACTGGAACCGATATCGCATTTCTCTTGGCTGCTTGCGCAGCTAAAGCAAAGCAAGTTAGTGAAATTAAAATTTAAACAAGCTAGGGGTGATGCCCCAAAATAAATTCTGCACCTGAACTTTCGCAGACCCTCCGAATCATGTCTGATAAGGCTGGTGAAATAGGAATCCCCTCTCGCAAGCGTTCCATGCGTTTTGCAGCCTCAGGCTCACCGGCTACCAAAATGGGCTCCTCAGGATTGGCTCTAGGCGATTGGTGAAGTACATCGATTACCTGATCGAGATCGCTTTCAAACTCGCCCTCTTCACGAAATTCGTTGGGATTAATGGCCATAAAAAAGTGGCCTAGATTATCAGGGTCTTTCGGTTGTTGCGACTTTACTCTAATCGGCGAAAACGACGAGCCCGATAACACGCCACCTAGAATATGCGCCATCATTGCAAGACCATATCCTTTATAACTGGCCATCTGGGGCGTTCCTCCAATAGGCGTCAATCCACCGCCGATATATTCGGTTCTTTTAAATAATATATCCATCGCTTCGGATGCATCTGTAACCGGCTCACCTTTTGAATCCAGAACCCATCCAGGGGGAAGAGGCTTTCCGTTCAACTCGTGGACTCGAACTTTATTTGCGGCGACACTCGATGTTGCCATATCCAATAAAAAAGGTTCATTGCGTTGTGTTGGAGCAGCAAATGCAATCGGATTGGTACCCAATAATGCATTCTTACCGCGCGTAGGAACCGTATTAATGGTCCGGGTTGCACTGGTTACCATTCCAAGGAAGCCCATTTTCAAAGCTAAACCAGCATAGTAGCCAGCTGCGCCAAAATGATGAGAATTTTTCACCGTCACAATACCAACCCCAAAATTGCTAGCCTTTTTAATTGCTAAATTCATCCCCATGACAGCTGCTGGATGACCAAGACCGGCATCGGCATCTATCAAAGCCGTTGCAGGACTCTCGCGCACAATACGGGGCTTGGCCTTTAAATTTAATTTACCTTTGAGTCGTGAATTGTTGTAATCCATCAGCATCGATATGCCATGTGAATCAACTCCCGAGAGATCGGTCGCAATCATCACATCTGCAGCGGTTTGGATATGTCCCGGATCCATACCCCAAGCAGTAAATATTAATACGATTTGTGAGCGAACTCTTTCAGCCTCAATAAACACACATTCCTCTCTAGTCTGACCTTATACCTGCATCGTGTATTACCTTTCCCCATTTCAGCTGTTCTGAACGTATGTATTCAGAAAACTGCTCCGGGGAACTGCGTTCAAGAATAAATCCTTGCGCAATTAACTTTTCTTTAACGTCGGGTAGATTCATTACACGCGTTATTTCTGCATGAAGTCGAGAAATTATTTCACGAGGTGTGGCTACTGGTACAACAAATCCCAACCAAGTTTCAGCCTCATATCCCGGCAATCCGGATTCTGCAATGGTTGGAATACCTGGGGCAGCATCAAAGCGAGAGCTACTAGTAATTCCTAACGCTCTCAATCTTCCCGATTTGACAAATGGCATTGCCGCAGACACATTTGAAAACATCATCGGCAATTGACCGCCAAGAATGTCAACCAGTGCAGGTTGCTCACCTTTGTATGAAATATTGGTAATCTTAATTCCACTCATTAATGCAAAAAGCTCGCCGGCCATATGTGGAGTGGTTCCAATCCCGCCAGAGCCAAAATTTAAGTCGCCTGGCGCAGCCTTTGCCGTTGCAATCAATTCCTTCACGGATTTGATCTTAATATCTGGGTTCACCACTAAAACCATTGGCGTCCTCCCTACCAAGGCAACCGCAGCAAAATCTTTTAAGGGATTAAAGCTGGTTACTCGAGTTATATTGGGAACAACGGCAAGGATTGTTTGGCTAGCAATGAGTAAAGTAGTGCCATCTGGAGTGGATTTGGCTACGAACTCTGCAGCAATCATCTGAGAAGCCCCGGGACGATTTTCAACTATGACTTGCCCAAAACTATCCATACGCTGAGCAATAAATCTTGCAACAGTATCATTTACTCCGCCGGGGGGAGTGCCCACAATAATACGTATCGGTTTTGTTGTGGATGGTAATTGAGCAAATGAAATCAAAGGCATAAGCAAGCCGGACGCAAAAAACAAATACCGGATCAATCGCATCTTTATGCCTTATAAAGGTTTAATTTTATTCAGGGTAGCCATCCAGTTCTATTCCAAGCATTACATTAGAAAGGCTTTTTCCATGAATGTCCTGAGCCAAAGAAATTGTAACTCCACCACCCAAGGCATTCTCTAGAACAAAATTAAACGCCTTTAAATTGCGAATTTCATATCTAGTCACTGGGCCCTTGGCAATTAATTTGAAAGCATCCAAAACACGCTCCTCAGTAAGTTCACGCTGAAGAAAATCCCAGTCCTTCTCGTCATAGCAAATAACTGAAATATTGGAGGTATTACCTTTGTCTCCCGTACGGCCATGAGCCAAATCAAATACTCGCTTAAGCATACTCAACCCTCCACAACAATTTGAGTTTTAACAAGATGCCTAGGTAGCAGTACAGACTTTACAGCCAATACTTCTTTAACCCTAGGCTCACAAGCGCCACCTGCCCCACCTGGGCCATGCATATGCATAGCCCTTGTTTCAAATCCAACAGCATGTGCCGCGTTTCGATCATAGGAACGTCCAGCTAAACGTAAACGGACTTCATAGGGCTCCGGTCTTTTTCCATTATCACCATGAAGACTTGTCATTCCGATTAAATCAACCCGAAAATCCTCATATTGAAAGCCTCTGACGCGCAATCGCTCACGAATAATTTCAGCTGCCCACTTAGCACGAGCAACAGCGCCTATACCTCCATACGAGACTTCGCCCTCGCCAATATAGCCATCTAAATACCCAACCGTCACTTTAAATGTATCAGTTCTAGGATGGGCTCGAGCATTGGATACCCGAACTCTATCAGAGGTTTCCTGAGTCAATTCAAGCTCAGTAATATCCAACACACAATCAGGTGTTATGTATGCCTTTGGGTTATGCATTTCATATATAAGTTGTTCCGTGCAAGTCATTACATCAAGCCGACCACCTGATCCAGGTGTTTTACCAATTGTGATTGACCCATTCGGCCCCACATCAGCAAAAGGGTATCCATTATTTGCAAGATTCGGTACGTCCTTTATTCCAGGCCAACCAAAACAACCGCCTGTGACGGAAGCTGTGCACTCAAGCAAATGCCCAGCAGCCGTACCTTGAGCCAAAAGATCGTAATCATCGTAGGACCACCCAAATTCATAAATCATTGGCGCCAAGAACAGTGATGGATCTGCAACCCGACCCGTCATCACGATTGGTGTGTTTTTTGTTAAGGCTGCGCTAATTTGATCGGCACCTAAATAAGCATTAGCAGACTGGATCTTTGGTAATAACGATTCTAATGGCTCCCCATTTTCCATAATAATTAGCTCGGGCATTTTGCTGACGATATCAGAAACGTCATCACCCAATAACACGGCAACCGATATATTGCCCAATCCTAAATCTTTTGCAGTTTTACGTGCCGCTCTAGCTCCGCCAATAGGATTGGCTGCGCCCATATTTGTGACAATACGTACATTATTTTTTATGCAACTTGGCAAGACCATGCTTAAACGCTCTTCTAGAGATGGCGTATATCCTTTATCAGGATTTTTCACTTTTGATTGATTCTCCCTTGCTACGGTTCGCTCAGCCAAGCATTCAAAAACAAGGTAATCAATTTCGCCACGTTCAACAAGATCTAAAGCGGGCGTCATTCGATCGTCCGAAGTGCCAGCACCAGCACCAATACGAAGTGATTTAGTTCTACTCATATTTAAACCCTCTTACGATGAAACGACATTCAATAAAATGAATATAAACCAGCTCTTGAGAATACATCCAATAGCTTGTGCACAATGGGATATTTGAAGGGGTAAGGCTCTGATTATTAAGTATTCAGAAGAAGGAATGTTAAAATTCTCTTCGAACAATACTCGGCAACGATTGCAGCTGAGAGATTAACCGACTGGCTTTTTGATCAACAACTTCGCTGACCTGTCGATAATTTTCCTCGTATAACTTAATTAAATATTGAACTTCTTCATTCGAAAACGGAGTTTGCCGCAATTTTTCTTGAACAACATTCAACGGCATAGAAAATATTTTTTTGCTGTCATTAATTTGAGTAAGTTGTTGATAAGAGTCCACCAAAAGTCGCAAATCTTTTTTTCGAATTTTTCTTGAAATACAACCTAAATAACTTTGGCCAAATTTATTTACCAAATACCCATCGGTTTTCATCTCAATAGGAAAGCATATTAACAATGCCTCCTTATCAAATTTACACATCCAGTAATAACGAATTAAGTCCACAATACTAAAACTTCTTATAGCTCTTCGAGCATAGAAGCGATTGTCGCAAAAGTAGCTATTCAACTGATTTTCTGGCAATGAGAAGTCCAAAGACAAGGTTTTTAGCAAACCGCCTTCATCGTATCCAGTAGTTAAGTCAAAAAAAACGTACATATTTAATGGCTCCATTTGACCTAATGAAATTTACCCCCCAAAAATGACTTTTATATTGATATAGAGCAAATTCAATCGACAAGAATGAATAAAAATCAATAACTCGTTAATTGATTTGCCATCAAGGATTA
>CAIKFU010000064.1 GCA_903826775.1 uncultured beta proteobacterium | reverse complement strand
GTTGATCGGGACCGGAGTGGTTTGCAGCTCTCCGGAATCGGTAATCGTTACTTTTCTGTCTTTAAAATCCTCTCCAGCCAAAAATCCATCCACATCGGCAATATACCGATCAATATCCCCGTTTGGCTTGGGATGCGCCTGCATCAAGGATTTGACTGTTGCAATCGCATCGGCCCGACTCATCCCACTCGTAAAATACAATGCCGTCAAGGATAGGGCAGGCTGATAATAATTCTCATTGGAATAAATCCTTCGGATTGCTTCGGAAATCCGGTCTGTTCTGGGCGTTAAGTCGGCTATTTTTCCATTGGAATAAGCCGTTTTCCCATTCAGAAAATTGGGGTAGATGGCATCCCATTGCCCCTCCTTAAAATCAATCGGTTCGCCATCGACCCGAATGGTTTCATAATAATTATTGGCTTTTCCAAAATAATAGGTCTGGCTTAAGGTAAAACTTTCCCTGGCTAAAATCCCCCCCAGGGCAGCATTGAGCAACCCTTCGTAATGGTAGCGCTCATCGGGCTCTCTCGCCTTGCTAAATGGGGTCAGAATGCGGTAACGGGGCTTTTCCTTGGTGGCAGTAGGGCTCGTGTATAAAATCGCCATAATGCCCTTTTTATCGAGCATATCGGCAGCTTGCTGCATGGATACTTTCTCGGCATCATAGTCGCCTTCCAGTCCATACACTTCCAATATATTGCTATCATGCCGAAGTGAACCCTCATCCGTCTTGGTATCCCCAAAGCTGGCCAATTTGAGCAATGGCATGGACTTTTTCCAAGGATAGACTTTGGGATTTTCAATCTGCTCGCAAAGCTGGTTCCAACTCACGTTTCCAGCCTTGAACGTCTTGGCGAATACGTCAGGGAAAACGGTGACGGTTAGACTATAATTTGGCATCTGTTTGATACTCCATTTTTAAAGAGAGTGTGGTGTTAAATCGATACGCCCCTAGTCTAAAAACTAGGGGCTTTTTTCTGGGATAATCAGTTTAGCCCAATTCACCGGACTTTCTAGTCAAACTGGGAGCAGACTCCTTTACCTCAATAAATTGCTCGGGAATTTCCAATCCCAATTTTTTGATTTGGGCAATCGACTTGATTTCAAACGCCTTGGGATTGCCTGCAAAATAATCCTCAACGGCAAATATATCGGTCCAACTGGTCATTTTGCGCCCTGGCTTAAGCCCCCAATGCCCACCATCCGCACCATCGGCAAGCAATGTTTTTCCCTGACTTTTTACGGCATCCACCCAAAGCCCAACCAATTCGGCATCATCCAATAGCTTTTCCAGATTATTCCCCGAAAAGTCCTGCTTGGCCGCTTCCATCGCCTTATCCCGCAAGGCATCGCATTTGGCTTTGCCTTTGCAGTAATAGCACCCCTTGGCGGTAGGAACGGCTTTGGCAAATGGGTCATCGGCACGTTCCCCGATTTCAGTCAATTCAATCTCCCAAGAGTGCAATCGGGCAATCGGGTATTCCACGCTGTGCGTATTGCCAGGTTGCCAAATATGCAACCGAACGGTTTCTACTCCTTCCCATCCCAACGTGCCTAAAGCACCAAGGCCATAGGTCAATAATTGCCTATTCTCCTTGGCGGTCACATGAGCGGTTCCGGTCTTTAGATCAATCACATCCAACGTGGCATTGTTGCGAATAACGGCATCCGCAGTCCCGCCAAAATTGGGGTTGTATTTTTGCAAAGCGTTTTCAAGATTGACTTCAACGTATAAATCGCCATCCCCTAGCATGCCTTTCACAAAGCTGACGTAATCTTGGGCAATGTTCATTTCCTCCTGGTCGTATTCAATGGCGGGTTCATTGTTTAAAAGCCCTTCTGCCAATGCATGGATGCGAGTTCCACGTTGTGCAGCTTCGCCAGAAGGAATGACCACCCCTTCCGATAATCTTGCCGATATGGGGCAAATGGCCAGACGATCAAGGGAGGATGCAGAGTAGAGGGCGTGAATGGTTTCAGACATGGTAGTTCCTTTTTCAGTTAATAAAGCGGTTTAATAAAGTTTAATAAAATCAAATAATCTGACTAATAATGCGTTGTTTTTTTAGAATCTTTGCCAAAATGGTATGGTCCAGACTTTTGGCAATCGTCAATAAATAAATTAATGGGGCTTTGCCATTTTTCTGTAGATTTTCAATACGAGCCGAACCCTGCTCCAAGCTGGATGTTTGCCAAGTTGCTTCCACAAAGACCACAATATCCGCCACCGACAAATCAATGCCCTCAGAACAAGCCCCCAAATTGCCAATAAAAATCCGACTAGCGCCAGACTGAAAATCTTTAATAGCAGCAATTCGGGTAGCATGGGGGGTATCTCCGGTGATAACGGCAGGGTTAAATTGCTTTAATTCATGCGCTAGGGCATATACAACATCTTTATGGTGAGCAAATACCACGATCTGCTCATACTGGGCCTTGTCCTCAATAAACTCCTTGGCAGGCTTTATTTTTCGCATTCCTGCTTCTTTCATAATCAGCGCCAAGCCCTCAAACGCCAACATGGGGTTGGGATGTTCAATTAACGCATCGGCATCAAACCCTTGTTCTTTTTTATCCACCGGCAAATCAAATGTAATTAGGCTCACTATCGGCTCTTGATAATCTATAAAGATTTCAGAGCGTAATCTCCTTAAGGTAAAAGGTTGAATCATTGAGCGAAGTTCTGGAAGATTGGATGCTCCCGATACATCCATCCCCCAGGGCGCCTTCCACAATTTTGCGTAGCGAACTGCAAAGTCGTAATACCCTCCCCGATAGATTCCTAGACCGCTTAAGAGTGGAAACAACTCGATGGGTCTATTGGGAATGGGAGTCCCCGATAGCGCATAGACATAAGGGATGCACTTCATCAGCTTTAATGCGGCCTTGGTGCGAATGGCCGTATGGCTTTTAATCCGATGGCTTTCGTCAAGTATTAGGCAGTTGAATTTTCCCAATTCCTTTATGCAACCCAATAGGTCATAATTGATAATGAATACCCCCTTCCCGCCTACGGAAATGGCATTCTTTTGCCCATTGATAATGGTGATCGGGGTATTGGGGGACAAGGCTTCAAAAGCGGTAGCCCAAACGGATTTGACGATGGCTGGGCAAACCACTAGAACCGGCAAGTGTTCCAGACTGGCGCTGGCAGTCGGTAGCGTTTTTCCCACTCTGGGTTCATCGGCCAAAATGGCTCGGCAAGTGCGTAGCAAAAATTCCTTGGCTACGACTTGATGGGGTAAAAGGTTCATAAATTCCAGTTATCAGTTGATTTAATGCTACTTTACACCAACTTTTTTTAAAAAAAAACAACTATTTTTAAAATTTTTTAAAAAAAACTGTTTTTTTTATTTTATTTTTAGTGTAAAGTTCTTTACATCAACTCGATTTGGGTTGATATAACTGAAATAACTGACAAATAAAGGAAATGAAAAATGTCTAAAGTAATTACTGGTAAATGCCGTATGTCCTTTTTAAACTGGGCTTCTCCTCGCAAGAACGAGATGAACGGCAAGGAGGAATTTGGAACGGAATTGCTAATTCCCAAAACGGATGAAGCGACGATCAAAAACCTGAAGATTTCCATGAAAGCCGCCTTGACTGCCAAATTTGGCGAAAAGTTTCCTCCAAAATTGCGTAATCCCCTAAAGGATGGCGATGTGGAAACCAAAGCCGATGGAAGCCCGTTGGCAGACTATTACAAAGGCCATTTGTTTTTGCGGGTCAAATCCAATGAAGCGCCTGGCGTAATTGATGCCAAAGGCAACCCCATAAAGGCTGCCAATGATTTTGTTTCAGGCGATTATGGACGTGCTTCGATTACCGCATTTGGTTATGACCAGGCTGCCAACAAAGGGGTTAGCTTTTATCTGAACAACCTTCAGTTATTGGAAAAAGGCGAGCCCTTCGGTTCAAAATCTTCGGCATCGGATGATTTTGGTGTGAAATCCGAAGTGGTAGCGGAGTTTGAGGATTCAC
>CAIKFU010000063.1 GCA_903826775.1 uncultured beta proteobacterium | reverse complement strand
TGATAAGCCCAACCTCTTGAGCTGCACGGGCTCGTTTCGAAAGCAAAGACAAAATTTCAGCGTCCAGCGCGTCAATCTGAACTCTCAATGGAGTTAGGCGTTGATCTTCAGTTGCCATTTAAGCCCGCCTTTCGAATTCTCGCATGAATTCCACTAATGTTTTAACACCTTCCAGTGGCATTGCGTTGTAAATACTTGCGCGCATGCCCCCGGCTGCCTTGTGGCCGCGTAACGCCGCCAAACCTGCTAGCGCGGATTGTTCCAAAAACTGGGCGTTCAGATTTTCATCTTTTAAAAAAAATGTCACATTCATACGCGATCGATACTGTTTTTCAACCCGATTCTCGTACAAGGAGCTTTGATCAAGAAAGTCGTAAAGCATCGAGGATTTCTCATGATTGCGGCGCTCGATTTCCTTTACTCCACCTTGCCGAATCAACCATTTAAAACCTAAGCCAGCCATATAAATTGAAAAAGTGGGTGGCGTATTAAACATCGACTGGTTAGCAGATTCTTTCGCCCAATCCAGGATTGACGGGGTAATTTTCATGGCGTGCCCCATTAAATCGCGACGCACGACCACAATCGTCATTCCAGCTGGTCCGATATTTTTTTGCGCGCCACCGAACCAAACACCGCAACGGCTGATATCCACTTCCCTAGATAGGATATTGCTGGAAATATCGGCAACCAGAAGCGCCGAATCGACTTCTGGAACGCCTTGAAATTCAACCCCCCCAATTGTTTCATTGGAACAGAAGTGCACGTATGCCGCATCGTTCGAAAGTTGCCAAGTCGAACGCTTGGGAATGGTTGCGTATTTTTCCGCTGCGGAACTAGCTGCAACATGCGCATCGCCATACTTTTGAGCTTCTTTGAAAGATTTTTCAGACCACACCCCGGTCACAATAAAATCGGCCTTGGGGCCATTCTTTCCGAGTCCCATTAAATTCATCGGGATCGCGGCATTCTGACCAATTCCGCCACCTTGTAAAAATAAAATTTCGTAATCGTTCGGAATATTCATCAAGGAGCGCAGATCTTGCATTGCCTCCTCATAAACAGCCATAAATTCCTTGCTACGATGGCTTATTTCCATCACGCTTGCACCAAGCCCCTGCCAATTCAACAACTCATCAGCAGCCTGCTTCAAGACCTCTTCAGGCAAGGTTGCAGGACCAGCAGCAAAATTAAAAATACGCCGATCAAACGTCATGATATTTATTAGCTCAGCATTAAATTCAATTCGAAGATGGCGCCAAACTAGGCATCACCATCTGCATCTGGGGTTGAATCAACTAACGGATCCACAACCACATCACCATCAATCAGTTCATCCGCCTCGTCAGAATCACTCTCAGCAATTCGCTGCAATCCCGACAAGCTGGTTCCCTCGTCAACATTAATCAAGGTAACCCCTTGAGTAGCACGCCCCATCTCGCGAATTTCTGAAACTCGCGTACGCACTAAAATACCGCCAGTGGTTATCAACATGATTTGGTCTTCAGGGGATACCAAAGCTGCTGCAACCACCTTGCCATTCCTGTCAGAAGTTTGGATTGCGATCATGCCCTTGGTCCCGCGCCCATGACGGGTGTACTCGGAAATTGGTGTGCGTTTACCGTAGCCATTTTCTGTAGCCGTTAACACGCTAGTGGCCATTACAGAAGAATCCGACTCGATTAAATCAGTCCCAACCGCCTCAGAAGGAGCCACCAACATGGCAATCACCTGCTGACCTTCGCCCAGATTCATACCGCGCACACCACGCGCAGTTCGACCCATTGGGCGCACGTCGTTTTCATCAAAGCGAACCGCCTTACCGGCATCGGAAAACAACATGACGTCATGCTGACCATCCGTAATGGCTGCGCCCACTAAAAAGTCGCTCTCATTCAGATCCACTGCAATAATTCCAGCTTTACGCGGATTGGAAAAATCCGATAGGCGGGTTTTCTTAACGGTACCCAGGCTAGTAGCCATGAAAACGTACTGATCTGCTTGAAACGCTTTAATCGGCAATATCACCGTAATCTTCTCCCCTTCCACCAATGGGAACATATTCACAATCGGCTTGCCGCGAGAGGTTCGACTGCCTTGGGGGACCTCCCAAACTTTTAACCAATACATTCGACCGCGATCCGAGAAGCAAAGAATAATGTCGTGGGTATTGGCCACGAATAAGGTGTCAATCCAATCCTCATCCTTTGTTGTTGTAGCCTGCTTACCTCGCCCACCGCGCTTTTGCGCGCGGTACTCGCTTAAAGGTTGGCTCTTCATGTAACCGGTGTGCGAAAGCGTGACGACCATATCCTGAGGCGTAATTAAATCCTCGGTGAACAGTTCGGTTGCATTCATTTCAATAAAGGAGCGGCGGCCACTATCCCCTCCAGCGATGCCATATTCCGCTTTTACTTCTTTTAACTCCGCCTCAATCACCTGCGTCACACGTTCGGGTTTTGCCAGCAAATCCAAGAGGTCTGAAATTTCCGACATGACCTCTTTGTACTCAGCAACAATCTTGTCCTGCTCAAGGCCCGTAAGGCGTTGTAGGCGCATTTGCAATATTTCTTGCGCCTGACTATCGGAAAGGCGATATAACCCCGAACTTTGCAAGCCGTACTCCGGCAACAAGCCATCAGGTCGATAGGCGTTACGCCCTCCGGGGGTGTCGGTTTCGGCGCGCGCCAGCATCTCGCGAACCATTGAAGAATCCCAAGCCTTGCTCATCAGTTCTTGTTTGGCCACTACGGGATTTGCTGCTGCCTTAATGGTGGCGATGAATTCATCAATATTGGCCAAAGCAACCGCCAAGCCTTCCAATACGTGACCTCGGTCACGGGCCTTGCGCAATTCAAATATCGTGCGCCTCGTTACGACTTCACGACGATGCTGCAAGAAATACTCGAGCATCTGCTTCAAATTCAACAATCGCGGTTGGTTATCCACCAAGGCAACCATGTTCATTCCAAAGTTGTCTTGCAACTGAGTACTCTTATACAGATTATTCAGAACAACCTCAGGCACTTCGCCACGCTTTAATTCAATGACCACCCGCATTCCGGACTTATCGGACTCGTCTCGCAAATCCGAAATGCCCTCGACCTTTTTCTCGTTAACCAACTCGGCGATGCGTTCAAGTAAATTTTTCTTGTTCACTTGATAAGGCAACTCATCCACGATGATTGCCTGGCGGGATCCCTTGTCAATATCCTCAAAATGGGTTTTAGCGCGCATCACCACACGGCCGCGACCAGTGCGATAGCCCTCGCGAACGCCTTGCAACCCGTAAATAATTCCCGCCGTTGGGAAATCAGGCGCCGGAATAATTTCAATCAATTCGTCAATCGTGCATTCGGAATTGTGCAAAACATGCAAACAGGCATCAATCACCTCATCCAAATTGTGAGGAGGGATATTGGTGGCCATACCGACCGCAATTCCTGATGAACCGTTTATTAGTAAATTGGGTACTTTTGCAGGAAGAATCAGGGGTTCCTGTTCGCTGCCATCGTAATTTGGCCCAAAATCGACTGTTTCCTTGTCCAAATCGGCCAAAAGGTCATGCGCAATCTTTCTTAGCCGAATTTCGGTATACCGCATTGCAGCAGCGTTATCCCCGTCAACCGAGCCAAAGTTACCCTGACCATCAACCAGCATATAGCGTAAAGAGAAGTCTTGAGCCATTCGAACGATGGTGTCATAGACCGCAGAATCGCCATGTGGATGGTATTTACCGATTACGTCGCCAACTATACGGGCAGATTTTTTGTAAGCACGGTTCCAATCGTTGTTTAATTCATACATTGCAAATAAGACTCTTCGATGCACCGGTTTAAGGCCATCGCGCACGTCTGGCAGGGCTCTGCCGACAATAACGCTCATTGCGTAGTCCAAATAGGACCGCCGCATTTCGTCTTCTAGGGATATTGGTAGTGTTTCTTTAGCGGCTTGTTCCATCTAGAAATAATATCATTTTGATGACGGACTACCCCTATGCTAAGATTCTGTCAGTTTGTAAGAAATTGAAATGTATCGCTTTGCGGTCTTTTGCATCAAAATAAGGCGGTCTACATTTGAGTTTGACTTTAATTAAAAGAGATTTTTGAGGACTAAAAATGAACAAAACCCTAAAACTGTTGCTCGCATCTGTAATCACTGTTTCAGCAAGTGCAGCAATGGCTTCTGATAACTGGCAATCTGCCGATGGCACCTTGAACTGGAGAAATGGCGACGGCACCCTTTGCTGGCGTGACAATAGCTGGACACCTGCTACCGCTGCTGCAAATTGCGATGGTTGGATTGCACCTAAAGCTGCTGCTCCTGCTGCTCCTGCTGGCGTTACCCAAAGCAAGATCACTTTGCAAGCCGATACCCTGTATGACTTCGACAAAGCAACTTTGAAGCCAGAAGGCAAAGCAACCTTGGACAAACTTGCATCCGATTTGAACAAGATCAAGTTGGAAGTCATCATCGCCGTTGGTAACACCGACAGCGTAGGTACAGATGCTTACAACATGGCTCTTGGCCAACGTCGTGCTCAGTCTGTTAAGGCTTACTTAGTAAGCAAGGGTGTTGATCAAAGCCGCATCTACACTGAAAGCAAGGGCAAGAGCAATCCTGTTGCCAGCAATGCTACAGCTGAAGGCCGTGCTAAGAACCGCCGCACCGACATCGAAGTTGTTGGTACTGCTGCTGTTAAGTAATTCGTTTCAAACTTAAAAAAGCCCGGTCATACCGGGCTTTTTTATTTCCGCTAATTTCATTTACTTTTTTTAGTCTCGCGCTTAGCCTTAAACCTTATGAACGTCGATCAATCCGAAATTGCTAAATTTAGCACCCTGGCCCATCGTTGGTGGGACATCAATAGCGAATTTAAACCCTTGCACTCGATTAATCCCTTGCGCCTATCTTGGATAAAATCCATGGTCGATCTCAATGGCAAGCGGGTTTTGGATGTGGGTTGCGGCGGCGGAATCCTGGCAGAATCCCTTGCCCAGTCAGGTGCTGAAACCACTGGAATTGATTTGTCCGACAAAGCGCTAAAGGTTGCAGAGCTGCACGCTTTAGAAAGTGGAGTGCACGTTCAATACCGCGCCATTTCTACAGAAGCACTGGCGGATATAGAGCCTGAACAATACGACGTGGTTACCTGCATGGAAATGCTCGAACATGTTCCCGACCCAGCCTCCGTCATTCAGGCCTGCTCAAAACTGGTCAAACCTGGCGGCTATGTTTTCTTTAGCACCTTAAACCGCAGCCTAAAATCCTATCTTTTTGCAATTATTGGAGCCGAATACCTGCTGCACCTGCTGCCAAAAGGCACTCATGAATACGCTAAATTTATCAAACCCTCGGAATTGGTGTCCTTTACCCGACAAGCAGGTCTTGAAACAATCGGCATCAAAGGTCTAACCTTTAACCCGTTCACGCAGATTTATGCCCTTGGTGATGATGTGGATGTCAATTACCTCATCGCCGTAAAAAAGAATGGATAACCCAAAAAATACCAGCCCCTTTCAAGGGGTTTTTTTTGATCTTGATGGCACCCTTGCCGACACTGCCCCAGATTTAGTTGCAGCTGCAAACCTGATGCTCACGAAGCGCTTACTTGAACCCAAGCCCTATCTTGAGCTGCGCCCCCTTGCGTCTGCCGGTGCTCGCGGTTTAATTGGTGGAGCCTTTGGTATTGATCCTTCCCACCCCGATTTCGTATCCTTGCGCGACGAATTTTTTCATAACTACGAGCAGGCATTGCATGTTCATAGTCGCCTATTTGATGGTGTAGACCAATTATTAAATCGCCTGGATGCGGCAAAAATGCCTTGGGGGATCATTACCAACAAAAGCAAGCGCTTTACCAATCCCTTGACCGAATTGATGGGGTTAAGCCAACGAGCCATTTCCACCGTTTCTGGAGACACAACCAGCAATTCGAAACCTCACCCCGAACCCATTTTGCATGCTGCGAATTTGGCAAAAATTGAACCTCAATATGGTCTTTATGTCGGAGACGACATCCGGGACATTATTGCTGGCAAGGCTGCAGGCATGAAAACGGTCGCGGCAAGCTACGGTTATTGCGGGTGCGCTGAACCACCGCATGAATGGGGCGCTGATTATTTGATCAACAATCCATTGGATTTGCTTAAGATCGTCTTCCCACTTGCTTCATAAACAACAATACCTCAGCAATTTAAGCCTGTCGGCCGTAAAATAGGGGACTAAGAAGCATCAAACTCCGGGGTCGACATGGTTTCGACGTGGATTGCGAAGCATCAAGGGCATACCGAGGACCCGTTATCTCGTAAATCAATGGGAAT
>CAIKFU010000062.1 GCA_903826775.1 uncultured beta proteobacterium | reverse complement strand
GTCAAAATTTACCACATAATTATTTGGATCTGGAAAGCTGTTTTTTTTTCTCAATATGCCCCTCGCCCAACAATGACGGCTGGAACCGTTTTAATCAGCAAGCTCAAATCAGTCAAAATTCCCTGTTGTTCAATATAATCGACGTCCATTTGACATTGCTGAGCAAAAGGAATCTCTGAGCGTCCAGAAATTTGCCAAATACAAGTTAGCCCTGGGGTAATGTCAAGACGGCGACGCTCCTCTAGGCTATATTGGCTTACCTCGCTAATTAGCGCAGGGCGGGGCCCAACCAAAGACATTTTTCCGGTCAATACGCACAATAACTGCGGCAATTCATCAATACTGGTTTTTCGAATAAATCGACCTATCCATGTAATGCGTGGATCTCGCTTAATCTTAAAGGTGATGCTATCGCCGTGTTGGCTAGCTTTTTTTAATTTAGCCTGTAAAGCCTCGGCATTAACGACCATTGACCTAAATTTTGGAAAACGAAAAGGGGTGCCCCACTTTCCCACCCGATATTGCCAAAATATAACTGGGCCCCCATCGGTTACCTTAATAAGCAATGCCACTAAAAGCAAAACCGGGGACAGGAGGATCAATACAATCAAAGAAATTACAATATCCAAGAGACGTTTAAACCAACCTCCCGCCCTTCGTGAGATTCGCCAAACTAAAAATCGCACGCGCAACATTGCCCTCTTTCGAGGTGATGGCTGCAATACACTCTTTAAGTTTACAAAAACTTTACCCTCTTCAATGGACGATGCATTCATGGCTAATCCATTTCTCCGCTTATCGAGCCTTCTTTATATAAAGCGATGCTGGCTATTCCTGGCATAGGTGATCCATAAGTCACTTTATCAACACAATTTTCAATGATAAAAAGCCCAAAACCCCCAGTAGATTCCCCAGAAAAATCGGGATCATCAACGTGACTATCCCTCATAAACTGAGTCCCACCATAGAAAAATTCAAGCCTAAAACCTGTAGTTCCTATATTACGCTCAAGCGAAATCGTTATGGGTATATCTTTATATTTTGGGGGAGAATGGCGAATAATATTAGTAACTACCTCCACCGCTGCCAACGTTAGCGACTGAATAAAATCTTCAGTTTGATCTACAGCAAGTTGGGAAATCCTACGCCTTACCAATGCCAGCCTATCCATTTCTTGAGAAAGCACCAAATACCTTGGCGCTTTTCGATCAATAATTTTTCCTCGTATTGCCCCACGCAATGGGTGTAATTGAACCAAGACAACCGTTTTATCATCATTACCTGGCTTGAAATCTGCAAACATGCGAACGTCTGCTCGTAATGATTGGAGAATAATTGCAGGGGGATAACTACCTTTTGCACCCCTCTCTAAAATATTTACAATTCGACTTGAGCCATACTGGTCATTATCAGAATTGCTGTATTCAGAAACGCCATCCGAATACAGCAAGATAGTATCCCGAGTGCCAAGCTCTGTGATGTGCTCCCTATACCTCTCATCAACATCAACCCCAAGAGGTAAATTATCACCAAACAATTCCACCACATCTTCTTCGGTATGACGAGCTAATAGAGTAGGGGTATGTCCTGCATTTACCCAAGTAACTGTTTGTGCAATGCGATCAAAACGTAAAAGCGATAAAGTAACAAAAGTTTCCAACTCTATTAGGTGGGGCGTGATGCCATCGTGAATTGCATTCATTACTTCTGCTGGGGATGGCATATCAACACCCTGTCTTTCTGCCATCAATTCCAAAAACGTCCGCCTATAAAACCCTTCAAGACCGGCAGCAATCAATGCAGCAGGAATGCCCTTCCCCATTACGTCGCCAGTAAGAATTTCAAAAGAATTAGCATTTAAACGGGTAAAGGTATAGAAATCTCCCGCGACCCCCTCATAAGCTTCTGAAAAACACGAAACTGAGAACCCATTTAGATTGTCGGGAGGTTGCCCAAAAAGCAGATTTTTTTGAATCGCCGAACCAATCTCCAACTCTCTATCACGCGCCGTTTCAAGTTGCATTTCAACCTGACGCCGATATGAAATATCCCGAATGATCCCAACATAAAATTTAAAATTGGAGGCGCCAATATCCCCAAGCGTCACCTCCATTGGGAAGGTAAGGCCACTTTTCTTTAATCCCACCAACTCAACTGTTGTGTTCGTTGATCTTGAATTGATATGGCCCCTGATTACCCCGAAATAACCTTCATTAGAGGTTCCTAAGTGTTGCGGCATAAGCACTTCAACGCCTTTGCCAATAATCTCTTGGGTCGAGTATCCAAACATACCTTCAGCTGCAGGATTAAATTCCACAATCCGATTTTCCATATCCACAACTACTACAGCATCCAACGCTGTATTCATAAAAGCACGCGTTCGAATTTCACTTAAAACCAGTTGCTCGGTTCTTTCTGCAACCCTATCTTCAAGACGTTGATTAATTACTGCCAACTCGCCGACTTTTGAAGATATGGTATTTTCAGAATCGGATTGATTTTCTGTTAACCGGTTCTCCGCTAAATGCAATGCCTTCTTTTGTCGTTCAAGCTTAAGATGCAACTTCACTCGAACATGGACAACTTCTGGCTTTAAAGGTATGTGAATAAAATCGTTTGCACCTGCTAGTAATGCGCGTGCATCGCTTTCAACATCCTCGTTATTGCAAATTAAAATCACAGGAATATCAAGCGTTGCAGAGTTAGCTTTAAGCAACGCGCATAACTCACATGCCCTCATGCTTGGCATTGAAGTATCTAAAAAAATTAGGTGTGGCTCAAACTTCTCAACCCAAGCAAAAATATCAGAGTCGTAGTTTACGGTCTTAACCGAGTAACTTTTACTCAAAATCTTATCCAATACGGCCATACTTTCGGAATGATCGTATATCAAGAGAATCAATTGATGATGTTGCAAAGTTACTTTCCCTTAAAAAAATGGGTATTACGCAATATATATACACCAAACTTTAGGTTTGAAATACTATGGGGATTCATTACTCTTACTTTTCGCTCACCAAAAATTGGTTTCTCAGTTTAATTACTGCTGGAACACCTACAGCTAAGGCACCATCAGGTATATCGCATAAAACAACTGCATTAGCGCCAATAACAACATCGTCCCCAATCCGAATGTTCCCAAGTAATTTTGCACCAGCACCGATATCAACACGATTACCTATTACAGGAGCGCCTTTTTTTCCCGTTGTTCTCAAGCCAATGGTTACCCCTTGACGAATAACGACGTCATCACCAATAACTGCATCCCCGCTAATAATAATTCCGCCAAAATGCTCAATCAGAAGTCGATGCCCAACTCGAGTCTCACAATGCAACTCGATTCCAGACATAATCTGACACAGGGTTCTTAATATGCG
>CAIKFU010000061.1 GCA_903826775.1 uncultured beta proteobacterium | reverse complement strand
CGTTCTCCAAATGCAAATGCATCAACAGGCATATCCTCCGATTCATTGAGTATGAATGAATCGAATATGAATCCCGAGTTTCAGTCGGGAGCGCTTAAACAATACTCGAGGATAGCAATTCAGAAAACGTTGGAAAAGACATGCGGCAACGTTAGTTTGGCATCGAAGATTTTGGGGATTAGTAGAAATACTTTATATCGTTATTTAAAAAGTGCGCCCAACAATTAACCACCAGTTCAGATAGCGTGATGATTGATTCCCACTCAACGGTGCGCGCGAGTTGTTAGATGGATTGGATTCTGTTTTGGGGTTTTAAGAAACTGCTGCAGTTGATTTTATTTTCGGATAATTTTCTTCATTCGGATAATGCCTCTTTTGAACTGGAAATGGACCAACGATCGGTCTAGATCCCCTAATTCTATTGTTGGCGTAGTGGTTGTAAATTGGTCTTTAATTCTGCGTTGTATAGGTATAATGGCGGAAGTGCATTAAAAGAATTGTCTAATTAGCTGCTATGTAAAGGATTACCCTAAATGAATCTTTTGGGGTGCAAAAGTTTCAGCTTAAAGTATCGTTGATTTAATGGTTGAGAAGTCTGCCAGACGCGGTGTCTATCATCTTTGTCATTTATCTGGCCATCTCTTGCAAAACTCAGTTTTAAAGGCGTGGAAATGCAAGTGGATTTAATAAAAAAATTAACTAGAAAAATTCTTTTGGCGATTTTATGACCGGCAATTTTGAAGACGCCTCATCAAATAGAGTGAGGCTGATTCCACTGCTGCTTCTAACGTTTTCGTACATCATCATTGGCAAACTTGGGTTGCTGTTTGCGCTTCCTCTCGGGTATGCATCCCCAATATTTCCTGCTGCTGGCCTTGCCGTAGCGGCGACCTATATTTACGAAAGAAAGGTGCTGCCGTCGATTTTTCTTGGGTCGCTCTTGCTCAATATCTGGGCTGCTTATTCCAGCAACCTAGTAGATTTACTCAATGTTGCCGTAGCGATAGTCATCGCTATAGGCTCAACTCTTCAGGCTGCGATTGGGGGTTGGTGTTTAAGGCGTTTCGTGGGGCGCCTTTGCGCTTTTGATCATGCCAATGATTTCATACGTTTCTTCTTGTCCGTTCCTCTAATTTGCCTCATTAGCGTCAGCATTTCCATAAGTGGTTGCTTGGCTTTGGGTTTAATTATTAAAGAGGGTCTTGCATGGCATTGGTTGTCATGGTGGGTTGGAGATATGCTTGGTGTATTGGTCATGTTTCCATTGGTTTTGGTTGTGATTGGTGAACCTCGAGCGTTATGGAGAGGGCGGCTTTATTCAGTTGCGATCCCGATAATGCTGACATTTACTTTCTTTGTTGCAACCTTCATTAAAGTCAGCGAATGGGAGCACAGCAATTCATTAATTGAGTTTCGTCAATTGTCCCTGCAAGCAGAAAATCAAATCAGAAATAAGCTTGATGAGCAGGAATCTTTACTAGAGCAAGCAGCAGCCCTATTTTTACATGATGTGAATGGGGAAGTGACAAGGAATGAGTTTCATCGATTTGTGGAAAATTCATTAGTTCGCTTTCCCATGATTCAAGCTGTGGAGTGGGCGCCACAAATAGATTTATCAAATCGAGGCGATTTTGAGAAAACTCAGCGCCTAGCTGTGCCCAACTTTGAGATTCTCGAACGCAATACCTCTAACCAATTAACGCGGGCAATGGATCGCAGCATTTATTTTCCTGTCACCTATATTGAACCTTTGAGTGGTAACGAACCTGCGGTGGGATTTGATCTAGCCTCAAATCAGTTGCGATTAGACGCTATAAACTCAGCGATTAAGACGAGAGCTACAGTCATGTCCGAAGCCGTCAAGTTGGTGCAGGAGCAGCAACAACAATTGGGTATGCTTTTAATGCGATCAGTCAATTCCGGTGAAAAGAATTCAGGAGTGGTACTTACCGTTTTAAGAATGGGAGACTTTATTGGCAAGTTGCTCCAAGACACCCGATCTATGCTGTATGTGCGACTGATTGATGTAGGTGACGAGAAAGCCATCTACGACAACTTTACATCTTCATCAAACTCTGCGCTGTTCATGCATGATTTTGAATTTGGTGGTCGACATTTTCGATTAGAAAGTGCTCCAACTCCTGCTTATACTGAGCAACATCGTGTTTGGCAAAGCTGGGTGGTTATAGTTTTTGGAATGCTAGGAACTAGCCTATTAAGTACTTTGCTTTTGCTTATTACTGGATATACCTCTCGGGTTGAGGCGCAAGTGAAGGATCGAACTAAACAGCTTAAAGAAAGCGAGTTGGCGCTTCGTGGCAGTGAGGAACACTTTCGCAAAATCATCCTTCAAAATCAATCGGTAATTTTGCAAATAGATCCGGAAAGCGGGAGCATTATCGATGGCAATGATGCCGCCTGCGATTTCTATGGCTGGTCCCATTCACAACTGTGCGCGATGAATATTAGTGATCTGAATGCTTTAGATTCGGAAAAAGTCGCCGAAGAATACCACGCAGCAGCCAAAGAACTGCGAAATTATTTTATTTTTCCGCATCGTTTGGCTAGCGGCGAAACGAGAACGGTCGAGGTCTACTCAAAGCCGGTCACCGTTCAAGGTAAAACTGTTTTGGTTTCCAATATTCACGATATTACTGAACGCATAGCCACCCAAAAAGCCTTGTCATTGGAATCTTCGAGCCGTGCTGCGCTACTGGATATTGCCACCGACGGGATTCATATCCTGGATATGAAAGGGAATGTACTGGAATGCAGCTACTCGTTCGCCAAGATGCTCGGGTATACGCAAGCGGAAATACTGGAGTTGAACATCCAGGATCTGGATACCCATTTATCCTCAAACCAAATTTCAGAAGTCTTTGCCGAATTGGCGATTGCTCCCAAAATGTATGAGACGGTCATGCGCCGCAAGGATGGCGTTCTCATTGATGTGCAAATTAATGCGAAAAACATCCAACTCGATGGTAAGGACTGCATCTTCGGTTCTGCGCGCGACATTACTCAGCAAAAACAGGACCGCACCCAATTGGAAATGCTGGCGACCTCCATGGCCCACACTAATGACATAGTCATCATTACGGAGGCGGAACCGGTTGAGCTTCCAGGACCGCGCATCGTGTATGTGAATGAGGCTTTTGAACGATTGACTGGATATACATCCAAAGAGGCGATCGGCAATTCCCCGCGGATGCT
>CAIKFU010000060.1 GCA_903826775.1 uncultured beta proteobacterium | reverse complement strand
TGTATGAAACCATAAAGACAGCCCATCCAAAAGACGAAAAGGATTTTGTTCAGTTTGCCTCCCAGGCTGGGCTACACAATCTGCTGCAAGACAGGATACGCGCCAATCCCATTATCGATGTTGCCACCCTTATTGGAAATAATGGTGAGGTTTTGAACTTTAGCCGTTCCTTCCCACCGCCAGAAATCAATGTCGCTGATAGCGACTTTTTTAAATGGCACCAAACCCATAAATCCAACGACCTCTTTTATAGCCGTCCTGTCCTTAGCAAGGCCAGCAACCAATGGATATTTTTTCTCTCTAGAAGGATAAATGGTGCCAATGGGGAATTTCTTGGCGTCCTGTCGGTTGCGATTTCTTCTGAAGTTTTTTCAAAGTTTTATGAAAAAATTAGCGGCAACCTAGGATTCAACTCCTCGGTCAGCCTATACCGAGACGACCTAACGCTCATGTCGCGATGGCCATTTACAGAACAGCTTCTTGGGGAGCAAAATTTATCGAGTTCCACCAAAAAAATTATCGTCGATAAAAAACTGAGTCACGGTGTACTCATCACAAATTCGCCCAGATTTTCTGACGAAAATCCCACCAACTATCGAATGGCCGCAGCCCGCGAAGTACCACGCTACCCTTTTATAGTCACGGTAGTCATCACAGAGGACCTCTATCTGGCAAACTGGTACAGAAGCATTCGCTGGATATGGGCCGCAACGTCATTCAGTATGTCCTTGATCGCTCTAAGCATCATTTTGCTCTTGAAGGCGAATGAAAAAATCAACTTGGAATTCTCCGAGCGGGAGCTGGCTCAATCCGCACTAAAAGATGCTCATGAAAAGCTCGAAATACGAGTGCAAGAAAGAACCGCCGAATTAACTCGTGAGATTTCTATAAGACAGCAGGCGCAAGAAGAATTATTCAGAGTGAATAAACGCATATCTGAAGTATCCCATAGAGCTGGTATGGCTGAAGTCGCTAACAGCGTTCTGCACAACATTGGCAATGTTCTCAATAGCATCAATGTTTCGATTTCGCAGATGAAAAACCAGCTTAAAAATACCCCTTTACTTAGCTTAACCAAGGTATCGGATCTTATTAACAATCAAAAGGCCAATTTATCCAATTTTCTTACACAGGATGAGAAGGGACGGCAGCTACCACAATTAATCACCATGCTATCGAACCAATGGGAAACAGAACATAAAAGCCTGATAAACGAAACCGATCGACTGAACTCCAGCATTCAACACGTCAACGACATTATCAGCAAACAACAATCATTTAGCGGCCAACTTGGCATCAATGAAACCTTTAAAGTGGCTGAACTGATTCAATCAGTGTTGGATTTGCATCTCAGCACATTTGGGCACTCCTCCATTGAGGTCACACTAGAAAACGATCCCGAATTAACCTGGACCGGTGACAAAAATAAACTTAGTCAAATTATTCTTAATCTCATCACCAATGCAACCGAATCCTTGGCCGCATCAAATACGAAAGATCGATTATTCAAAATTAGTAGTCACGGTACCGGCAACGGTTTAGTCGAGTTACGGATTATCGATAACGGGGTTGGAATTAAACCCGAAGTCCTTACAAAATTGTTTAGCTACGGATTTACTACTAAGCAATATGGGCATGGTTTTGGTCTTCATGCCAGCGCTATTGCCGCCAACGAGATGGGCGGAACACTAAGAGCCTATAGCGATGGGGAAGGTCTTGGAGCTACATTCATTCTGACGCTACCAAACCATTCCAAAGAGATTTACACTTAAAAAATGAATAAAACTCCTGCAAATATCAGGCGTATTCTTGTAATCGACGATAACCCGGAGATTCATGGGGATTTTCGCAAGGTACTTTGCCCGGATACCGCACCATCAAGTGAATTACTAAACCTTTCGGCAGCCATCTTTGGAGGGGGCAGGTCTGCTGAAAGAAAAGTGCAATACGATGTGAGCTTTGCTCAGCGGGGACAGGACGGCGTGCAACTGGTGCAAAGCGCGCAAAATAAAAACCACCATTTTGCTCTTGCATTTGTCGATATGAGGATGCCGAATGGCTGGAATGGTTTGGAAACTATTCAAGAAATATGGAAAATACAACCTGACCTACAAATTGTTTTATGCACCGCATTCTCGGATTTCACCTGGGAAGAAATTCGAGAAAAATTAGCGTATTCAGATCGCTTTTTTATTCTTAAAAAACCCTTTGATACGATAGAAGTTCAACAACTTACGGATGCTTTAATCAGTCGCCAATCGGCTGAGAATTCCCTGATTGAAAACGAAGCGATACTGCAAATTGCGCAGGATGTTGGGCAAATTGGACACTACACACTGGACTTTGAAAGCAAGTTCACGATTCGCTCAAAAAAACTAGAGTCTATATTTGGCATTAGGTCAGATTTTTCCTTGGAAATTAGCGCTTTATTGAGTCTTATTGATACTCCTTACCGCAATCAACTAATGGAGAACATCGACAAAGCGCTGGTTTCTCAAAAGCGTTTTGAATTGATTTGCAAGTTCACCAGATGGTCCGATCAGCACCCTTCCTGGGCTCTGGCATCAGGGCACTGGGAATACAGTCAAGATGGGTCGCCCACAAGACTCATTGGAACAATGCAAGATATTTCATTAAGGTATGCATTACAGGAGCAGTTACGTCTCTTAAATGCCTGCATCTCCCAAGTTAAGGACGTCGTCATCGTCACCGACTCTGGATCAAATAGTATCGAAGGGCCAAAGATTGTTTTTGTAAACGATGCGTTTATTAGCAAAACCGGATACTCCCGGGATGAAGTTATCGGAAAGAGCCCGAAATTACTACAAGGTCCAAAAACACAAAAAACGACTCTACAAGCCATTAAGCAATCCATTCGCCAAAATAAACCGATCAGAGCCGAACTCATCAACTACTCAAGGCATGGCAAAGAATTCTGGATTGATTTAACACTAACCCCGGTTAGGGATGCCGAAGAAAATTATAGCCACTGGGTTGGTATTCAACGAGACGTTTCAACAGAAAGCGTTCTTAATGCCATTGATACCGTACACCAAGGCTCGACCTGGGTAAGCCCTGACGCTACGGAGCAAATATTAACTCAGATTGCCGAGGCCACCATTTCAGCCGAACTGTCTCCGGAGCAACAAAAACTTGCAAGCCTTTCTAAAAAGGAAAAGCAAATTGTGATGGCCATCATGAACAACGCGGAAAGCTCTCGAAAGGAATTTGCCGACCAACTTAACATCAGCGAACATACACTTCGAAATCAT
>CAIKFU010000059.1 GCA_903826775.1 uncultured beta proteobacterium | reverse complement strand
TTATGGCGGCGCAATTTTTTTCGTCGCTAGCTGATAACGCTTTGCTAATTGCAGCAATAGCGCTTCTGGCCCAGCTTAATGCTCCGGCCTGGATGACTCCTTTACTCAAATTATTCTTCGTTCTTTCATATGTCTTGCTAGCAGCTTTTGTTGGGGCATTTGCCGACTCCCGCCCCAAAGGTAATGTGATGTTTATTACCAATACAGTTAAGTTTATTGGTTGTGTAGCCATGCTAGTTGGGAGCCACCCCTTGTTTTCATATGCAATCGTGGGTTTAGGTGCTGCCGCTTATTCGCCCGCAAAATATGGCATCCTAACTGAATTGTTGCCTCCAGAAAAATTAGTCGCCGCAAATGGTTGGATTGAGGGTTTAACGGTTACCTCTATTATTTTGGGTACCGTGTTAGGCGGTGTTTTGATTAGCAATTCCGTTTCAAGCGATTTGCTTGGGTTTGATATGCCCTTGATCACTACGGGCATAGATACTCCCGCAGAATCAGCAATCCTAATTATTATGTTGATTTATGTAGCTGCAGCGTTAATAAATTTAAGAATTCCAGATACTGGTGCTCGATACGTATCTCAGAAAACCAACCCAATAGAATTAATTAAAGATTTTTCGATTTGTTTCAAAACCCTCTGGAACGACCGTTTGGGTCAAATTTCGTTGGCTGTAACTACCTTATTTTGGGGTGCAGGTGCAACTTTGCAGTTTATTGTCATTAAGTGGGCTCAGGTTGCTTTACATATGAATTTATCAGAGGGGGCAATTTTGCAGGCTATTTCAGCTGTTGGGGTTGCTGGAGGGGCTGTCTGGGCTGCTTGGAGAGTTCCACTTAGCAAATCGCTTCAGGTATTACCGTATGGAATAGCAATGGGTGTTGTCGTTTGTATTATGGCGATATATCACATTGAAATGTTACCCGGTACCGTTCTAGCTCAAATCGGTAATTTTAAGATCACATTAAATTTAATTCCACCGTACTTTTTACTGATCCTTGTAGGTTGGTTTGCGGGATACTTTGTTGTTCCAATGAATGCACTATTGCAACATCGAGGGCATGTATTAATGTCTGCCGGCCATTCAATAGCCGTTCAGAATTTTAATGAAAATATATCAGTGCTTATGATGTTACTAATCTACGCATTGCTAATTTGGCTCGACATCCCCATTACCTATGTCATCATTGGATTCGGTGTTTTTGTTGGGCTAGTTATGTGGCTTGTAATGCGTCGTCACGCTGCAAACCAAATGGAATATGACTCTTTACACCTTATTGGACAAGGAAGGCATTAATAGGCTTCCACAGTACGGGTACCGCGTTTTGAATTTACATATTTTGCAATACCGAGCGAGCAAGCATTAGGTCCTGCCAAAGCAACTCCTTATCTTTTGGTTTTGATAACAGATGATTTAAATCAAAAGTTGCAATTAATGGAATACTGACTTCATCCTTGCGCTCAATGGAGAGTACAACATCCCGAAGCCCAGCAAGATTATCTTTTTCACCACTTAATTTTTGGGCTGCAAGTTGACCAAAAGCAAAAGCTACCAACGGTACGTTTTCGTGGTTGATTTCAACATCATTTATATTCATTTCTTGGTTTATCCAAAGCCAAGAATTTGCTCCAATCCCCAAGACACGAATAATGTTTTGAAACAGAATTTGGGAGTCACCCTCTGGGTTTGAACCAATAAACCACCACATTTCATTCGTTTTTGGACTTTGGTTCTGCGCAATACCATTATCGAGGTTTTCCTCTTTTAAAGCATTCTCAGCCTGCTCCATTTGGGGTTTGTTAATCAACACCGAATCTTTTGATGTCCATTCGGAAATACCCATTTCTTTTAAAAACGAGGAGCGTATGTTTCTATTCATTCATCTAGCATAATTGTTTTAGCCATCACGTGCGCATCTTCACGCAAATTGGAGCCAGGATTAAGGGGGTAATAATTTTTACGCACCCCGATCACATCATATCCAGCGGATTCATACAGCTTTACAGCTGAAACGTTAGAAGGGCGAACTTCAAGGATAATTTTGGGAAATTTCTGGCGGAAAGCTACACCCTCAATCACTTGCATGATACGAGAGGCAATACCAAGCCTGCGAAATTTTGGGGATACCGTGATGTTCAGCAAATGCAATTCATCTACCGCCGGAAAAAGAATGCAATAACCCCAAAGTATCGGAAGATTAGTATGGAAATCTTTCACTAATTTACCCGCCATTGGTCGTATGCAATACGCCCAATGTCCCGCCAATAAAGAATCAGAAAAATTCTTTTCTGACCATGGGTGAATATGAGATGCCGATTCTAATTCAAGGACCAGATTTAAATCAATCAACTGCATTGGTGAAAATGAAAGCTCTGAAATTCCTTCAATTTTTAAATTCGTGTTTTTATTTTCAAGCATTTAATGCTAGGCTCTTTCCAGAACTGTGCGAGCGACTTTATTGCGAACATAAACAGGCTCTAGATCATGGACATCCTGTTGTTGACCATTTTTAAGCATGTCTAGAGCACAAAGTAAAATACCAAGAGAATGTATATTGACGTCAGTATCAATATTCTCACGAGGGAAAGGTGCTGCACTTGATAATAAAATCCGATCTTTATATGCTGCCGCTCCATTGCCAACAAGAAAATCAACTCCGTTAAGGTCAAGATTTTCAGGTTTTGTTAAGTGAATTCCCCCAATCCTGCGGGGCGTCTCTTTGGCATTAAAAATTATCATTTCATAAACCGCCCAGTAAACCTCTTCCATTCGAGCATCAATGCAAACCAAAAATCTCTCTGGTTTATATTTTAAAAAAGCGGGTTTTTGAATTGATTGCATTGCTATCGCATCTAAACTGATTACGGGAAATACGGGTATTTTTGCTGCATATGCTAGACCTTGAGCTACTGCAATGCTTAAGCGCACTCCCGTGAATGCCCCTGGACCAACACCTACACCTATTCCATCCAATTCATGCAATTGAATATTTTTTTCTAGCAGAATTTCTTGAATCCATGGCAAAAGATATTGACTGGCGGAGGCCGCTAATTGCTCATGACGAAAGATGGGTTCTTCATCATCGGAAAATAACGCAACCGAACACCATGTTGACGATGTATCGATTGCCAATAAGCGTGTCAATTGGATCTCATATAGTAAGAAGTCTAAGGAAGCGCAATTCTAAGCTATAGACTTAGACCCTTGATAACCTCCGGAGGTGCCTGGACTAACTCGATTAAGACACCTTCACCGCAATAAGGAAATTCTTCATTTCCCTTGGGGTGGACAAAAATAATATCATGACCCCCGGCCCCGGCCCTGATGCCTCCAGGCGCAAAACGTAGCCCTTGCTCTGATAACCACTCAACAGCTTTAGGTAAATCGTCCACCCAAAGTCCAACATGATTTAAAGGGGTTTGATCTACCGCAGGCTTTTTGTTTGAATTTAAAGGTTGCATCAAATCAACCTCAACTTGATGTATTCCCAGGCCAACCGAGCAAATATCCTCATCAACATTTTCTCGCTCTGAAACAAAGGTACTTTTGAATTCAAAGCCCAATAATTCAATCCACAGATTGCGTAATCGGCCCTTATCAAGGCCGCCAATGGCTATTTGCTGAAGCCCCAAGACTTTAAAAGGACGATTTTTGCTTATTGACATGTATACACCTATTTAAATCGAATAATAATTTGATCAACCATCAAGCTGTCGCCCTCTGTAGCGCAAATTTCTTCAACAACACCATCCTGGGAAGCGGTTAGCACGTTCTCCATCTTCATCGCTTCTATGGCGGCTAGTTTTTGTCCGGCAGTTACCACCTCTCCAACAGAAACTGCAATTTTAGTCAGCAATCCTGGCATTGGAGAAAGCACAAGTTTCGAAGTATCGGGCGGAACCTTAACAGGCATCCGACGCTGAAGTTCTGCACCCAATTGACTTAGCACCATGCAATCATATTGAGCACCATCAAGAACGAGGTGATATCGAACACCACGTCGCTCCACTTGGGCGGTAATTTTTCGAGTGCCATTTATTGATGCACGCAAGCAAATTTCACCAGGACGCCAATCGCTCATAATGTCATAGCGACTCACGCTTTCGGAGTCCTCAACATAAACGGAGTAAATTGAGTCCTTTAATTCTATACGAGTGGCCAATTCATATGGATTTTCATTTGAACCAACCCGAGCGCCTGATACCACTACAAATTTCTTGGCAACAACCATTTCATGGCCAACCAATTGACCATCAATCAATTTAATATGCTCAAGATAGCGATGCCGCATAAATGTTGCTAAGGCAGCCAAACGCTTTGGATCTGATGGCTGAACAGAGTCCTTTTGAAATCCATGCGGATACTCCTCCGCAATAAAACCAGTATTAAAGTCGCCAGAAACAAAACGGGGATGCTGCAAAAGAGCCGCTTGAAAAGGAATATTCGAGTGAATTCCTCTAATTACAAATTCATTTAGTGCATTACGCATTTTTTCAATTGCCTCTTGGCGATTCTCACCGTGAACAATTAATTTGGCAATCATTGAATCGTAATACATGGGTATTTCCCCGCCTTCATATACCCCAGTATCAACTCGTACTTCATTAACAGCCTCAGGTGGACGATATTTTACTAGCCGACCTGTTGATGGTAAAAAATTTCGGAATGGATCGTCAGCATTAATGCGGCACTCCATAGCCCAACCATTCAACTTGATTTGATCTTGAGTAAATGACAACTTTTCTCCAGCTGCAACGCGAATCATTTGTTCAACAAGATCTAAACCGGTAATGCCCTCTGTAACAGGATGTTCAACCTGCAAGCGGGTATTCATTTCTAAAAAATAGAATGATTTATCCTTTCCAACAACAAACTCAACAGTTCCGGCAGATTGATAATTTACAGCTTTTGCCAAAGATACCGCTTGCTCACCCATTGCTTTACGAGTTTCTGGATCAATAAATGGAGAAGGCGCCTCCTCTATTACCTTTTGATGACGTCGCTGAATTGAGCAATCTCGTTCCCATAAATAAACAACATTGCCGAAAGAGTCACCAAGTACTTGTATTTCTATATGACGAGGTCCTTCTACAAACTTCTCAATGAAGACGCGATCATCACCAAAACTATTCATCGCCTCAGTTCGACAGGCAGTAAAACCCTCAAATGCCTCTTTGTCGTTAAATGCAACACGCAAACCCTTGCCACCACCACCTGCAGAAGCCTTAATCATTACTGGGTAGCCAATTCCCTGGGCGATTTTGACTGCGTCTTCAGGCTTTTCAATCGCTTCGTTAACACCGGGAATCGTGTTTACTTTAGCTTCCTTTGCTAATTTTTTGGAGGCAATTTTATCCCCCATTGCAGCAATTGATTTGTATTTTGGGCCAATAAAAACAATACCCTCTTCTTCGCAGCGGCGAGCAAATTGTTCATTTTCAGAAAGAAAGCCATAACCAGGATGAACTGCTTCTGCACCAGTATCTTTACACGCTTGAATTATGTTATCCATTACCAAATACGATTGACGGGATGGTGCTGGACCAATACAAATCGCCTCATCTGCAAGTTGAACGTGTCGAGCCTCTTTATCGGCCTCTGAATACACAGCAACAGTTTTGATACCCATGCGCTTAGCAGTAAAGATCACACGGCATGCAATTTCACCGCGATTTGCGATTAAAATTTTCTTGAACATTTTCGTAGTCATAATATGGTCGCCTTTACGTTACAGGGGAATATTGCCGTGTTTACGAGCAGGGTTCTTTAAATCTTTGTCTTTCAGCATCGCTAAGGATCGTGCAATCCGTTTTCGTGTTTCATGGGGCAAAATAACGTCATCTATATATCCGCGACGTCCAGCAACGAATGGATTGGCAAATTTAGCCTTGTATTCAGATTCACGTGCAGCAATTTTTGCGGGATCACCCTTTTCTTCGCGGAAAATAATTTCCACAGCCCCTTTCGGACCCATTACTGCTATTTCTGCAGATGGCCAAGCAAAATTAACATCGCCCCTTAAATGTTTTGAAGCCATCACATCGTAAGCGCCACCATATGCCTTTCGGGTAATTAATGTCACCTTTGGGACCGTGCAATCTGCATATGCATATAACAGCTTAGCTCCATGTTTAATGATGCCGCCAAACTCCTGTGTCGTTCCTGGCATAAAACCTGGAACATCAACCAAAGTAACGACTGGAATGTTGAAGGCATCGCAAAATCGTACGAAACGAGCAGCCTTAATGGACGCCTTAATATCAAGGCAGCCAGCCAATACGAGTGGTTGGTTAGCAACAATTCCAATGGATTGGCCCTCTATTCGAGCAAAACCAATCACAATGTTTCTAGCAAAATCAGGTTGCAACTCAAAGAACTCGCTATCGTCCACAACCTTAGTGATAAGTTCCTTCATGTCATAAGGCTGGTTTGGGTTGGCTGGCACCAATGTGTCCAATGAATAATCGGGCTCTTCAACTCGATTTGGACTCCGTACTATGGGGGCTTTTTCGCGATTTGATTGCGGCAAGTAGTTAAAAAACCGTCGCAACATCATGATGGCTTCCACATCATTCTCAAAGGCTAAATCGCAGACGCCTGAAATGGTTGAGTGAGTCACGGCCCCACCCAACTCTTCAGCAGTTACATCTTCGTGAGTAACGGTCTTGACCACTTCGGGGCCAGTAACAAACATATATGAACTATCTTTCACCATAAAGATGAAATCAGTTAAAGCTGGCGAATAAACGGCACCGCCAGCGGAAGGGCCCATAATAAGAGAAATCTGCGGAATAACACCCGAAGCAGTAACGTTGCGTTGGAAAATTTCAGCATAGCCGCCCAATGAGGCTACGCCTTCTTGAATACGAGCTCCTCCAGAATCATTTAGCCCAATAACTGGAGCCCCAACTTTTAGGGCCTGATCCATAATTTTGCAAATTTTCTCAGCGTGAGCTTCAGAAAGGGACCCCCCTAGGACGGTGAAGTCTTGTGAAAAGACAAACGCCAGTCGACCATTAATCATTCCGTACCCAGTAACTACGCCATCGCCCGGAACGGTTTGTTCAGCCATACCAAAGTCGTTACAACGGTGCTCGACGAACATGTCCCACTCTTCAAATGTTCCGGCATCCAAAAGAAGCTCAATACGCTCACGTGCGGTTAATTTACCTTTAGCATGTTGCGCCTGAATACGTTTTTGGCCACCTCCAAGACGGGCAAGCTCGCGTTTAGCCTCTAGTTGCTGAATGATATCTTTCATGCTGACTCCTTAAAAATATTCATGCCCCATTGCTGCAAGTAAACGCCTTGCGGCAACCGAGGCAGCCATGGTTCCTTGATTAACTTGCGCACTAAATTCAGGTAAAAGTGTTTTTACAGCCGGGTGGTTTCGAAACGCTCCTTTTAAGCCGGCATCAATTCGCTCCCACATCCAAGAACCAGCCTGAAGTTTGCGCCTGGAATTAAACTTTCCGTTAGCAACCTGCAATTTCTTAAAACGTAGTATCTGCTCCCATAACTCAGTAATACCAATGCCATTTAAAGCGCTCAAACCCATCACCATTGGATGCCAATATTTAATATCGTGGCTTGCATGATCTGGATTTCCCTGAAATCCAAGTAAACGCAATGAGCTAGTAATAAAAGCCTGGGCACGAGTTGCAGCATTGGGATCAATGTCTACTTTATTAATTACTATTAAATCCGCGAGTTCCATGACGCCTTTTTTAATCGCCTGAAGATCGTCCCCAGCGTTTGGAAGCTGAAGCAATAAAAATAAATCAGTCATTCCAGCAACTGCAATCTCGCTTTGCCCAACTCCTACCGTTTCAATTATTACAACATCATGACCAGCCGCTTCTGCAACCAAAACCGCTTCGCGAGTCTTTTCGGCAACGCCACCAAGTGTTCCAGAGGAAGGGCTTGGCCTTATAAAGGCATTCTCATGTACAGAAAGTTTTTCCATGCGGGTTTTATCGCCAAGTATTGAGCCGCCGGATAAGCTTGACGAAGGGTCGATTGCAAGTACGGCAACTCGGTGCCCCTGATCAATAAGGTAAAGACCTAAAGCCTCAATTAAGGTGGATTTTCCAACTCCAGGAACTCCAGAAATACCTAAACGAAATGAATTACCGGCATAAGGCAACAATGCATTTAATAAATTATCGGCTCGCACGCGATGGTCCACGCGCGTTGATTCAAGTAATGTGATGATTTTAGCTAAAGCCCGTCTTTTCGCCGGGGAAGGAATACCAGTTAAATTATCGATCAGAACCTGATCATCGGGACTCAACATATTTTATGTATATATTTAAAAATTATTCAATTTGCCTAATTAGGATTTGCTTGTTTTCGAATATTTTCTAGTACATCCTTGGCAGATGCCGGAATTGGTGTCCCAGGACCATAAATCCCCTTTACACCAGCTTCGTATAAAAAATCATAATCTTGTCTTGGTATAACGCCGCCAACGAAAACAATGATGTCATCAGCTCCCAGTTTTTTTAATTCAGAAATAATTGCTGGAACCAATGTTCTATGTCCTGCAGCTAGAGTGGAAATTCCCAACGCGTGGACGTCATTTTCAATAGCCTGTCTGGCACATTCTTCTGGAGTCTGGAATAACGGACCGATATCAACATCAAAGCCTAAATCTGCATAAGCAGTTGCAACCACTTTAGCACCTCGATCATGGCCATCCTGCCCAAGCTTAGCAATCATAACCCTAGGACGTCGACCATATTCATTTGCGAAATTGGCTATTTCATCTTTAAGTTTTTCCCAGCCTTCGGCTGAATCATAAGCAGCAGCATACACACCAGTCACCTTTTGAGTATCGGCGCGATGGCGCCCATAAATCTTTTCTAATGCATCCGAAATCTCGCCTACGGTAGCCCGCAAACGAGTCGCTTGAACTGCTAACTCCAAAAGATTGCCAGTACCATCCCCAGCAGCCTTGGTCAGGGCATCTAGAGCTGCTTCCACTTTTTTAGTATCGCGTTTAGCCTTTATGGACTTTAAGCGAACAATCTGGCTTTCTCGTACCTTATCGTTGTCTATCATCAAGACGTCAACAATGTCTTCTTTTCCGAGCTTATATTTATTTACCCCGACAATTACATCAGAGCCTGAATCGATTTTCGCTTGTTTCTCTGCAGCCGAAGCTTCAATTTTTAACTTGGCCCAACCACTTTCAACTGCTTTAGTCATTCCACCCATTGCATCCACTTCAAGAATAATTTCCCAGGCCTTATCTGCCATTTCTTGAGTCAGGCTTTCCATCATATAAGACCCAGCCCAAGGATCTATTACGCTTGTTATATGCGTTTCTTCTTGCAATATTAATTGGGTATTGCGAGCTATCCGACTGGAAAAATCTGAAGGCAACGCAATAGCTTCATCAAACGAATTAGTATGCAGTGATTGAGTGCCACCAAAAACTGCTGCCATTGCCTCAACTGTTGTCCGTACGACGTTGTTGTAGGGATCTTGTTCTGTCAGGGACCATCCAGATGTTTGGCAGTGAGTACGCAACATCAACGATTTGGGATTTTTTGGTTCAAAATTCTTCATAATGCGCCACCAAAGCAAACGAGCTGCACGCAGTTTGGCGACTTCCAAATAGAAATTCATACCAATAGCAAAGAAAAAAGAAAGTCTCCCTGCGAAACCGTCAACGTCTAACCCCTTCTTTAGCGCAGTTTTTACATATTCCTTTCCATCTGCTAACGTGAATGCAAGCTCCAATACCTGATTTGCCCCAGCTTCTTGCATGTGGTATCCAGATATTGAAATTGAATTAAATTTGGGCATGTGTTTAGCCGTATATTCAATAATGTCCCCAATAATGCGCATTGAAGGCTCTGGCGGATAGATATACGTATTGCGGACCATAAACTCTTTCAGAATATCGTTCTGAATTGTTCCTGATAATTTCCCTTGATCAACGCCTTGTTCTTCGCCCGCAACAATATACCCTGCCAATACTGGCAAGACTGCCCCGTTCATCGTCATTGAAACCGAAACTTTGTCCAAAGGAATGGCATCGAACAATATTTTCATATCCTCTACTGAATCAATAGCTACACCCGCCTTACCTACGTCACCGGTAACCCTAGGATGATCGGAGTCATAACCACGGTGAGTTGCCAAATCAAATGCAACAGATACTCCTTGACCACCAGCGGCTAAGGCCTTTCGGTAAAAAGCATTTGATTCTTCTGCCGTTGAAAATCCAGCATATTGACGAATAGTCCATGGTCGTACTGAGTACATGGTTGCCTGAGGACCCCGCACAAATGGTTCGAATCCCGGTAACGTATCCGTATACAACAACCCATCCGCATCGGCGGAAGTGTAAAGCGCCTTAAGGTGAATTCCATCGGGCGCTTTCCATCCAAGATCCCCAACATTTCCGTCGGGTGCGGATTTTTGAGCAGACTTTATCCATGCACTCAAATCTGAGTGTGGGACTTCGGGCCACCCCTTATCCATGGATTTTTTATCATTCATACTCATAAAGCACTCCTATTTGGCTTTATTACATTGTTGCTATAAGTGTAGGGCTATTTTGCTTGACAAAACAATCTTTGTCTATATATTGTATACATAATTATGAATTCAAAATTAAATAACCGCCCTCTATACGAAGAAGTAGCAGAAAGATTAAGGACGCAAATTTTTGCACATCAGCTAGAACCAGGAAGCTGGCTCGACGAACAAAGCTTGGCAATTGAATTTGGGATAAGCAGAACACCAATGCGTGAAGCAATTAAAGTTTTGGCATCGGAAGGATTGGTGACGATGAAGCTACGGCGTGGCGCCTATGTAACCGAGGTCGAAAAAAATGATTTAGAACAGATTTTTGTCATTCTTTCCCTTTTGGAGGGTCAAGCAGCAAAAGAAACGGCAATAAAAGCTACTGAAGTCGATTTAAATAAACTTGACACCCTACATCTGAAGCTTGAAAAAGCAGCAGCTGATCGAGATATAGAGCAATTTTTTGAACTGAATGTGAGATTTCATGAATTAATACAAGAGATTGCCGGAAATCATTGGATGAATGGAGTTATTACAGACCTAAGAAAAGTACTGAAACTGCAACGACGGGATTCACTAACTAGAAGTGGGCGGCTACAAAACTCGCTAGTTGAGCATAGAGCCATACTCAAGGCGATTCTTAAAGGGGATCCAGCCGCTGCCCAATTGGCCATGAATATCCATTTGGAAAACGGCCTTCGAGCAACAGGATAAGACCCATACCAATTAAGCGATTGGTGAACCCCTAAAGAATTCTTATTAAAAACCTGAATTACTTTTTAACAACAAAATCACCGGGTAAGGAAGATATGTATTCTGCGATATCTTGTAGGTCGTTAGTTGAAAAAGGTTGAACCTGAGCAGACATTATGGCGTTGACGCGACCAAACAAAGGATTGGAACCGCCAATCTGATAGGCGCGTAGTGCATAAAAAATATAATCTGGGTATTGACCTGCTAATTTAGGATAAGCAGGAAGGATCGGCGCTTTTAAGCCAGCACCATGACATGATGCGCAATTCCCTTTTTCAACCAATTGCTGCCCTCTTTCTGCATTTGCAGCATGAACCAATCCAGCGCTTGAGAGCAGAAGAGCTAGAAATACTGTGGTGATTACGACTTTCATGTGTTTAACCTTAAATATCTATCAAATTTCACTTCAAGGGATTGTTGGTAGCGCTGGTATTCTGGGCAGCATAATACTCAGAAATATCAGCCATATCCTGGTCCGATAAGCTGGTAGCTATCGCACGCATCGTAGGATGCTTTCTTCCACCCTTTTTATATTCTGTCAATGCGCTTGCAATATAACCAGCGTTTTGTCCCCCAAGTTTTGGGACTGCGTATACCATTGGGTAGTCAGCACGATAATCAGGGATAGAGTGGCAACCAATACAAAGCCAAACCTTACCTTTTCCCGCATCTGCGGCACCTTTAATTTCATCAGCTTGAGCACCAGCCGTCGTATAAAGTAATCCAGCAGAAATAACCACGTTAAAAAGAAGGAACCGCTGAGAATTGAAGAAAGTTTTCATGAAAATTATCAATAACCAAATTGATCAATGTTAAGTTCGTGAGAGTATAGCGGAATGCAGTCTTCCCTGCTGCTCAAAAGCATGAAATTCCCTATACTGTAATCTTGAAAATGCCGTTTAATTTACCCCCATCAAATGAATAATCACGTCTATAAACCCTTAAATCGCTTTAATGGCTCACAAAGTTATGTAGCTACGGACGATTTGAAATTGGCAGTTAATGCCGCAATCCGGTTGCAAAAACCCCTACTAATTAAGGGAGAGCCTGGCACAGGCAAGACAATGCTGGCTGAGGAAGTTGCGAATGCCTTAAAAATGCCCCTAATGCAATGGCATATAAAGTCAACCACCAAAGCACAGCAAGGTTTATATGAATATGATGCCGTCAGCAGATTGCGAGACTCCCAGCTTGGCGATGAAAAAGTTCGAGATATAGGCAACTACATTGTTAAGGGGGTTCTCTGGCAGGCATTTGAAGCCGAGGTTCCTACTGTATTGCTAATCGATGAAGTAGATAAAGCTGACATCGAATTTCCGAATGACCTTTTAAGGGAAATAGATCGGATGGAGTTTTATGTATATGAAACTAGAGAGCTAATTAAAGCTAGGCATCGCCCTTTGGTCATCATCACTTCAAATAACGAGAAAGAACTTCCAGACGCCTTTCTACGGCGTTGTTTTTTCCATTACATTTCTTTTCCAGATGCTGAAACAATGAAATCCATTGTTGACGTTCATCATCCAAATATTAAAAGCGACTTACTGAGCGCTGCACTTAAATCCTTTTATCAAATTCGATCCTTGCCTGGGCTTAAGAAAAAGCCATCCACCTCGGAATTAATAGATTGGTTAAAACTACTGCTTGCGGAAGACATTTCGTCTGACGTTCTTTACAGCGATGATGAAAAAATTACTATACCGCCCTTGCTTGGGGCCCTTCTAAAGAACGAACAAGATACCAGTCTATTTGAACGTTTAGTAAGCATGAACCGAAATCATCGCTGAATAAACCCTTAATCATCTTATGCTGATTCAGTTCTTTTTAAGAGTGAAAGAGGCAAAAATTCCAGTTTCAGTTCGTGAATTTTTAACTCTACTCGATGCTTTACAAGCAAACATTATTAACCCATCTATTGACGAGTTTTATCAGCTGGCTCGCATTGTATTAATAAAAGACGAACAGTACTTCGATCGATTTGACCAAGTTTTTGGTGCTTATTTTAGAGGAGTTGAGTATTTGATATCCCTCCAGCCCAATATTCCCATTGAATGGTTGGAAAAAAATTTACGGCGATATTTGTCAGACGAAGAAAAAAATGCATTAGAAAAATTGGGCGGGGTCAATGCGTTAATGAATCGCCTAGAAGAACTAATGAAAGAACAACATGAGCGCCATGCCGGTGGTAATAAATGGATTGGCACAGGAGGAACATCGCCATTTGGCAATAATGGATACCATCCCGAAGGAATAAGGATTGGAGGGAAAAGTGCAGGCAATAGAACGGCGATTAAGGTTTGGGAAGCGCGTCAATATAAAGACTATGACGGCAGTTTAGAGCTAGGAACAAGAAATATTAAAGTTGCCCTTAGGCGACTTCGGCGTTTTGCCCGCGAAGGATCGAATCTTGAACTGGACTTAGGCAATACTATTCAAGCAACCGCAGCCAATGCTGGAATGCTTGACATAAAAATGCGCCCAGAACGACATAATCAGGTCAAAGTACTTCTTCTAATGGATGTAGGAGGGTCAATGGATGATCATATCAAAAAAATTGAAGAGCTTTTTTCGGCTGCAAAAGCGGAATTTAAACATCTAGAGCATTTCTATTTTCACAATTGCGTTTATGAACACCTTTGGAGAAGTAACCGTCGTCAACGAAACCAAATGACCGCAACTCAAGAAATCATTAACAAATACGGATCAGATTACAAACTTATCTTTGTTGGAGATGCCACAATGTCGCCCTATGAAATTCTTGGAGAACATGGCTCAGTTGAATATGAGAATAAAGAAACTGGTGCCGCCTGGATTAATCGATTAATTGATCATTTCCCTCATTTTGCTTGGCTAAATCCTGAACCAGCATCGGTTTGGCAGTATCGTCAATCGATTGATATTATGCATAACCTAATGAAATCTCATATGTATCCCGTAACCCTGAATGGCTTAGACAGCGCCATGCGACAGCTTTCAAAGTAATATATCAGAATCCACTTTTAATTCGCTACGAAAATAACGCACATATGGCTACTAATCAAATCATATCTAATCGACTAAATACCCTTGGAATTAAACTACCACCTCCAAGTCCTCCAGCCGCTTCTTATGTAATGGCAACAACAATGGGCCCATTAGTATTTCTATCGGGACATATAGCTAGGAAAGATGGGAAGCCTTGGGTGGGCAAGCTAGGCAAGGATATGGATACCGATGCCGGAAAAAGTGCCGCAAGAGCAATCGGGATTGACCTTATTGCCACCCTACAAGAACACCTTGGATCATTGGATCGCGTTAAGCGAATTGTTAAAGTGATGGGTTTGGTAAATTCCACCAATGAATATACCGACCAACATTTAGTTATAAATGGTTGTTCAGAATTACTGTTCGACGTTTTTGGAGAAGCAGGGGTGCATGCGCGAAGCGCTTTTGGAGTTGCGCAAATCCCCCTCGGCTCTTGCGTTGAAATCGAATTAATTGCTGAAATACATACTTAGTAAACCCAATAAAAATCCCTAGCGCTTATTACGCTTTTTGCCCTATAGCTCAAGATTGAACTTTTTAATATCCGACTGACAATCGACATCGGCAATGTAAGCAGCATCATTGGTAATCATTTTCAAAACCTTTTCCGGATAGGTATCCATATACTCTCTGCATGTCATCCCTGGCACAGATAAAATTTGATGAATGGCTTTTGAAGAAAATATAACCGGATTTCCACGTTGGAATTTTGACCCTTTGCCAACCTTAACAATGGGCAAGACAACCTCCTGAAAAGGTTTTCGAGCCTTAAATGCAAAGCATAAATTCTCCAATTCATGCAAGCCTATATTCGGTTGATCAGATAAAGCCACTAGAAGGGCGTTGAAATTTTGACTCAAAGATTCAAGGCCGATTCGCACTGATGAGGCTTGACCATTTTTTGGAATTGGGTTTCTCTTGCAATTGATATTTACCCCAATTCGATTACGAATTTCATCTGCTTCCGCCTCAATTTCAGAAGCATAAAAACCTGTTACTAAAATAAACTCAACAGGATCCAATGCTTTGACGGATTTACAAAAATAATTTAATAGTGTTTCGCCATTTTTCTTTAACAATGTCTTTGGTAAAAAACCAGCACGACTCCCCTCTCCCGCAGCCAACATCAACACTGCAAGTCGGAATGCTTTGCCATTGACTTCTTTAGTTACTGAACTGACGGTTGTAGAATTTTCGGATGAGGGCATCTTAGGGGGATAATTGGGTGATATATAGAATCAGAATCCAACAAGCATAAACAAGAATAAACAATAGATATGAATAGTACAGATTTAAGTGTCTTAAATGCAGCGGTAAACTGGCTAAAAGCTGGGCATTCAGTGGCTTTAGCTACCGTTATACAGACTTGGGGTTCTGCACCTCGGCCTGTAGGGTCTTGGCTTGCCATACGTGATGATGGTCAGGTTGCCGGCTCAGTTTCAGGGGGTTGCGTTGAAGATGACCTTATCCGACGGGTACAAACAGAAATATTGACTCGAAGCACGCCAGAAATGGTGGTTTATGGGGTTTCTAAAGAGGAAGCTGCCCGTTTTGGCCTTCCATGCGGCGGCACCCTTCGACTGTTTGTTGAACCCAGACCCGAGCTTTCGATTTTAGAAAAATTGCTTGAATCCGTTTCAAGCCACCGCATTACCAGGCGCCGTATTGATATTCAAACAGGGGTTTCCAGTCTTGACATTGGTAATCGAAATGACCAATTTTTATGCGATGGGCAATTTGTCCAAACCACCTATGGGCCTCGTTGGCGAATGGCAATAATTGGTGCCGGACAACTTTCATTGTATGTGGCCGATTTTGCTGTGGCTTCTGATTTTGAAGTAATTGTGATTGATCCAAGGGAGGAATATTCCGAAGGTATAAATCGTAAGGATGTAACCTTTGTACAGGGAATGCCTGACGATACGCTTATTGAACTTGCGATTGATCCTCATACTGCAATCGTCGCGCTCACCCATGACCCTAAACTTGATGACATGGCCTTAATGGAGGCTCTTAAGTCTCCGGCTTTTTATGTTGGGGCGTTGGGAAGTCGAATAAACACTCAAAAGCGCAAAGATAGATTGATGGAATTTGACCTCAATAGAGATCAAGTCGACCGCCTTCATGGTCCAGTTGGGATATATATTGGAGCGCTTACCCCTTCGGAGATTGCTGTTTCGATTATGGCCGAGGTAATTGCCGTGAAATATGGCATTTCTTTCCCAAAAATAAAAAAATAAATATTACTCGCAAATTTTGATGTTGTATTTACATCTAGAGCCTAGTTAGATTTTAATCGCCCTTCTTTTAACCGTGGCTCTACAAAATGCCCTTTACGAGCTCGGTTTCCAGCAAATGTCTTTAAAGTTTTAGCATCTAATGACATATCGCTATGCTTACCACCTCGACCGATTCCTGAGTAACTCGCTCCGTCAGGACCAACAGCAATTGCAGAAGCAAGCTTTTCCTTTTCGTCTAAACCCATCAAAATTACACCTTTACCTCCTACTGGCAAGCGCTTTAGCTCATTGAGGGGGAAAACCAACAAGCGGGCATGTTCAGACAAACACGCGACCTGATTCATTCCTGGCAGGATTTTTGCAGCCCCAAGCGGAGCATCACCGGGAGAAAATTTGGTATCAATGACAATAAACGACTTACCAGCCTTATTTCGTGTAGTCATGTCTGCAACATTCGCTAAAAAGCCATTCCCAGCTCGGGTAGAAATCAGAACCAGATCATCAGCCTGTCCAACATAGTATGCGACCATTTGCGATCCTACAGCCAAGTTCACAAAGCTGGTTAGCGGCGCGCCATCACCCCTTGCACCAGGTAAATCACTAACAGATACTGTATATACACGCCCATCACTACCAAAACCTTGTATTACATCAATGGTACGACATTCAAAAACAGCATAAAGAGCATCTCCAGATTTAAATGTAAATTGCTGCACATCGTGTTCATGCCCTTGCCGAACCCGCACCCACCCTTTTTGGGAAACAATTACAGTAACAGGCTCATCAATGACTTTTGTTTCTGCAATTGCGCGTTTATCTTCTTGAATTAGCGTCCGCCGGTCATCGCCAAATTCTTTCATATCGGCTTCAATTTCCCTAATAATCCGTTTGCGAAGGGCCGTATCACTGTTAAGCAGACCCTCTAAATCATCGCATTCGGATTTCAGTTCACTGAGTTCTTGCTCGATTCTTATACCCTCAAGTCGAGCTAGTTGGCGCAAACGAATATCCAATATATCCTCAGCCTGTCGTTCACTCAATTTAAACGCAGTGATCAAATCGGATTTTGGCTCATCGCTGTTGCGGATTATCTTGATAACCTTATCAATATTTAAGAGAACGATTAGCCGCCCTTCTAGGATGTGCATCCTAGCCCTAACCTTATCTAGGCGAAACTCGGTACGGCGAGTTACCGTTTGTATGCGAAACGCCACCCATTCAGAAATGATTTCCAGCAAGTTCTTCTGGCGAGGTCGACCATCATTTCCAATCATGACTAAATTGATTGGAGCATTTGACTCTAAAGATGTGTGAGCAAGCAATAAATTAACGAATTCATTCGCATCAACATTTTTACTTTTTGGCTCAAACACTAAACGAACTGCCGCATCCTTACTAGACTCATCGCGCACGATATCTAATACATTCAATATAGTTTGCTTCAGATTTGTCTGATCTGACGTAAGGGATTTTTTTCCTAACTTAACTTTAGGATTAGTTATCTCCTCAATTTCTTGCAATACCCGTTGAGAAGATGTGGCTGGAGGCAACTCATTTACGACCACCTGCCATTGTCCTCTAGCCATTTCTTCAATTGACCACCGCGCCCGAACTTTTAAACTACCACGCCCACCTTCGTATATTTGAGCAATTTCTGATTCAGTAGAAATGATTTGTCCACCGCCAGGAAAATCTGGTCCTGGAATAATTGCCAATAAATCAGCCAACTTCAACTTGGGGGATTTCATTAATGCAATTGCTGCGGAAGCGACTTCACGCAAATTATGTGAGGGAATTTCTGTCGCCATGCCAACAGCAATACCAGAAGCCCCATTCAATAAAACAAAAGGTAATCTTGCAGGTAGCAGTTTTGGTTCTTGGAAAGAGCCATCATAGTTCGGTGAAAAATCGACAGTCCCTTCATCAATTTCATTTAATAAAAGGCCTGCGATTTTGGTTAATCGAGCCTCGGTATAGCGCATTGCCGCAGCCCCATCGCCATCCCTTGATCCAAAATTTCCCTGACCGTCTATTAATGGATATCGCAAAGAAAAACTTTGTGCCAAGCGAACCAGTGCGTCATATGCAGACTGATCCCCATGAGGATGGAATTTGCCAAGAACATCACCAACAACACGAGCACTTTTTACGGGTTTGGAGTCGGCGCGCAAACCCATCTCGCTCATAGAAAATAAAATACGGCGCTGGACTGGTTTTTGACCATCGGACACTTCAGGTAGAGCACGGCCTTTAACTACGCTAATTGCATAATCAAGGTAAGCGCGCTCGGCATAAACGGCCAAGGTAAGGCTATCCCTGCCATCTTCATTTAGCTCCACCTTTTTGGGATCTCGCGGTCCGTTTGATCCACCACCAGAGGTTTTGGGTATCAAAACAGAAGTTGAATCCATGCTCTTATTCAAAGCGGGGATTCCATCATCTGCAATCACTGAAAATAAATCAGCTTGATTGTCATTTTCCTTGTTTTTTTCTGTGCTCATTAAATATCTGCCTCAACTTCGTTACCGCGCTCTTCTAGCCAATCTCGCCTTGCGCTTGATTCAGACTTCCCCATCAGCATATCCATTATCTTGATTGTTTCTTGATCAGTCCAATCACCCAATATCACAGGCAAAAGACGACGTGTATCCGGATTAAGCGTTGTATCCCATAACTGCTCTGCACTCATTTCACCAAGACCTTTAAATCGGGAAATTTGCCACGCAGATTCGCGTACCCCATCTTTTCGCAATTTGTCCTCTATAGCTTGCAGTTCATTTGTATCTAAGGCGTAAATTTTCTGAGCGGGCTTCTTCCCCCGTGCAGGCGCATCAATTCGAAACAGAGGAGGTCGAGAGATATAAATATGGCCTAAATCAATTAATTTTGGAAAATGTTTATAAAACAGAGTTAGAAGGAGAACCTGTATATGGGCGCCATCGACATCGGCATCCGAAAGTATGCAGATTTTCCCGTATCGTAAGTTTGATAAATCGGGTGAATCTCCCGGACCATGGGGGTCGACTCCTATTGCAACAGCAATATCATGTATTTCGTTATTTGCAAAAAGGCGATCTCGCTCTGCCTCCCAAGTATTAAGCACTTTTCCCCGAAGAGGAAGGATAGCTTGATATTCTTTATTGCGGCCCATTTTGGCCGAACCACCGGCTGAATCACCCTCAACAAGGAATATTTCATTTAGGCTGGTATCCACGCTTTCGCAATCCGTTAATTTCCCGGGAAGAATTGCAACACCGGAAGATTTTCTTTTTTCAACCTTTTGACCAGCCCGTGTTCGAGCCTGCGCTTGCTTAATAACCAATTCAGCCAATTTTCGACCGTAATCTACATGCTGATTAAGCCATAACTCTAATGCAGATTTTGAATATCCAGAAACCAAGCGCACGGCATCTCGTGAATTTAAACGCTCTTTAATTTGACCTTGAAATTGAGGATCAAGCACTTTTGCAGATAATATAAAGGAAGCTCTTGCAAACACATCCTCAGGCATTAACTTGATGCCCTTAGGTTGTAAAGCATGCATTTCTATAAAACTCTTTACCGCATTGAATAGCCCCTCACGCAAACCGCTTTCATGAGTCCCTCCTGCAGGCGTTGGAATGAGATTTACATAGCTTTCACGAATCGGAGGCCCATCTTCTGTCCATGCAACAACCCAGACTGCGCCCTCACCTTCCGCAAAGGAGTCATCATCACCAAAGCCAGTGGCATATTGCTCACCTTCAAATGCTGGAATAACCTCTGAGCCATGTCCAGATTGCGCCATAGCCTCATTAAGGTAACCTCGTAAACCTTGAGAATATTGCCAGCTTTGATTTTCTCCAGTTTTTTCATGAGTTAAAGTTACCTTCACTCCTGGTAATAAAACTGCCTTGGATCGCAATAGCCTGACCAGATCTCCCATTGGAATAATTGGACTATCAAAATATTTACCATCCGGCCAAGCTCGTACACGAGTGCCATGTAATTTTTCACCCTTATCGGTTGGCTTGGTTTTTAATTTTTCAATGAGTTTTCCATCCGCAAAAGCCAAAGTAGACAATTGCTGTTCACGCCAAACTGTCACCTCTAGGCGCGTCGAAAGAGCATTCGTAACAGACACCCCAACTCCATGCAGACCACCTGAGAATGCATAAGCTCCACCACTTCCTTTTTCAAATTTTCCTCCAGCGTGAAGCTGAGTAAAGACAATTTCCACAACCGGAAGTTTTTCCGTTGGATGGATACCCACAGGAATTCCGCGTCCATCATCTTCAACGCTGACGCTGCCATCGGTATGCAGGGTTACGGCAATCTGTTTCCCAAACCCGCCCAAAGCTTCATCAGAGGCGTTATCCAACACTTCTTGAATGATGTGGAGGGGATTATCGGTACGCGTGTACATACCAGGTCGCTGACGAACAGGTTCAAGTCCTTTTAGGACTTGAATTGATGATTCACTATATTCAGATGTTTTACGAGTAGCCATGCGCGCAAATTGTAGTCATGTCTGAAACTGGTTTGGGATTTTTCTAATGTTTTTCCGAGTTCATGCCAAAATTCAGGGATGGGAGCTTTAAGTCATATACGAATACTAGATCTTAGCCGAGTGCTTGCCGGGCCATGGTGTACGCAAAATCTTGCCGATTTGGGAGCCGACGTTATTAAAGTTGAACGCCCTGAAACAGGGGATGATACTCGTCATTGGGGCCCTCCATTTGCGAGAGATGCCGAAGGGAAAGAAACAGAAGAAACGGCCTATTTCATAGCAATAAATCGGAATAAACGGTCAATTACCATAGATATTAGCAAAACTGAGGGACAGGAAATTGTCCGCCAGCTAACCGCTGAATCTGATGTCGTCATTGAAAACTACAAAGTCGGTCAATTAGCCAAGTACGGCCTTGACTACCAGAGTCTGAAAAAAATTAAGCCAAACCTCATATATTGCTCAATTACCGGATTTGGGCAAAATGGTCCATATGCCCATAGACCAGGTTATGACTTTATCGTTCAGGGAATGGGCGGATTTATGAGTGTTACTGGTGAGGCAGAGGATTTCCCAGGGTCTAGCCCCCAAAAAGCAGGTGTAGCTATTGTCGATATCTTTACTGGGATGTATGCCGCTACGGCTATTTTGGCTGCCGTAGTGCATCGTGACCATACCGGAGAGGGGCAGTACATTGATTTGGCTCTTTTGGACACCCAAATAGCCGTCATGGCTAATGTTGGAAGTGCCTATCTGTGCTCAAACGAAGTGCCTCGTCGTTGGGGTAACGCTTCCCCCACCATTGTTCCTTATCAAACATTACCCACTTCAGATGGGTGGATGATTATTGGCGCTGGAAATGACGGCCAGTTTCGTCATTTTGTTACTGTAGGCGGCGAAGATCACCTTGCTAATAATCCACTTTTTTCAACTAACCCTTCTCGAGTGGAGAATCGGGATAAGCTCGTCCCGCTTCTAGAAACCATGACGCGTAAAAAAACAAAGGCGGAATGGATTAGGATGCTTGAGGAGGCTGGAGTTCCATGCGGACCCATTAATGATTTGTCTGAAGTATTTGCTAATGAGCAAGTTCAAGCCCGCGGAATTCAAGTTGACGTCCCCCATCACACTGTGGGCATTATGAAGCTAGTCTCTAGTCCCATGAAACTTTCAGCTACCCCGGTTGAAATAAGATTTCCTCCACCAACTTTAGGCCAGCATACAGATGAAATATTAGGCGAACGTTTAAACCTAAGTAAACATGAAATTGAAGTGTTAAAAAACAAAGGTGCGATTTAACAACCTTCTTAAATGGGATTACCAATTATTTTTCAACAGAAAACCTCTCTTTCGCTTCGTCAGGTGCTGATATTTGGCGGCTTTATGGTAACCATGTCGATGGGGATCCGTCATGGTTTTGGCCTCTTTAATTTACCCATCACGACAGCCAATGGTTGGGGTCGCGAAACTTTTGCATTAACCATTGCCTTACAAAATCTAATATGGGGGGCAGTACAACCCATTACTGGCGCACTAGCGGACCGTTATGGCGCCCTGAAAATCATGATCGCAGGCGGTATTTTGTATGCTTTTGGGTTAATTGGCATGGGCTTATCCTCTGAGGCCATGAATTTCACCATAGCGGGCGGACTTTTTATTGGGCTTGCCCAAACTGCTACTACCTACAGTGTGATTTATGGCGTTCTTGGGCGTAACGTAGCCCCTGAAAAGAGAGTATGGGCCATGGGCATTACGGCAGCAGCGGGATCCTTTGGGCAATTTCTCATGATCCCTGTGGAACAGGGGTTGATCACGAATTTTGGCGCTCAAGACGCCCTTCTTTTTTTGGCCCTAATGGCAACGTTAATGGTTCCTACGGCCTACATGCTAAGGGAGAAAAACTTTGTCTACTCCCATAAAGCCGGTGAACAGACTATCAAGCAGGCTTTAATTGAAGCTATGGGCAATCGCAGCTTTCGACTTTTAACGCTCGGTTATTTTGTATGTGGCTTTCAAGTTGTATTTATCGCCGTTCATTTAGCCCCTTATTTAAAGGATCTTTCAAAGCTGTATCCCTCTGTAGGCGCTCCAGCCGTTGCCACAACTTCGCTTGCACTTATTGGTTTATTTAATGTTTTTGGGACCTATTTCGCAGGATTCGTTGGGCAGAGACTTCCTAAGCGTTTTCTCTTATCGGGAATTTACATTGGCAGATCTATTGCCATTACCCTTTTTACCTTGCTGCCTTTATCTCCAATGTCCACTTACATTTTCGCGGCCTGTATGGGCTTTCTGTGGCTATCGACTGTGCCATTAACCAATGCTATCGTTGCTCAAATTTTTGGAGTGAAATACCTCACGATGCTATCAGGACTCGTTTTCTTTTCCCATCAACTTGGGAGCTTTTGTGGTGCATACCTAGGAGGCTATTTCTTCGATCAAACTGGTTCCTATCAACTGGTTTGGCAAATTGCAATTGGCTTGGGGATATTTGCCGCTTTAATCAATTTGCCGGTTAGAGAACAAGCGATTTCCAGAGTAGCTCTAGTCTGAGTACAATTTGGGCATGAATAGATCTTTATTTGTCTCTGACAAGATCAAGAGGCCCTACTTACAATTTTGTCTATATGTATTAGCCATACTGGGGTTAAGTGCTATTTTTTTTGCATATTATGCCCCTGACCTGATGATTGATATTGGCAATCAAATCTGGGCTTTATGTGGCAAGTGATTGATTCCTTTAGGTTTGGACCGTTAAGATCCCGCCGTAGCACAATGGATAGTGCAACCGCCTCCTAAGCGGTAGATCCAGGTTCGACTCCTGGCGGAGGGACCATTAACTGATTTTGAACGCTCGCCCTTGTAGCCAATTCTACTTTTTGCCTACTTAAAACAACAAATTGATTTAATTGGCACACAGCATTTAAGCATTGAGGATAATTAAAGCAAACCCCCAGTTGCAAATCGCCCAATGAATCTTTTTAGCGCAATAAATAACGAAGGCGATGGCGCAACCGGAGTAATAATTAAGTCATTGCCAGTTTTTATAACCTCCAACTCACCAAACATGAAATTATCATTGTTAAGTTCATGCCACCCCAATTCATTGAATATCTCATATGAGTCAAAATCATTCAAATATATATCTTCTAGCCTTCCCCGTTCTTCCGCACCCATAGAGTTTGAAAAATAAATAAATCGCTCACCTTCAAGGTATTCTTCAATCGAGTACTTTTGACCAATTTTGCTTAATGCAATCCCAATATTTGGATCA